>NZ_CAJPRT010000004.1 GCF_905373215.1 uncultured Campylobacter sp.
CCCCTAGGATGATGCCGCACTGCACGGAGCCGAAAAGCTTGTCGCCGCTAAAGCTAAGCAGCCGCACGCCGCTTTTTAAAAGATCAAAAATTGCCGGCTCGCTTTTGCCTAGTCCAAACCCTAGCTCGCTCGCGTAGCCACTTCCAAGATCGTAATAATCGATTATCTCGTTAAAATTGTCCTCTTTTTTCATGCTAAATTTTGCGGAGTAAATTTTAGAAGCTTTAGCGGAGATTTCGCTCTCATCGCCTTCATAAAAACACTCGCTCCTTTCGGACGGCTCGCCGCTATTTAAATTTAGGGCATTCGCAGAACCTGCCGCTAGGTTTAGATCATTCGGCGCGGAATTTAAAATTTCGCCCGTCGCATCCGACGAGCCGCCGCAAAGATTTTCTAAATTTTTAAAGCTTGCCGCTCTAAGCGCTAAAAATTCCTCTTTTTTGCGCGTCGCTTTTCGCGCTAAGGCCGCAACCTCAGCAGCGCTTACGCTCGAGCTAAAGCCCGAAATTTTAAAATTTGAGCGGTGCACCTTCATCAAGATCGCCGTGTTTTCACTGATCGCCTCTTCGTAATCGTCCGGCTTGGTTTTGTTCGTAGTGCCGATCTCCACAAGCTTTGCGCCAGAGTTTGCCATCACTTCGCTTACCCGAAAGCTCCCTCCGATCTCGACTAGCTCGCCGCGGCTTACCACGACTTCGCATCCGCGCGCGAAGGTATTTAGCACCAAAAATACCGCCGCAGCGTTGTTATTGACCACGAGCGCGTCCTGCGCGCCGAAGAGCTCGCTACACAAAAGCGCTATGTAGTCGTATCTGTTGCCGCGCGCGCCCTCGGATAGGTCGTATTCTAAATTTGAATACGAGGTGACGATCTTGTGCGCGCGGGCTAAAATTTCTGCGCTGATGACGCTGCGGCCGAGGTTTGTGTGCAGCACGACGCCGGTTGCGTTGATGAGCGGCTTAAGGCTTAGATTTTGAAATTTTTCGTAGCGCGATTTGATGCGCGCGATGATCTCGCTTTCGCTTGCGAGCTCGCCTCCTTGCAGCGCCTCCCTGCGTGCCTCTTCAATGAGCTCTTGCGCGATTTTGATGATTTGCGGGCGGAGGCAGTTTTGAAACTCCTGCGCGTTTGCGATTTTGTCGATTTTTGGTAGTTTGATTCGTTGCATTGCGACCCCGATGCCTTAAAATTTAGGCGATTTTATCATTTAAAGCTTTGATTTTGCTTTATCTATAAAATTATTAATTTAAATTCGATTTACTTTAAGTGCAGAATTTAAAAGCTGTTTAGAAAATAAGAGTAAAACCCGCCTAATTATCAATTTAGGATAGATTATGAAAGAACATGGATTTTACGCCGCGGGGCTAAAGGATGTCGTCTTAAGCGATGATATCGAAATTTGCGGCGATGAAGAGGGGGCGAAAAATGAGGAATTTATCGTTGCGAATTCGCCGAGATTAAAAGCGCAAATTTATGCGCCCGAGATAAATTTTTATATAGAAAATTCCGCAGATGAGCCGCTGCAAATCGCTAAAAACATAGATATTTTGTATCGCGCCAAGGATATCGCCTTCGACGGTGCGCTAGATAGTGACTATCAAAAGCCCGTCGGCAAAAACGTGATTCTTGCCTGCGACGAGCCGCGAGAGGGGCTTGTGAGACTACTTAGGCGGCATGGATTTAAGGTGATCGCGTTAAGCAGAGCCGAGATTAAGTTCGTCTACGGCGAGATTGGCGATCTTGCGGTTACGATTTTAAGCGAGCGGGATGAGGTTGAGACTGAGGCGGATTTTTTCTTGATTAGCGGCGCGGCGCCCTATCAATTGCGACAAAGCGGCTGCTACGAGATCTCGGGGCTAAAAGACGATGAAATTTTAGAAATTTTAAATTCCAAAAGCCCAGTTTATCATTATAAGAATTCCACGATCTTTGATCCTGCGATCTGCCAGTATCAAGGCAGGCGAAATGAGTTGCGCGCGCCATGCGTGGAGGTTTGCCCCACAGTAGCGATTTTGAAAAACGACGAAAAGCGCGAGCTCGTGTTTTCGCACATCGACTGTATAGGCTGTGGCGCGTGCGTAAGCGTCTGCCCTAGCGGCGCGCTGAAATTTGCCAAGCTGCCTCAAAGCGTATTTGGCGAGATCGCAAAGCTCTATGCAGGCAAAATTCCGCTTCTCATCGCAGAGAGCGAAATCGTATCCGCACCTGCAGTGCAGCTTCCGTGCGGCGTGTTACCGTTTGGAATTTTTGGAAGCAAGCAAATAGATGAGGCAAATTTGCTAAGCGCTATGCAGGAAAGCGGCTCGAGCGTGATCGTTTACGGCGCAGACGTGGGCGAGGGCACGCGCGAAGCGGTGGAGCTTATCAATGGAATTTCGCGCGCGATCTATGGCAAGGACGCGGTATTTTTAGCGCGAAATTTAATCGAGCTACAAGAGGCGCTAAAGTGGGCGCAAAGCTCTCAGCTGTGGGCGTTTAGCCTAAACGAGCAGGGTCTTAGCAAGAAAGAAATTTTTTCCAAACGCGTAAGCGCAATGGTCGGCGAGGGCAGCTTCGGCGTCGTAAAAAGTGGAGAGTTACTAAAATTTGGCAAAGTAAGCATAAACGAAGCAAGCTGCACGCTCTGCCTTAGCTGCGTGGGTGCCTGTAATACCGGCGCGCTGTATGCCGACAACAGCGACAACTCGATTAAGCTCAACGCTTCGCTTTGCACGACGTGTAACTACTGCGTGCTAAGCTGCGCCGAAAAGGATACGATCGAGCTTGAGCCTTGCGGCGTGGAGCTTGAGCCAGGATTTTTTAATTACAAAATGCTAGCTAAAGATGAGCTTTTTAAGTGCATTGAATGCGGGAAGGAATTTGCGACGAGCAAAGCCGTGATGAAGATCGCGGATATGATGGGCGCGCATTTTGCAAACGAGCCTGAAAAGATGAAGACACTTTTTTGCTGCGGCGATTGCAAAGCGAAAATAATGATAAAAAAGCAGATAGAAGATGCTAGAAAAGGGGCAATGTAATGGATGCGAATCTACTTCAAGCAAGAAGCTACTACTACGAATTTTTTGCAATTCCGTTTTTTTTCTATGAAACAGATACGAAATTTAAGTGCTGGCAGCAGCAGCTGGAGTTTTTACGCAGCTCACCCATCGTGCCTAGTGATGAGGCGGAATTTCAAAATTTAGCGAAATTCGACTTTGCGGCGTTTAAAAGCGAGCAAAATTCCGTGCTTTTTGATTTTTCATACGCCAACGTGCCGATGAGTGCGAGCTTCTACGACGAGGGGCGCGACGATGGGCGTATGCGTGTCGCGGTAATCGACGTACTAAAAAAGAGTAAATTTCGCCGCAATATGGAGCTTTGCAAGGAGTGCGAGGACTATGTGGGATTTATTTTTTACCTGCATTCAACTCTGCTGCGCGACGCGGTTGCAAAACATAGCGCAGTTTTAAACGGACAAAATTCCGTGACAAACGAGCAAAATTCCACAAATAGCGCGAGCTTGACGGCGCAAGACGAAAAAAATTCTGCAGATTCGCATGGCAGTAAAAATTTTACGGACTCGCAGGATGGCAAAAATGCTGCGAACTCGCAATATGCTAAAAATTTCATCGGCGCACAAGACGGCGAAGCGCTGGCGTTAGAGCTTTTTACAAATGTCACCAATAGCTTTGTGGATGAGTTTAGCGAGCTTTTGTGCGGGCATGTGCGAGCGGATTTTTTCAAATCATTAGGCGCACTAATGAGAAGCTTTTTTGCGCTAGAACGCTCGCTTTTAGCGCTTGCCGCTCCGCAAAAGAAAGATCGTAGCGTCGTTAAAGAAGCGATCAAAAAAGGCGGCTATCAAAATAAATTTACCAATCCGGAAGATATTTTTGATCTGGATTGATAAATAAAATTTTTAACGGAAATCTTAACGCGAAAGCAGAATTTCGGTTAAATTTTAAACTCGCAAACTCTAGTTTTGCGAGTAGTTTTTTAGTTAGAACTTTATATTTTGAATTTTAAATAAAATTTAAAAAGTAACTTAAAATTTAATCTCCATCTCACTGCCTTTTCGTTATAATTCATTAGACTTAAATCCTGTAACAGGCGTTACTACAATAAAAGATTTAAAGCGATTTCTTCACAAAGGAAAACCATGGAGAACAAACGCAGAGATTTTCTTAAAAAATCTCTAAAAATCGGCGCGGTAGGTGCCGTGGGCGTTGCCGCATCGCAGGCTCTAGCGAAAAGCGAGCAGGATTACGGCGATACCGTTCGTGGCAAATCGCCGAAAAAAGAGGTGCTTTACTGGGAGAGTGAAGCGTGGAAAAAATACTATAAAGTAGCTTACTAGGAGAATTTTCATGAGTGAGAATGCGATCGGAAGGAGATCGTTTTTGAAACTCGCCGCTTTAGGAGCGAGCAGCGTAGCCGCGTTTGGCGAAAATAATACGCTAAGAGCCGCTACTGAGCAAGAGATCAAAAACCCATTTCCAGGTTCCGTTATGAAGCGAACGATATGTTCGATCTGTTCCGTAGGCTGCGGTATCGAGGCTCAAGTGGATGAGAGCACTAATACCTGGATTCGCCAAGATATGGCAGTAGATCACCCGATCTCGCAGGGCAGTCACTGCTGTAAAGGAATCGATCAAATAGATCTAACCAAATCTAAAATGCGTCTTAAATATCCGCTCAAAAAGGTTGGCGGCAAGTGGGAGCGCATCAGTTGGGAACAAGCCGTTGATGAAATCGGCGATAAAATGCTTCAGGTTCGCAAAGAGGACGGTCCGGACAGCGTAGTGTATCTGGGCTCGGCTAAATTTTGCAACGAACAAGCATATTATTTTAGGAAATTTGCAGCCTTTTGGGGTACAAACAGCAACGACCACGTAGCCAGAATTTGACATAGCGCAACAGTCGCCGGTGTGGCGAATACTTGGGGTTATGGAGCTATGACTAATCACGTAGGTGATATGGCGAAAAATTCTAAAATGATCCTTTTCATAGGTGCGAATTCTGCGGTTGCAAATCCAGTGGGAGCTATGAAGCATGCTCTTCAAGCTCGCGATAGAAATGGCGCAAAAATCGTCGTCGTCGATCCAAATTTTACTAGAACTGCGGCTAAGGCCGATATGTATATTAGAATTCGTCCGGGAACTGATATAGCGTTTGTGTACGGAATGCTGCATCTAATCTTCAAAAACGGCTGGGAAGATAAGGAACTAATAAAAACCAGAACCTACGCTGTAGATGAGATCAAGGCGGAAGCTGAGAAGTGGGATCCTAAAGAGGTAGCCAATGTCACCGGCTGCAAAGAAGAGGAACTGATAGAATTTACGAGGATGTTCGCTACCACAAAGCCCGCTACTTTATGCTGGGCTCTAGGCATTACGCAGCACTCGATCGGCAGCTCGAATACTAGAATTTTGGCTCTTTTGCAGCTCATACTAGGCAATATGGGCAAGCCAGGCGGCGGCTGCAACATCCTTAGAGGTCACGATAATGTTCAGGGCGCTACCGATATGTGCAATCTCTCCGATAGCTTACCTGCGTATTACGGGTTAGCCGATAACGCTTGGAAGCACTTCTGCAAGGGCTGGGGCGTAGATTACGAACAGTTTATTAAAAGATTTGCCGTCTCTACTAAGCAGCCGCACGAAAAGCAGGGTGAAAAAGTGCCTGGTACGAATTTTACCGAGTATTTTCACTACGATCCGAGCATCGAGCAAGATGTGATAAACTGGCGCAACGAAAAGGGCTTTTCGCTATCTAAATGGTGGCAGGGCGTTTTGAAAAACGAGCCCGTTTTAAGTAGTGGTAACGTCCGCGTCCTTTGGGTGCAAGGCACAGGAATTACTTCTATGGCTCACGTTCGCGAGACTCAAGAAGCGCTAGGCAAGATCGATATGCTGGTAGTCGCCGAGCCATTCTTAAACGAAGTGGCGATTCTAAACGATAGACCGGATGGAATTTATGTTTTGCCGGTAGCTACGCAGTTTGAAAGCGAAGGTCATCTAAGCGCTACAAACCGCAGTGGTCAGTGGAGAACTCAGATTGTTAAGCCTCTATTTGAGAGCAAAGAGGATCAAGAGGTAATGTTTCTATTCGCGAAAAAATTCGGCTTTTACGACGAATATGTTCGCGGCATGAAGATGGGCATCGTTGATGGCGAGCTTAAGCAGGTTAAAGACGATTTTGTTTGGCCTGACGACGCTACCGATGAGATCGCACGCAATACTCAAAGTATTGGAAATAACGGACGCACCGCAGCTAGATTTCGCAGACAACAGAAAAATTGGCATCTATTTGATCCCGATACTTTGCGCGGCATAGGCGGAGAAGTAGAGGGCGAATATTACGGGCTTCCATGGCCTTGCTGGGATACGCAACACCCGGGCACGCCGATTCTTTACGACGTAACTAAGCCTTATGCCGACGGCGGTATGGGATTTAGAAACCGCTTCGGCTTAGAACACGACGGCGTTTCGCAGCTAGCCGACGAGAGCATTACCCTTCCTGGCTCAAAAATTCAAGGCGGACATGCAGAGATTACCAAGGCAAATATCGAGCAGGTTTTAGGCATCACGCTAAACGAGGAAGAGAAAGCCAAGATGGGACCTACGTGGAGCACAGATTATAGCGGCATTATCGCTAAGAAATGTCGCGAGTTTGGAATTTGTCCTTGCGGAAACGCAAGAGCCAGAGCCAAGGTTTGGCAGTTTGCGGATCAAATTCCGAAGCACCGCGAGCCGATCCACTCGCCTAGATGGGATTTAGTGGAGAAATATCCGACCTTTGCGGATCAAAAACGAAATTTCCGCGTCTTTACGAGATTTATCTCCGAGCAGAAAAAGCAGGATTGGAGCAAGGACTTCCCTACTATCGTAAGCTCGTTAAGGCTTGTAAATTTAAGCGGTGCAGGCATGATAGAGCGCACGAGCAAGTATCTTTCGGCGATTACTCCGGAGATGTTTGCGCACGTAAATCCTAAGCTTGCCGCTGATAAAGGTATCAAAGATGGCGAGATGATGTGGATTCATTCGCCGCAAGGCACGAAGATCAAAGTCAAGTGCATCTATTCGCACGCCGTAACGCCTGATCGTATTGTTATGCCGTATAACTTCGCGGGAATTTTCCAGGGCGAGGATCTAAGCGAGCGCTATCCTGAGGGCACTAAGCCATATATCAGAGGCGAGAGCTCAAATACGATTACCAACTACGGCTTTGACATAAATACGCAAATTTCGGAATTTAACGCCGGTCTTTGCAGACTAGAAAGAGCATAAGGAGATAAAATGCCGGCAAGATTAAAATTTTACGTCGATGTCGAGCGTTGCATCGCTTGCTATGGTTGCCAGGTAGCCTGCAGCTCGGCTCACGAAGTTCCCGTGCAGATAAATAGGCGCAAGGTTATCACTTTAAACGAGGGCATAGAGGGGCAGGAGGTTTCAAGCTCTATCGCTTGCCAGCACTGCACCGACGCGCCTTGTGCGCAGGTTTGCCCGGTTCAATGCTTCTATATCAGAACCGACGGCGTCGTTTTACACGACAAAGATAAATGTATCGGCTGCGGATACTGCCTCTACGCGTGTCCGTTCGGCGCTCCGCAATTCCCTAGAGACGGAGCTTTCGGTATCAAAGGCGCGATGGATAAGTGCACTATGTGTGCGGGCGGGCCGGAGCCTACGTTTTCGCACGAAGAGCTACATAAATACGGCCAAAACCGCATCGCGGAGGGCAAAGTCCCGATGTGCGCGGCGATCTGTTGCACGAACGCTCTAATCGTGGGCGACGCGTCTAGGGTTTCGGAGGTTTATCGCAAGCGCGTGCTTACGCGCGGCGTGAGCCTATAAGATTATGGAATTTTAAACGCCTTTGGTTTAAAATTCCGCCTCTTTTCGCAGAAATTTCAACCGAGCGACGGCTTTAAATTTAGCGGTCGCTCGGCGCAAAATTTTATTTGAAAATTCTGCACCTACCCATTTGCCACTAGATTATTTCAAAAAATCGCTTCTTGCTGACATTAAAATTTTAAATTTATGCTACAATCACTCAAATTTAGGATTTGAAATCTTAAGCGAAAGGATCTGCCTTGAAAAATAAAATTTCACTTTTTTTGGTCATTTCGGCGTTTTTGATTTTTACGGGTTGTTCTAAAAATGTGCCCGTAAATAGCGGTATCGTGCGCACTTCCGAGCCGCTTCACATTATGGAATTTCCGCAGGATAAGCTCATAAGCGTAAATTTTACCAATACCTCGACGACGGATTCAAATTTAACCCAGGTAGTGATTCAGCATCTGCGTGCGGACGGATTTAAGGTCGTAAATAAAAGCGCGGCGAACGTCCAAATCGGTGGCAATCTCAACTACTTCCGCAAGGCGGATTTTTCGCGTAGATCGTGGGATAATCCGAGATTTAGCTTCGGTATGGGCTTTGGCAGGTATTATAGATATACGGGCGTGGGCGTAGGCTGGGGGATGCCGTTCGGTTACGATCCTTGGTACGACGACGATTATTACAGAGATTATTTCTACGACTCGCAGATCAGCCTCTACATAAGCGTTAAAAACAAGGGCGCGTGGAAGGATTACGTAACTAATCTCAACTACCAAAGCATCAAAAATCCGGGCTCTAAAGACTCAGTAATGGATGCGCTAAATTTTAAAATTTATGAATATATAAGACAGATGATTAAGCAGGGAAGATGATAGTAAAAGAGAATAAAAAGCCCGTAGCGATGACACTGGCGGGATCGACGATTTTGGCGCTCGCTAGCGGATATTGCTACCACGCGGGCTTTGGCGGTGCGGCGCTTTTCGCTTCCGTAGTGGCGGCATTTTGCGCGTTTTTTTGCGCGCTTAGACTCGGCGCGAAAAATTATTTGCAGATCGGCGAGGATGCTTTTACGATCGTGCGCGGCGCAAATTCCGAGAGCTTCGAATATAAAGACATCGCAAATTTAGGCACAAAAACCTTCGTCGCGGGCAGAAACAAAACGGAGCTTTTAAATTTTGTATTCAAAAAAACGCCACAAGCGCAGGACCGCTTTAATTTTTTGCGATTTTACAGCGACACAGAGGCCACGCTGCCGGGCTCTTTTGAAATTTCGATCTACGAGCTGAGTAAAATTTTGCGCGAAAAAGCGGGTCTTTCGCAAAGCTCTGAGGAAGAGCAAGCCGCTCCAAAGACTCGCAAAGGCGCTAAGGGCTCTAAAAAAAGCGCGAGTAACGCCAAAAATTTTAAAGCTAAAAATTTTCGCGATGAGAATTCCGCTTCGCAAAATTTCGATGCGCAAAGTTCCTGCGGAGAGAAAAATTTAGGTAAAAATTCAGGCGCGGAAAATTCCCGCTCTACGCAGGATTCCGCCATGCAAAATTCTAATGGCGCCGCTGATTTAAACAACGCGCAGAATTTAGAGGGCGTTTCAAATTTAAACGAACAAAGCTTCGCTGCGCCGAATGATGCCGCTTCCTTAAATAGCGCCGTCGCGGGTGAAAATTTCATAGGCGCCGAGAATTCCGCCTCGAAAATTTCCGCGGGCGATAATGAGCCTGACGCTGCGCCCGAAAGTGCGGCGGTAGTCGGCTCTGATACTGCCGATACGGCGATGCAAAGCTCCGCCTGCGAAAGTAAAAATAAGTAGGCAGGCGCGGTCTTGAACTCCTTGCCGATCGGAATTTTCTTGCAAGGAGCCGCGCTAATGCTCTCGCTCATCGTCGCTATCGGCGCGCAGAATATCTTTGTCATCTCCCAAGGCCTTGCGAAAAACCATGTTGCGGCGGTTTGTACGGTCTGTGCGCTAAGCGATGCCGTATTTACGGCCGTAGGGATATTTTTAATCGGTGGCGCTCTTAAGCAAGGCTCGCTTTTTACCCAAATTTTAGGCATAGGCGGGATCATATTTCTGCTCTGCTACGCGCTAAGCTCGTTTTTTAGCGCCTATAAGGGCTCGCATTTTGCCAAGATTCAAAACTCTGCAAATAGCCCGCTGGCGCCCGTCGTAGCCAAAGCCCTTGCGGTGACGCTTCTAAATCCGCACGTGTATTTAGACACCGTCGTGGTCGTGGGCTCGCTCGGCGCTACGATCGCAGATGCCCAAAAGCTGTGGTTTTACGCGGGAGTTATGTTTGTATCGTTTGCGTGGTTTTTCGGCTTAGGATATGGCTCAAGGGCACTTTCGAAGCTTTTTGCAAGCAGTAGGGCATGGCGTATAATCGACGCGCTAGTGGGAGTTTTGATGCTATATATGGCGTATCTGATCGCGAAGTTTGTCTTTAAAATTTAAAATTTCACGCTAAAATTCCGCACTCTTGATAAAGGATCTATGATGAAAATTGAAATTGAAAGCGGGCTCGAGCTAAAAGAGGCCTTGTGGCGCGTAGAGAAAGCTCTGCGACTGGTGACCGACAAGGATGGCAAAATCACATCTAGCGCGACGCTTTACGTGGGCAAACATTCGCTTTTAAATTTACTCGATACCAACCAGATCGAAAATATCCAAAACGCCTATGCGCGCGCCAGGACGGAATTTCGCGCGGAGATGCTGGGAGTACTGGAGGGCTTTTTATCCCAAGAGGATGCCGAGAAAGATCCGGAATACGCGCTATTTAATCAGCTCTACCAAATGGCGATGACCGCGGGCAGAAAGAGCGATATTTTTATCCATGTCCAAGGCATCAGCGAAAACGAGGTCGTGCTGCGCGTGTATCAGCGCTTCGAGCTGGAGAGCGGCGAGACAATCTATTACGCAGGTGGTGAGTTTAGCTACAATCTGGATGAAAATTTCGGTAAAATTTATCGCTACGAAATCTGATTTTGGCGGTACGGCGCGAGATCGATGCTGCCTAGATCCTAAATATCGCACTACGCTTTTTTGCTGCAGCGTCTGAATTTAAACCCTAAAACACGCGGCGAGCTAAATTTAGACAAACTTTCTGCAACGATAGAATTCTTCTCGGTTAAATTTATCGTAATTCCAAATTTGAAGCTTATATAAATTTCGCCGCGTTACCGCCAGCGTTTGAGTTCGCCTTGCTTTACATTCGTCAAAATTTTAAATCGAGCTTGCATAAATTTTGCTCCTTAGGCACATAAATTTTGTCGGATTGCACTTTTATGCAAAAGAAAAGATAATTAAACAAAGCCGAATTTAACCAAGGCGCGTATATAGGAGGGCGGGTTCAAAGATGATACGCTAGGTGGCGGTTTGCTGCCATTGCTTACTTTAAAAATTTTAAGCATTAATACGTGTAAAATGTAAAAACAAAGAAGTGAAGACGCAATGCTAAGTAAAAAACTAGGATAATAAGAGCGCTGATCGGACTAGCGATAATGATCGCGAAAGCCGTTGTTTGGCAGCTGGTGGGGGCTGGTCGGACTCGTGCCCTTTATCGTGGGCGTCACGGGATTTTGCCCCGCTTGCTACTTTTTAAATCGCTGTTCGCTAAAGCGTTAAATTTAGCCGCGGTATACGGTTTTGCCGTGCGCCTAGAAAATAAGCGCGATAAATTTTAGCGGCGAAGCGAATGAACTTTAAATTTTAATTATCCGCGCTTCGCTGCGGGATGTTAAATTTAAACTAGCCCTTTAAAGCTTAAAATTTTATCGCGCGATACAAAGCGGTAAATTTAATGTGGTAAATTTAATCTCGTGCCGCCGTCAATCGGCATGCCGCTATCTGCGTAAAATTTTAGCGCATGCTGCTTTTGGCGTTTTTGTTGGAGCTGGCTTGCGCTCCGCACTCGGCTACAACCAAACTCTATGATTAATCGCACTCACCTCTTAAAATTCATCTTAAATTTGCTAAAATTGCAGCTAAATTTAAAATTTAAAGGAGTCAAAATGTCAAATATCTTAATCATAGGCGCAGGCGGCGTGAGCCAAGTCGCGACCGTAAAATGCGCGATGAACGCGGACATTTTTACAAAAATCACCCTTGCGAGCCGCACTAAAAGCAAGTGCGACGCGATCGCTAAATTTATCAAAGACCGCCTAGGCGTGCAGATCGATACCGCCCAGATCGATGCGGACGACACCGATGCGGTCGTAAATTTAATCAAAAAAACGGACGCCGAGCTGTTACTAAACGTCGCGCTGCCGTACCAGGACCTAACGCTTATGGATGCGTGCTCTCGCGCCGGTATCCCCTACATCGACACCGCAAACTACGAGCACCCCGACACCGCTAAATTTGAATACAAGCTGCAGTGGGCAAAGGACGGCGAGTTTAAAGCCGCAAACACGATGGCACTGCTGGGAAGCGGCTTTGATCCAGGCGTGACGAACGTATTTTGCGCCTACGCACAGCAAAATCTCTTTGATGAGATCCACGAGATCGACATCTTAGACTGCAACGCAGGCGATCACGGCTACCCGTTCGCGACGAATTTCAATCCCGAAATCAACCTGCGCGAAGTTAGCGCAAAGGGCCGCTATTGGGAGCGCGGCGAGTGGAAAGAGACCAAGCCGATGGAGATAATGTTCAAATGGGACTACCCGAAAGTCGGCGTCAAAGATAGCTACCTACTTTATCACGAGGAGCTAGAAAGCCTCGTTAAAAACATCAAAGGGCTAAAGCGAATCCGCTTTTTCATGACATTCGGACAGAGCTACCTCACGCACATGAAATGCCTAGAAAACGTCGGCATGCTGCGTATCGACGAGGTCGAGCATAACGGCGTGAAAATAATTCCAATTCAATTTTTAAAGACCCTGCTACCTGATCCTGCGTCGCTCGGCCCTCGTACGAAAGGCAAGACCAATATCGGCTGCGTGATCCGAGGCTTAAAAGACGGTAAAGAGCGCCAGGTCTATATCTATAACGTCTGCGACCACGAGGCTTGCTACGCCGAGACGGGCGCACAGGCTGTGAGCTACACGACGGGCGTGCCTGCTATGATCGGCTCGATGATGGTCGCCAAAGGCATCTGGAGCGGCAAAGGCGTCTTTAATATGGAAAATTTCGACGCCAAGCCTTTCATGGACGAGCTAAATAAACAGGGCTTGCCGTGGGAAATAATCGAAATGAAGCCAGGCGAGAGGTATGAAGTTTAGCTAGCGGCTTGCCTTTTTCTACTTATACTTCGTTGGTTTTAAATTTTGCTCGGTCATTACCCACTCGGTAACTCCCGTCACAAAATTTAAAACCGTCTCGTTTAAGCGAAAAATACTGCGCCTGATTTGGTGGGTATATTTAAATAGATTTGAAATTTTCGCTCTACGACAGATTGCATGTCTAGTCTTGGGACGAAATTTACTTCTTCTATTCAGCTACGAGCATAGCGACGTAGAAAACATTTAAAATCATCTCACGATACTTCGCCCTATCTTTAATCGCATTCAAATTTAATTTAGCTAAGCAGTTTACCTGCCTAGCCTACTTTTAAAAATCAAATTTCATCTCAGCTAGGCAAAAAATACTGTGCCTTATTCTGCTACATTTAAATTCTAATTAAAATTCACTCGGTCATGTATTTCATATACGCTCTCATCCTCAAATTTTAATTCGTCTCAATCGGGGACAATACCGTGCGCCGAATGCTGCTTTAAATTTAACTATAATCGCATAAAATTTTATCGGAGTAGATATAAAACGAATTTTAAAAGCGCTGATTTTTAGCATGGCATTTTCATTTCTCATTGTGGGTTGTGTTAGTAAAACCGCGCCCGTAGAGCTTGAAGGCAAGGAGCAAATTCGCGCGATCCAAATAGAGGCAAACCGTACGGTAATGATCGGTGACGCTTACGACTACGAATTTAGCAGTGATTATCGCGCGACGAAAGCGGAATTTGAACGCCTAAAATCGCTCTATCCACACGCAGTGGAGGTAAATAGAATTTCGATCGCTACGGATGCATTTAATGAATCTCACGCAAGCGCGCTACTTTTTGAGTTATGGCTTGACCGCGAGAGCCTGCCTCTAGCAGATCAGCTTGTGCTTTACAAGCATCCAAATTTTACGGGCTTTAAAAATCGCGAAATTTTACAATTTAGCTTCAAAATTTTAGGCGTTCCTATGCGCGCAAAAGATCGCGATCGGATCCTAAAAAAATATGCGCTTGCTAAGCCGTTAAGTTTAAACGCGGTAGTATTTGTTGATAGCGGCAGGCTGAGCGAGGAAAGTGTGCGTAAAAACGGTGAGACACAAGACGCAGTTTTAACTATGTTTAGCCCCGTCTGGATGCCCGTCGCTGCTGTAATGCAAAGTCTCGGCGCGCTATTTGATAACGAGTAAATTCTGCCAGTAAAAATTTCGATGCTCGCTTGCTTTTACGTTGCAATATGAGGGCTGCGTTTTGGGCGGGTACGCCGCAAGTGATGTCTTGGACAATAGCTCTGTTTGTTTGGCTAAGCGCGCTTGCTGCGTATTTAATAAGTAAATTTTAAATTACGGCGAAATTTTATAATTTGCCATCGAGTTCAGCTCTGTTTTAAACAGACGGGCGGTTTCTTAAATTTAAACTCTAGCTAAATTTAGACCGAAATTTTTAAGTAAACTTTGCTATAATCGCCGCAATTTTGAAAAAACCGAGGAGAAAATATGAAATTGATTTACGCTGCTTGCGTGCTAGCTGTGTTTGCTTCGGCTCAGACCGAAACTGTGCAGGTGCCGGACTTTGCTAAAAGCTCGATGAAAACGCATGAGCAGGCCGAGGAAAAACTAATCGCAAATGCCCTAAAAGGCGATCTAAGCCAGATCGCAAGCGACCTAAAGATCGATAAAACTCTAAAAGGCGGCGAGTCGCTTGTCATTAACGGCGCGCATTACAGGACGATCGAGGGCGACAGCACGCAGTGGAAAGAGGGCGACGCCGTGCGCCTGCTAAGCGGCAACAAGGACGGCAGATGCCTAAGCTCGATCATGCTTAATCTGCGCACGAAAACCGTCTGTAAATTTATGTGCGACGCGTAAAATCGCATAAATTTCGTACTTTATAGCGCGAGCGAGATGGATTAAATTTCGGTTTGCTCGCGCCATCCGCAGTAATTTGTCGTATAAATTTCTACATCTCGCATCGCAAATCAGGTAAATTCTGCTATAATAAACGGAAATTAAACAATGCCGTTAAAAACGTAACGCGGGCGTGATAAAGCGAGTGAAATTTGTAGAGGCAAATTTTAACCCTGCCGCTCGGTACTTCAAACGGAAAATCAAGGAAAAAGATGCAAAAATTTAGAATTACAAACGGCGAATGCTCCCGCATGGATATCTTTTTGATCATGGCGCTGGTTTATATATTCGGCGTGGCGTGCAGGTTTTTTTGGCCGATTTGGGCGAGCGGGATCGAGCAGTTTTCTTTCGATGGCGAGCTCATCATGACCACCAACGACGCCTTTGCAAATGCCGAGGGTGCGCGCGATATGATAGCGGGCTTTCACCAGCCGGGCGATCTTAGCCCATATGGTGCGTCGATCCCAACTCTAGCATTTTTACTTAGCAAAATTTTGCCCGTCAGCCTAAATAGCATTACGATCTACATGAGCGTATTTTTAGCGCCGCTGGTGGCCGTGCCGATTATTTTGATAGCAAGAGAGTATAAGATCCTGGGCGCCGGCATCATCGCGGCACTGCTTGCCACCATATTGCCGGGATATTATATGAGGACGTTAGGCGGATATTTTGATAGCGATATGTTAAATATCGTCCTGCCGATGCTGACAATCTGGGCTCTAATCAGACTCACTCAAAACGGCTCGCAGCTAAATTTAATATTGCCCGCGGTCTTTATGGCGCTTTATAGCTGGTGGTATCCAAGCTCGTATTCGTTAAATTTAGCCATAATGGGCATGTTTTTATTTTACACTTTGATATTTGATAGACGAAATGAGATAAATTACAAAGCTACGATTCTTATGGCGGTAGCGGTGATAAATTTTAAAACATACTATGGCGACTATACGATAATAGTAAATTATATTTTATTGCTGAGAATTGTGCTTATCGCGTCGTTATATTTTTTAATGATAAAACTTCCCAGCTCTCAAAGTAAGAAATTTCTTTGGATATTAGGCACCTTGGTAGTTGTTTTATTTATATATTTCGGTGGGCTTGATCCTGTCTTAAGTAAAATGAAAGCATATCTTGGCAAGAGCGCCGGCAAAGTATCGGGTACTTTTTATTTCTATGGGGTCGGAAACACAATCAACGAGGTAGCAAATACGGATTTTATGAAATTTATGGGCTATTCCAGTGGCAATATTTCTATATTTATATGCGCTATGGCGGGCTTAATTCTTATGTTTATTAAATTTCGCTCGTTTATTTTGGCTTTGCCGATGATATTGCTTGGATTTTTGGCATTTTTCGGCGGAGTTAGATTTACGATGTATATCACGCCGATAATTGCTTTTGGCTTTGCTTATTTTCTATATTTTACTTTAAATTATTTTGAGATACGAGTTTGGCTTAGAAATTCTATGCTAATTGTGCTGACTTGCTTGGCGCTGCTACCAAGTCTAGATTATATTTATAAATTTCGTGTCGCGCCCGTGCTTATGAGGGGCGCCGTGGCTCCGCTTGCCGAGCTGAAAAATAAAGTAGACAGAGAGGATTATGTGGTTTCGTGGTGGGACTACGGGTATTTGATCAGATATTATGCCGACGTAAAAGTGGTGGCTGACCCTGGGGGTAGGCAGTTTGGAGATTATGCATTTTTAACGGCCTTTTCTTTCAATAAAGATCAGATAAGTTCGGCCAATATGGCGAGACTAAATGTCGAATATATCGAAAGGCGTATGAATGAAAATTTTAGCTCGAGCTTGCTTCAAATGCAAAAGGATTATAATGAGTCCGATATCAATAAATTTCTAAAATCCTTGGAAAATAAAAATTTCAAACTTCCCCAAAAAACCAGGGAAATATATTATTACTTCGTGCCGCATATGCTGGATATTCTGCCGAATATTTTAAAATTTTCCGCTATAGACATAACTACGGGCGAGGAGTTTTATACACCATTAGCTTATGTAGGATATGACATTAGGACGGGTGAAGACGGAGTGAGCATAATAGTGGGCAGTGAATGCACATTACCTAGCGCTGATCCGGAATATCTGATTCATGACGGTGAAAAAATGAGTATTAACTCCTACTATCATGTAGGCGAAGTAGACGGCAAACTCGTTAAATTATCAAAGCAGGTAGATGAAAGCTCCGATTTGTTCGTTATATTTTTGCCAGACTATCAAAGGATTTTGGTTTTGGATAAAAGGGTCTTTAACTCGACGTTCATCCAGCTTTTTGTATTGGAAAATTACGACAAAGAGCTATTCGAGCCGGTTTCTTTAACCGATTCTGCGAGGATCTATAGATTGCTAAAGTAGGCTTAGAGATCTAATAAGAAGTATAGAATTGCAAGGCCTAGTATTTCTTGTTGTGTTGAATACCCTCCTATTTGTCGGGTGTTATATTTACTTTAAATTTAGACCACGTTTTATAAGCTAACGCTAACATAGAGGTTGAGATTTCACCGAAAGGAGTAAAGATGAGAAATTTAGTTGCAAAAGCATTGTTGCTTAGTTCTTTAGCTGCAGTAAGCGCGATGGCGGAGGGGCTTTTCATAGGCGGCGAGGGCGGATACAATTTCAAAAACCAAGCTGCGGGTTTTGATGACGGACAACCGCAAATCGGCGTTAAAGCCGGATATGACTTCGGCACGTTTAGAGCTTACGGCGGATATTTTTACGGATTTAAGGGCGAGGATTCTAGCTCGAATGCCAATTCGAAAAGAAAGGTTAAATGGAGCACGCACGATTTCGTAGCCGGTGCGGATTTTACGCCGGAGTTTTTCGGTAGATTTAAGCTAGTCCTAGGCGCTTACGCTGGGCTTTCGGTGCTGGATACTGAAGTTAAAATAGACTATAGCAATGGTGGATGGGTTAGAGCGGACGATACGCTGGGTGGCTTCATTTTGGGCGGCAAGATAGGTACCGCGTATGAGTTTGGCTCCAATAGCGAGATTGAAATGGGCTTTAAAGCAAGCAAGGCGTGGTACAAAGACGGCGATTATATCGAAGATAACGACGGTAAAAAATACGGCGTTTACGCAGGATATAATTATAAATTCTAAGAATTTTCATATTTGAGGCGTTGCACTGCTTTCATAGAGCTGATACTCAGTAGCTTTGCAGAGTGTCAGGTAAGGCTAGCTTCGTCGCAAGGCTTTACCAAGTTTTAGTAGAATCTTGCGACGAGGTTTAAATTATGATGAATTTAACGCCTTTAAATTCAATCCTAAAATTTTAACTTATGGAATTTCGTCGATAAAAATTCCATTTCAGATTTTATTGGCTAAATTCCATCCCTGCGCTTTTGGATAAAATTTCGTTCATTTTCGAGATTAGATTAAAATTTTAATGACGGCAAAAGAAATTTTAGATAAAATCAACACTTTCATACCAAAATTTTACTCAAAGGATAGAGATGAAGAGTTACGTTACGGGCTTTCCGCGCATCGGAGAGCAGCGCGAGTTAAAGAAGGCTTTGGAGAGCTATTGGGCGGGCAAGTGCAATTATGACGCGCTAGAGCGGGTTGCTACAGAACTAAAAGATCGCCACATCAAATATCAGCTGGATGCTTGGAGCGGCTTAATTAGCGTAAACGACTTTTCATACTACGATCTGATGCTCGATACCAGTGTTCTTTTCGGCGTGATCCCGCAGCGCTTTGCGGCTCTTTCGGCGCATGAGCAGTATTTTGCGATGGCGCGCGGCAGTAAAGACGCAGTCGCGATGGAGATGACGAAGTGGTTTAATACAAACTACCACTATATCGTGCCTGAGATCTCGGCGTATACGGAATTTAGCCTAAATCCTAGTAAAATTTTAAGCGAGTACAAGGCCGCGAAAAATAATGATTTTAAGGATTCCTGCGCGCTAAAGATAAATTTAATCGGACCTATTACTTACTTGGCGCTTAGCAAATCAAGCGACAAAAGCGATCCACTCGCGCATTTAGATGCCCTTGCCGCGAAATACGAGGAACTGCTAAAGCTTCTTAGCGAGCTTGATAACGAGGTCGTAATTCAGATCGATGAGCCGATCTTCGTAACGGATCGCGCAGCGGAGTTAGCGCCAAAGATCAAGCCTGTTTATCAGCGCCTAAGCAAGGCCGCAAGCAACGTAAAAATCATCTTTATGACCTATTTTGAGCATGCGACCGAGGCCGTACGCGAGATAGTAAAGACCGATGTATGGGCGATCGGGCTTGATTTCGTTTACGCAAGCGAGGAGAATATCAAAAAAGAGCTTCAAGCTTTAAAAGACGCTAAGACCGTGCTTTTCGCAGGCGTGATCGATGGGCGTAATATCTGGAAGAGCGACATCGACAAAAAGCTCGCTCAGCTCAAAGCCATCGAAGCTTACGTGCCTAAGGAGCGCATCTATGTGGGCACCTCCTGCTCGCTTTTGCACGTGCCTTTCACGCTAAAATATGAGGACAAGCTAAGCGCTGAGATTAGATCCTGGCTAAGTTTCGCGGTCGAAAAACTAAGCGAAATTTCGATTTTAACCCATCTTTTCTTTGAAATTCCGATGTGCGAGCACGGCTTGAAAGCTTACGAAGAAAATCAAAAATCCGCTAAAACTCGCGCTAGCTCGCCGCTTATTCATGACGAGCGAGTTCAAAGCCGCGCCGCAAATTTAAATAAATTCGAGCGCGCCGATCGCTACGAGGATCGCATCAAGGTGCAGAAAAAGGAGCTAGGCTATGGAATTTTACCTACCACTACGATCGGCTCCTTCCCTCAGACTGCCGAGCTTCGCCAAGTTCGTAACGCCTACAAAAAGGGCTTAATCAACCGCGAAGCCTACGAGCGCGACATCAAAGCTTACATCGATGACTGCGTTAAATTTCAAGATGAGATTGGCCTGGATGTGCTGGTTCACGGCGAGCCAGAGCGTAACGATATGGTCGAGTATTTCGGCGAGCAGATGAGCGGATACGCGTTTAGCGCCAACGGCTGGGTGCAGAGCTACGGCAGCCGCTGCGTGAAGCCGCCGCTACTTTTCGGCGACGTGAGCCGCCCAAAACCGATGACCGTGGAGTGGATCAAATACGCTCAAAGTCGCACCAAAAAGATTATGAAAGGCATGTTAACGGGTCCGGTGACGATGATGAACTGGAGCTTCGTGCGCGATGATAAGCCTCGCGAGCAGATCGTAAAACAGCTTGCGCTCGCGATTTTCGATGAAATTTCGGATCTGCAAGACGCGGGCATCAAGATCGTTCAGGTGGACGAAGCTGCGTTTAAAGAGGGCTATCCGCTTAGATCCGAAAACATCCCTGCATACGAAAAATTCGCCGTTAGTGCCTTTAAGCTCGCCGTTAGCGCAGCCAAAGCGCAGACGCAGATTCATACGCATATGTGCTATTCGGAGTTTAACGACATAATCAAAACGATAGAGGCGATGGATGCCGACGTCATCAGTATCGAGACCGCTCGCAGCGGCAACGAACTGCTTAGAGTTTTCAAATCGGTCGGCTATAAACAAGAGGTTGGTCCAGGTGTTTACGATATCCACAGTCCGCGAATTCCTAGTGTGCAGGAGCTCGTAAGCCAGATCCGCGCGCTGCTTGAGGTGCTTCCGAAAGAGCAGCTGTGGATCAACCCAGACTGTGGCCTAAAAACCCGCAAATGGGAGGAGGTTCGTCCGAGCCTAAAAAATATGGTCGAGGCAGTAAGGATTATCCGCACAGAAGCATAAATTTAGCGCAAAAAAGACTTTGCTGTCGGGTAAAATTCCACCCGGCAGTCCCCGTTTTGCGATAGAATTATGTAGAACGTTTATTTCGACTATGGACCGTTAAAACATCTGCGCGAAATTTTACTTCGAACGAGCATTAAAGGGCGGTGAGAGATTTCTACGCGTTTGCTTGGCAGGCATATTTGATAGCCGCTAAGTAATGCAGCAATATGAAATTTAGCGCGAGATTTACGGATTTCGCAGTTAGGCAAGTTCGGGATTTTTTTAAAATGCGGCGTAAAATTTCATCTCGACTGATAGCTTAGAATTTCATCGTAACTGCTCGCTTGCTTGAGACGCAGAGTGTAAATTTTATCGCGATTGCCCTGAAGGCAGGTTGAGGCAAGCGATAAAATTTTAAAATTTTCACAAATCAGTTCTTGAGCACACAAACCTCGCCAGCCGAATAAAAACGCTGAAATTTGCAATTTTACGCGGCGTTTTATGAGCTGCTCGCGCCACTAAATTAGAATTTTAAAACGCGAGCTAAATTTGCATCGTTATGCTAGAAAATTTTAAATCGCAAATTAAAATTTACATTATCTCGTTAGAATGGCTGGATTGCGAAGCGAGATTCGGCTCTGCTACGTTAAATTTCAGCCAAGTCAAAATCTATGTAGCCGCATTAATTTATGACTAATTTCGCCTGGCGAGCCTGAAGTTGCGCCCCACCAAAACCAAGTCTAGAGTCAAAATTTTACGATGCGAAGCTCATTGATTTTAACTTGCATTTTGTTCGAAAGAGCGAGGCTGGCGCAAGGTGCATTTACGCTGCCACGAAATTTAAAAGAGACTTTATGGTGGCGTAGGTTTTGTAATTTGCAGTAAAAATTAAAAGCTATGATTTTGGCTCGTAAGGCACACCTTTTAGATGGTTTCTATCGCGCCTTAAAGTGAGATTTTACTTAGTAATTTTACGCGGCAGATTTTAACGGGCGGAATTCTATTATCGCCGCAAAATTTTTGGCTTTTAAAATTTTGCTTTGTAGAATTTCTGCCCTCATAGTTGTGATGAAGCGCAGCTCATTTTATTTCGTAGGATTTTAGCGGCATCGCGTCTAATTTATATGGCATGATTCCAAGGCGCTTATTTTGAAATCCTGCGGGTAGAACCTGCGAGACTGCGTTTGCGGGATTTCATAAGAATTTGATGGCAAAGCGTAGTGCATCTAAAATTTTCGTGCGTCGAGCCCTCATTTGCGTTTTAAATTTTGCCCTTGCGGCGAAATTTCGCTCACGCGGCAAGAGCTTGCATGCAAGCTGTCCGTGAATCTAAGGATTTGGACGCTAAATTTATTAGCGCATTTAATGGCGTAATGCCGTGTCTGCGCATAAAATTTCGCGCTGCAAGCGATTAAAAAGCTTTTCGCTTCGTATAAATCTCGCGCCGCGAGCGTCTAAAAGCCCGCAAGAGCTTTAAAAATTTAAATTGGAAAGATTGAATGACATTTTTTTCGCCTGAGTTTGTCCTTGCTTTTTTGGCGTTTTTAATCGTTTATTGGACGCTCAAAAATCATATTTTCGCGCAAAAAATTCTGATCCTGTTAGCAAGCTACGGCTTCATGTGCTCCGTAAATCCACGCTTTGCGCTGGTGCTTGCAGCCTATAGTGCTTTCGTATATTTTGCAGGGGTGTGTATCGCGCGCGCTAATCGCGTAGTCGCAAAAGCCATACCGCCCGCAAAGCAGTCTTCGCACAAGAAAAAGCTCTCGCGTAAAGCTGCTGCCAAGCAGATGAGCGCAACAAAACAAGCTGGCATAGCAAAGCAGATGCAAAAAGCGGGGTTAGCGAAGCAGATTTCGTTACCAACTGCGAAGGCGCGTGCAGTGATGCTTGCGGCAGTTGCTGGCGGCTTATTTTTTCTCGCGTTTTTTAAATATTATGGCTACGTCAGGGAGTTTTTCAATGCCGCTCTTGCTGCGCTGCACCTAGGTGCCGTCGATAGTGTGGCGTTTCCGCTTGGAATTTCATATTATGTTTTTATGTCGATCACCTATTTCGTCTCGGTTTATAGGCGCGAATGCGGTGAGCAGGGCTTTTTGAGCTTGGCGTGCTTTTTAGCGTTTTTCCCTAGCGTCGTGATGGGTCCTATCGGACGCGCTAGCGCGGCTAAGGGCGTAGAGCCAGTGCTGCCGCAGTTTGATCGCTTCAAGCACTTTGGCAATGCCGATGAAATTTATGTGCTTATAATTTTTGCCTTAGTTAAGCTGCTACTTATTAGCGGCTATTTGGGCGCGTATTATAGCGATGTGATTTCAGGCGTTTACGGCGACGAGCCAGAGTCCTCCGCGGCGCAAATTCTAGTTGCACTGCTGCTTTACGGCGTGGTGCTTTATACGAATTTTAGTGGCTTTATCGATATGGCGCGGGCGCTTGGACTTGCGATGGGCTTTAAGCTGCCGCAGAATTTTAATATGCCCTACGCGGCTAAGAATTTAGGCGAGTTTTGGGATCGCTGGCATATCAGCTTATCTACGTTTATACGCGATTATATTTATATCCCGCTTGGCGGCTCGCGCAATGGCTTTGCACGCACCTGCGTAAATTTGCTAATCGCGTTTGCGCTATCAGGCATCTGGCACGGCGCGGGATTAAATTTTTTGATTTGGGGGCTTTTGCACGGAGTGGCACTTGTGTTTTTAAAATGTCTTGCCAAAGTAGGCGTAAAGCCGCTAAATCCGCATTTGGCACTATTTTGTACCTATATTTTTGTAAGTTTCGCTTGGATTTTTTTCGCCAATTCCCTGCCAGATGCGGCGGCGATTTTGAGCGCTTTTACCCGCGCACGAGCTTTCGGAGATATTGGTGAGCTAGCGGTGCTTGCGGTGATTTTAGCGGGGATTTTTGTTTATCCTAAAATTTCAGCTCTTAAAGATACTTTAATCGCGCTTTTTGCCGAGCTGCCGTTTTTGCCTAAAGCTCTCGCGCTCGGCGTGATCTTCACGCTGATTTTCGCGCTGATGCCAAGCGGAATTCCAAATTTCATCTACGCAGGATTTTAGATGCTTAGGTTTGTTTCGACTCTGCTTTTTGCGCTGCTTTTCTCGGCATTTTTTATGCAAGGCTCGCTGCTTTATTATTTGGAGCAGCGATTTCACGATGATTTTGGGCTGGAAGAATGGCTGCGCCGCTCGCCGTTTCGCGTAGGCGGAGAGATCTACGAGAAAATTGCAAATGTCGCAGATAAGCTTGAGCAGCGTATCAAAGGCGAGGATATTAGCAAGGATGAGGACGCAAGTCCGCATAGCGGAAGCGAAAATTTTAAAAAACCTGCGCAAGATCGTATGGCGGAAAATCAAGCTTTGCAAAGCACGAGGGCACGAGATCACGATGCTTCGCAAAGCGTTAAACCGCAAGATAGCAAGCCGCAAGCTCATACTGCAAAGAATTCTGCCTTAAATAATTCTGTACATCATTTAAAGACGCGCGATTCTGCGCAGGAGCCTTACGCACAAAATTCCATCCCTCAAAATTCTACTTCGCAAAATTCCGTGTCACAAAGCCTGGCTACAACAAGCTCTGTGCCGCGCAGCTCCGCCACGTCGCAAAATCCCGTCACGGCAAGCGCAACCTTGCAAAGCGGCGAGAATTCCGATTCTCAACTCCCTGCTCCGCAGGCTTTGGAGCAGAATTTAACTACGCAAAGCTCCGCGGAGATTGATGCTAAAATTTCGCTTAGCGACGATGGCAAAATCCGCCTAAATGCAGGCGATGAGGTGCTTTTTATGGGCGATAGTCTGATGCAATACGTTGGGATGAACGCTAAGAAATTTTTCCCGAAGCGAAGCCTGAGGGTGATCGATCTTAGCAAGCAATCTACGGGGCTTGCGAGCAAGAAATCTTTCGACTGGCAAAAGACGCTCGATACTGCACTTAGCGAAAACGGCGGCGTTAAGCTCGTAGTCGTGCTGCTGGGTGCGAACGACGTCTGGGAGTACCGCGCAGGCGGCAAGACCTACGGCATCAAAACGCCGCGCTGGCGGGAGTTTTACGCTTCGAGAGTGCGCGAGATCTACGATACGGCGCACTCGCACGGCGCAGGAGTGCTGTGGCTTGCGATGCCGTGTATGCAAAAGCCCGATTTTGAGGAGAAAACGCAGCTGCTAAATCAAATATATGCCGACGCAAGTATGGCGCTTGGCGGGTATTTTATGCAAACAACCCCGCTGGTGTGCGAAAAAGGCGTCTATAAAACCTATCTGCAAAGCGGCTCCAAGCTCGTGCGCGTGCGTCAAGACGACGGCATTCATATGAGCAAAGAGGGTTGCGAAGCGGTAGCGAAAGAAATTTTATCAAGGATTGAAGTTGAGTAAATTTATAGCGATTTTATTTGCCGTATTATTAAGCGGATGCGCGGCAAACGCAGGCGTTCGCGGCATAAATTCCGCAAACGCAAAAAGCTCTGCGGGCTTTGGAGTGAAATTTTTTGGCGATTCGCATTTAGGAAGCGATGCGCTGATAGATGCTTTCAGACACGGCTTTTTTGTGCAAAACAGCGTCGGCTTCGTGCCTGCAATGATGCCTAAATATCACAAAAGCGAAAACATAGAATTTAAGCAAAGCGGCTTTAATGTAATTTCATCCCGCACCGAGCAAGACCCCGATTTCCCACTATGCGGAGTGATCGCTACCGGCAAAAAGGGCGCTAATGTGCGACTGGAGCTAAAGCAGCTTAGCGGCGATTTTTACGTCGAAATTTTGCATAAATCGGATCAGAGTGGCGAGATTTTTCGCGTGCGCGATGCAAGTGGGCTAAGCGCGTATATTTCGCAAGAAGTGCCGCAGAAATGGGAGTATTCTAAGATGCGACTTAGATTTCCGATCGAAATTCGATCGCTGCGTGATGGAGCAGAGCTTGGAGGATATAAAATTTACCGCAAAAACGCGCGCTTTGCAGACTCTTGCGCGAGCAACGGCGCGTTTAGCAACCTCTACGAAAAATGGGGTGCAGATGCCTTTGGTAGGGATTTTTCAGGACTTAGATACAATCTCGTAGTTATCGCTTACGGCACAAACGATGCGATGGATCCGAAATTTGACGAGCAAAAATTCTACCAAAGCGTCCGTGGGCTGCTTCGCTCCGTTCGCTCCGCAGCTCCTGGTGCAAAAATCCTGCTCGTAGCACCGCCGCGAAGCCCTAAAGTGCCAAACGCCTCACGCGCTGCGGAGGTGCTAGCGCATCTAGCGCGAGACGAAGGGGCGATGTTTTACGACATAGCCGGTCTTATGGACGAGGATGGCGGCTGGCGCGGCTGGCGCGAGCGCGGGCTTATTCGCCCCGACGAAATCCACTTGCAAAAAGAGGGCTACGAAAAAATCGGCGCCGCGCTGGCGACGAAATTGCGCGGTAGGCTTTAAATTTAATCTTTAAATTTAGGTGGCTAGCTGCGGAATTTATAAAGTTTGTTGAAATTTACAAAGCTCTTTGTGGAAATTGCATAATCTGCCGCAGAATTTATACAGTTCGTTATAAATTTAGAAAGTCCGTCGCTAAATTTAAAATTTAGCGGTAGCAAGCAAAGCTACGCCTACTCGGATTTCGCCGCTTAGATCTGCACCGCGAAATTTAAAATTGAAAACCGCAGCTTCAAATTTATACGGCAATAGGCTTGATGCCTGCGTTTTTTAAAATACGTCGCCTAAATTTACGCTTGTGATTTGGATTAAATTTGCGTGGTTGCGGATCGGAACGCTAGTCGGGTTTTTGCGACGCGTGCGCTGCGTAAAATTTAGCGCTTCAAATTTCATTCGCACGGGCTGCGACAAAGCGCGGCGAGTCAGATTAAAGGAGAGGAATATGATATATCTTTGCGGCGATACGCACGGAATAAACGAGATCAGCAAAATAACGAACAAGGCCTTTGCGGGCGGGCTTAGCGCCGATGATTTCGTCATCGTGCTCGGGGATTTTGGGCTGTTTTGGAGCGAGCGGATAGATGAGTTTATGGCGCGCAAAAATATAGAAAGATATTTCCCCGCCACGCTTCTTTTCATAGACGGCAACCACGAAAATTTTGATATGTTGGATCAGCTGCCGCGCGAGCGGAAATTTGGCGGCACCGTGAGCGTGGGCGGCGAGAATATTTTTTGGCTGCGGCGCGGCGAAATTTACGAGATTGCGGAGCGATATTTTTTGTGTTTCGGCGGCGCGCTTAGCGTCGATAAGGCACATCGGATACCGGGGCTTAGCTGGTGGGCGCGCGAGATTCCAAGCGAGGAGGAGTTTGCTTGTGCTATGCAAAATGCGCGCGATTTCATCGCCGCGGGCGGGCGGATCGATGCGGTGCTAAGCCACACGGCGCCGTGGTTTGCGATGAAATTTTTAAAAGAATACCTTTGGTGCGGCAAAAGTACCCCCGATAAAACGTCTGAGTATTTAGAGCGGATCTTTAAGTTCGTAAGGCCCGCGCGGTGGTATTTCGGGCACTTTCACGGCGATAAGAAATTCCACGCGCAGGGCTGATTTTATCTCTGCTACGATGAAATTTTAAAATTTGAGGACTAGCCTTGGGCTCACAGCAGCGAAATTTAGGGCTTTGCAAACGGCGAAATCGCCCATAAATTTTAAATGCTTAGGCGCGCGAAATTGAGCTTTTATATTAAAATTTAAGCTAGATCTGCTACAATGTGGCACTTTTTTAGAAAGGAATAAAGATGAAGGTTGTAATTACTTATTGTAATTCTTGATCTTATAGGCCGCAAGCTCTCCGTGTGAGAGATGAAATAACAGGCGTCTATAAGGATGCAGTTGTCGAGTTGGTCCCTGGTGGCAGCGGAGACTTTCTAGTAGAAGTTGACGGCAGAAAGCTTTTCTTCAATAAAGATTTTGCTAAGCCTCGTTTCCCAAGTGAAGGTGAAATTTTAAATCTAATTAAAGTTGCAGCCTAGCTCAAAGCCCGAAAGCGGGTCGTAAGATTTGCTTTCGGGCGTTTTTTATACTCAAATTTCATATCCGTAAATTTAATCGTAAAACCATCCTAAATTTTGCAAAAATCAGCGCTGCGTAAAGCTTAGACTAAATTATCCCGCATTTCAGTCAATTTGAAAAGTTATTTTAATCAAAATTTATGCGAAGATCGCAGTTTAAATTTTATCGCTCGGAGTTTATAAATTTTAAAAGAAAGAGGAATTTTTGCGAAATCAAAATTTCGCAAAAACAGGGGGGATTATTTATTTGCGCGCTCGATATACTCGCCGCGGATGGTATCTACGCGGATGACCTCGCCTTCGAGTACGTGAAACGGGATCTGTACCACGGCGCCGGTCTCAAGCGTGGCGGGCTTTTTATTGCTGCCCTGAGTATCGCCGCGGAAATTCGGCGCAGTCTCTACGATCTTAAGCTCCACTACCTGCGGCACATCCACGCCGATCGCTTTGCCGTTATAAAACATAATATCCACCATCATGCCGTCAAGCATCCATTTTTTTGCCTCGCCCACGTCCTCGTCGCTAATCGCGATCT
Organism: uncultured Campylobacter sp.; assembly: GCF_905373215.1. Taxonomy (GTDB): domain Bacteria; phylum Campylobacterota; class Campylobacteria; order Campylobacterales; family Campylobacteraceae; genus Campylobacter_B. Next base: position 28,191 of record NZ_CAJPRT010000004.1, read on the forward strand.
GTTCGTAGCTATCGGTATCCATAAACTGACACGCCTCGCCGTCGTCGTAGAGATACTGCATCTCTTTTTCCTCAAGATTCGGAGCTTCGCATTTATCGCCCGCGTGGAAGGTCTTTTCAAGCACCTTGCCATCGATGAAAGATTTTATTTTAACGCGCACGAAAGCAGGTCCTTTGCCCGGTTTTACGTGTTGGTATTCTATGATTTTAAACGGAATTCCGTCCACCTCGATTTTTAGACCTTTTTTTAGATCGCCCATTGAATAAGCCATAAATTTCTCCTTAAATTGATAGGGCGCGATTATAACAAATTTTATTTTAAATTGATATAATTGGCGAAATTTTAAGGGGAGGGAAGCTATGAAAAAAATCATCTACGTTTTGGCTGCATGTGCGGCTTTTGTGCTTGGCGCTAATGCGAACGAAGCGGAGTTTGTAAAAAACCTAAAGCAAAGTCTAAATGATAAAAACGCTCAGCTCATCTCGATCGACAAGCTAAACTCGCTAAACGGGCTAAATTTACTGATCGTCCGCTCGGGCGATAAAAAGGAGGCGTTTTTGGCTAGCGACGACGGCAAAAGTTTAGTACTCGTAACAGAGGAGCCTAAGCTTGCGAACGCGGCGGACACGGCGCTGTTTAAGATGAGAACTCAAATTTTAAAGGACGCCAGGGACGCCGCCGCGCTTGAGCTGCTAAAGAGTATAGATCCCGCGAGATTTGCCTATATCGAGTCGTTTGATAAAAACAATCCCTATATGACCTACATCGTGGGCGATCCGGAGTGTCCGTATTGCGTCGAGGAGATGAAAAGGATCACGAAACACCTTCGCAACAGCAACGTAAAATTGATCTTTGCGCCGGTGCACGGCAAGAGCGCGTTTGTCAAATCGGCGCTGATTTTAAAGCGTCTAAAAGCCCTCTCTCCGAGCGATCAAAAGGGCGCGATCGACGTGATCGAGAAATACTATAACAAGGACGCGCAGGTAAGCGATGCGGACGTCTCAAAGGCCGAGCTTGACGCCGTGTATGCGGACACCAAGACGCTCTTTTCCAAAGGCGTGATCAAATCAGTCCCATACGTGATCAAGGTGAAAAAATAGTTTAAATTTGAGGAATTTAGGGCGCGAGGTTTGTGTGTGAGCAGCGCGAGTTTGCTCGCAGCAGTGCAAGTCGCGCGCAGCACAGCCACCCGCGCGAGCTGAAATTTAACAAAATTCCGTCGCTTTAAAATTTCAAGCGGCGGAATTTAACTTTAAAATTAAGCTCTTGAAGCTTTGCCGTCAAATTTGAAAATATAAAATTTTTGCTATCTAACCCTAATAACGCCGCCGTTTTCATTTAAAATTTTTGTAACTTCGGGCAATTTATATGTTTCCATGCATAATTCATCATTTTGGCTTGCGCCTTTTCGTATCTCCAAAATAGCGTTTTTACCCGTATCGATTGTGGTTATAGTAAAGCAGCTGACATAGCTCGTCGTGCCTAAGCTAATCAAGTTCGGAGTTATCTGCTCAACCGTCACGCTTGTTATCTTGTCTAGATTTTCGTCGAATCTACCTTGCGAGACGTAAAAATCAATATAGTCTTTTATCACGATTTGCAATTTTTTAGATAATGCCTCGCAGACCTCTTCTTTACTCATTTTGGGGGCTTTAGTGAAAAATTCTATCTCCTTTTTTAAAAGCCTACATTTTGGGCTAACTGCATCGCCTCTACATTCCTCCAGTAGATAAATCAGCCTATTTTTGGGTCTTGTAGAGTTTATCGGCAAATTTGTGGTAGCTAAAGACAGAAAGCATTCCACGTCGAATTCCGTATTTCGCACCTCTTTGCGCTCGCACATAGCTTTGTGTTTTTCATCTTGCGCCTTTACCTCTTGCCTTGATGCTGCTTGCATCACGCTATTATAATAGATTTTAAAATACGCCATGACGGCTCGTTCGCAGTTGTCGTAAATCTCTGCCGATTCTTTGGATAGATCGGCTAGGGCGCACGCCTTGGAGACGCTTTTTGCTTTATCTGGATTGGCGGCATAAAAATCCTCCGTTTGAATATCCTCTATTTCTCCCCTATCGCATCCAGCCAAGCTTAAGCTCAAAAGCACGCCTAACGATACTGCCAAGACCATATTTTTCATGATAATTCCCTTATAATCATTTATTTTACGTCCGTATTCAAAGTAAAATTTTAAAATCCTCGAGCGAGAAGAGTAAAATTTTATCGCTTTTTAGGCTTCGCAGCTCGCCGCTGAAGCCGCTTTTGGAAAACAGCGCGAGCAGATCGGGCGCGAGGTGCGCTTTTTCGCATTTGAGCATGAGCTCGTTTAGCACGTTTTTTGAAATTTTTCGCTCCTTGTATTTGCACTCGCCCGCGACGCAAAAGCTCTCAAATTTCGCGTAGATGTCGATCTCGACCTCTTTGTTCCAGAAGCTTGAAATTTGCGAAATCTCTAAATTTAAATACTTCGCGAGTAGCTCCTTGCTTAAAATTTCAAACCCGAGCCCCGCGTAAGCGTTGAAATCCGCTTTGATTAGGCTTAGCACGCGCCCTATCTCGCCGCGGCGTAGCGCGGGCAGGTTCGGCTCGATAAATCTAAACCAAAACCTCGCAAAGTTGCTGCTAAAATGGACTTTGTCAGTGATATGGTAGCGGCGCAGCGCGCGCGGGAGGCGGTCATTTTTGCGCTCTTTTTGTGCCCTTTGCTCGCTTGATTTTTCGGTGATTAAAAACTTCGCGTTTATGAGATCTGCGGTGATTTTTTGCGCCGTAAATCGCGGCAAGATTTTTGAAATCCCTATTTTTTTGCGGTCGCTTCTAGCGAATTTCATCAGCGCTTTTTTGATCTGCTCTTCGTACTCGCCGCCAAATTTAAAGCGTTCACCGAGACGTTCAAAGCAGAGCAAAATTTCATTTTCGATCGCTTCGAAAACGTCCGCGTAGCCGCTTATGCAGCCTATCTCATCAAATACGAAATGAAACTGCAAAATCGCGTCGATACCAGCATCGCCCAAATTTCGCGCAGTGTCTTTTAGCTCGTAAATTTCGCCCTCCTTGCGGGCGTAATTTTAGCGAGTTTGGATATAATTTGCAAAAATTTTGGAGTCGCGCTTTGGATTTTGAAACGATCAAAGAAAATATTATCTTAAAAGAGGGGGTTAAATACTTCGATTGTGCCGCTTCGGGACTCGCGTACCGCCCTATAGAAGCGGAGATCGAGCGCGTGCTTGCAACATACGCCAACGTCCACTCCGCAGGCGGAGCGAGCGCCGAGATTACGAGCGATTACTACGAAAACGCAAGGGCCAAAATCAAAGAGCTTCTGGGCTGCGAAGAGCGCTACTACCTGATCTCGTGCGGTTTCGGCGCGACCGCGGCGATTAAGAAGCTTTGGGAAATTCTAGGCATCTACCTGCCGCCTGCGACGCGAGATAGGCTCGGCTTGCGGCGCGAGAGCATAAAAGAGCTGCCGCTTTTCATCATCTCGCCTTTTGAGCATCACTCCGTTGAAATTAGCCTAAGGCGGGGGCTTTGCGAGGTAGTACGCGTGCCGCCGGACGGAAGCGGGCTGATGGATTTTTCGCGGCTGGGCGAAATTCTATCCGCAAATAAAGGGCGCGAAATTTACGGCGTACTTACCGCGGCATCGAACGTGACGGGGTTAAAGCTTGATTACAAGCGCGCTTACTTGATGCTCAAGGCGCACGGCGGGCGGTTGTTTGTGGACGCTAGCGCGCTCATCGCGCACGAAAATGTAGATCTCGGCTTTTGCGACGGAGTGTTTTTCGGCGCGCACAAGCTCTTGGGCGGGGTGGGTGCTAGCGGGATTTTGGCGGTGCGAAAGGAGCTTTTGTGCGGCGAGGAGCCGACATTTGCGGGAGGTGGCACGATCAAATACGCAGACGCCCAAACGCAGCGCTTTATAATCGACAAGGAGCGCTTGGAGGAAGCGGGCACGCCCGGCATCATCGCGCTGGTTCGAGCTTATCTTGCTCTAAAGCTTCGCAAAAGCGCGGGGTTAGAGGCGATCAAATCGCGCGAAGAGGCGATCTGTAGGCACTTCATAAGTGAAATTTCAAAAATCCCCGAGGTTGAAATTTACGGTAATCTCACCGCGCCGCGCGTGCCGATCTTTGCTTTTAATATGCAAGGTCTCGGCGCAGACGCGCTAGCCGGGGTGCTCGGGCAGAAATTTGAGATCCAAACCCGCGCAGGTTGCGACTGTGCCGCGCCTTACGGCTTTGATCTGCTCGGCTTGCGACCCGATACCGAAATGTCGCGCAAACCCGCTTGGGTGCGGGCTAGCTTCTCGTTCATCCACGACGAAAGCGACGTGGATTTCTTGGCAGAGGCGCTAAGACAGATCGCTCAGATCCGCGATAAAATCACCTTTGTGGCGGGCAAATATCGCTGCGGCAACGTAAATTAGGCTCGCGAAATTTGGTAGCAAGAGCCGCTTTTAAATTTTACGGCGCGGGGTTTTGCGACATAAAATTTTGTCGGGAAATTTCGCAGCGTAGAATTTTATGACTTGGAATTTTAAAGCGTAGAATTTTATGCGCGGCTCGGCAGCAGATACTCCGTTCTGATTGAGGCGTGAAATTCTTCGGCATAAAATTTCGCGGCTTAGAATTTTGAAATTTTAAATTGCGGGCTGAATTCTAGCGGTAAATTTTGTGCTGAGGAGTTTTGCGCCGTGAAATTTGATCGGTAAAATTCCGTGCCGCGCGGATAAATTTTAACGCCACCAAATTTTAAAATTCCGAAATTTCAAAATTTCGCTATTTGAATGAGCTTCACAAATTTTGCATTTCGTAAACGCATGGAAAATTCTGCGCTGTGGAATTTGTGCCGTAAAATTTGAAATTCTGCAAAGCTGAATTTCGCTCGGCAGACTTCCGCGGCGAGAAATTTTATCGCAGAGCCATGGCGGCGAAAATTGACGCGCCCGCCCGAAAGCTGAATTAAGGCGCGAGCGCTTGCGATAAGAGTGCAAATTTTAAGAGGTGAAATTCTGCGTCCTCAAAAGACGCAAAATTTCACCGAATTTACTCGCCGAACTCCTTCTGCAGTCTATAAACCTTATCGTAATCGACCCCCTCGATGATGCGCGGACGCGAGGCGTTAAAATCAGCATTGATCACCGAGCGAGCGGGATCGTACTCGGGCAGGTCGGTCATCTCTAAAATTTCTGCGATCGCGTGGATGAGATCGTCGTTTAAAAACGGCCTGTCTTTGGCTGCGGCGATACGCGCCCAAAGATCCGCGTTTTGCTCTTTAAACTTATCCGACGCCATGAAAATCAGCGGGATTTCGAGTGTGAAGCGGTTGATGCCGCCGTGGATCAGCTTGCCGCGGTATTGATAAAGGCTCTGGGCGTGGTCGCTGAAATAGACTATCAGCGTGTTGTCGCTTGCAAAAATTTTATAAATTTCGCTTACGATAAAATCGTTGTAAGCCACGGTATTTAGGTAGTGCGCGAGCTCTTTTTTCTGCCCCTCATCAAGTGGCTCGCGCGAGATATCCGCGGCGCTAAATTTAGCAAAGCTTTTGGGATAGCGAAACTCGTAGCTAGGGTGCGAACCCATCAGATGAAGGATGAAAAATTTATCCTTTTTCTGCGTGCCGTTTACCTCTGCGGCGGAGCTTTCGTCCTTGCGCGCAAGAGGCAATTTTCTCGCGCCCGATTTGAAATTTTTTATACTCGGAAGCATAACTTCGTCGAGCGAGTAGGCGTATTTGTAAACCGGGATCTGATTCGTAAAGTCCGAGTGATCCGTCATCTGCGCGCTCGCGCCGCTTGCGACCGCCCACTGCCCGTAGCGCTCCTGGTTGCTGATCCAAAAGGTCTCGTAGTTTGCGAGCCGCGCGAGATTTACGATGTCGAGATTGGCACTCCACGGGCGCTGCTTTTCGCTCTCGTAATTTCCGAAATTTAGCACGTATTTTAACACGTCGTTGGTCTTAGCGCCCGGCGAGACGACGTCGCTAAAGGCGATTAAATTTCCGCTTTGCTCAAGCGCTTGCAGATTCGGTGTAGTGGGCAGATAGTAGCCGTATAGGCTCATGAAATTTCGCTGCAGGCTCTCTCCGATGATGAAAACGACGTTTGAGATGCGGTTTGGCGCGGTTTTATGCGAATGCGAGGCGTAAATGCTTTGGTATCCGGCTTGCAGCTCGCGCACGCTTTTAAAATCGGCGCCGAAATAATCCTTCGTAACGAAAGCAAAGTTGTAAATCGGAATTTTATTTAGCGCGATTATGATGCTGGCGCGCATTTTCGAGCTTTTGGCTACGTAGCTTTTAAATGCCGCATGCGCGATAAAAACGAGCAAGCTAAGTAAAAAAAATAGCTTTATCGCGCGACATAGCTTCATTCGCGCTCGCTGGCTCACTCTAAGTCTAAGAGCGGCGATGACGAATACTAAAAGCGCTAAAAAAGCCGCAATAAGTTTGAAATTTAAAAACGCATGCGCGAACTCAAAGGCCTCCTTGGGCGTCGTTTGCACTAGCGCGTCCAGCGTGCCGTGCGAGTAGGTAAGCTCCAGGCTAAAGATCAAAAAAATCTGAGCGATCGCGAAGGCTACGTTTAGCGCCAGAAGTGCAAAGGCGAGAATTTTATATAGCCTGGCGCTGTAAAAGCTGAGCGCATAAAGCGCGAAAAAAAGTATCGTCACGCCGCAGATCGCAGACGCTGCGAAAAACAGCGCCTGCGCAGAGAGCAGCTCACCGCCGCGCGCGATAAGAAGCAACCCGAGCGCTAAATTTAATACCAAAACTAGCACGTATGCGTTTAACACTGCGCCGTCAAATACCGATAGGAGGCTGAATCTGTCTTTTAAAAATGCGCCGATATTTTTTGCTAGGCTCATGAAATTCCTTTGATGATTGCGTTTAAAAAACGAAGATGAAAAAGACGATGCCGATTAGAATTCTATAAATTCCAAACGGGATGAAATCGAACTTCGAAACGAAGCTTAGAAATAGCTTGATCGCCGCAAGCGCCACGACGAACGCCACTGCGCCGCCTATGAGAAAGGTCGTGATATTGTCGGAGTTTTGCGCGAAGGTGTCTAAATTTTTATAGGTGTCGTAAAAAGTCGCCGCAAACATCGTAGGGATCGCGAGTAGGAAGCTAAAGCGCGCGGCTAGGTTTCTGCTTAGCCCGCACAAAAGCCCTGCGATGATAGTGGCGCCGCTGCGCGAAGTGCCAGGCACCATCGCAAAACATTGCGAAAGCCCGATGATGAAGGCCTGAACGTATGAAATTTGATCCAGATGCTCCAGTTCATTCTCCCTAGGGCGCGCCTTGCGAAAGAGCTCGACCGCGATAAAAATAATGCCCCAGCCGATCAGCGCGTAGGCGACGGTCTGCGGCGCGAATAGAGATTTGATGCTTTTATAGAGCAAAAATCCGATCGTGGCGGTAGGGATAAAGCCCACGACGAGCTTGCACCAAAGCTTAAAATCGACTAAAAGCCGCTTGTAAAACATCGCCACGACCGCTAAGATCGAGCCTAGCTGGATAACGACCTCGAAGCATTTAAGCGTATCGGTCTGCTGTAAGCCCATCAGTTTCGCTGCTAGGATCATGTGCCCGGTCGAGCTTACAGGCAGAAACTCCGTTAGCCCCTCGACGATGCCTAAAATCACGGCGTCAAATATATTCATCCATTTTTTCCTTTAAATTTGCTAAATTTTGCGTGATCGAAGCGGGTCTGTAGATCGCCTCTACCATCGCGATATAATCGGGCTTGAGAGCTAAAATTTCATTTAAATTTTCTAAGCTGATCCCGCCGATTACGGCGATTGGGAGGTTTAAAGATTTTCGCGCCTCTTGCACGAGCGCATCGGGGCAAAGCGGCGCATTAGGCTTTGTTTTGCCGCGCCTTAGTGAGCCGAAGGCTACGTAGCTAGCGCCCTGCGCCTCGGCCTTTTGCGCGCGAGCAAGATCAGCATAGCAGCTAACGCCGATGAGCTTATCTGCGCCTAAAAACTCGCGCACCTGCGCCGCCTCACCATCGTCCTTTCCGATATGCACGCCATGTGCGCCAAGCTTTTTGGCAAGCGTGGCATCGTCGTTGATGATGAGCTTGGCGTTGTAATCTTCGCAAAGACCGATAAGAGAGCGGATTAAAGCTTCATCCTGCGCGGCGAGCTTGCTGCGATACTGCACGAGCTTTACGCCGCAGCGCAAAATTTCATCTATCTGCGAAAAGATAGTTTGCGGCGGCGTTAAGACATCGTCGCTAAGCGCGTAAATTTCGCTCATCTATCTTTTTTCGGCATCGGCATGCCGTTTAGAATGCAGTTAGTAACATCCCAAAATTTTGCGCTATACATTCCGCGTTTAGCCCCTTTGGCTTCCTCAGCGGCTTTTAAAAGAAGTTCACTATCGTCGGTTGTCGGCACGGCAAATCCCGCCGCCACTAGGTCCAATCGCAGATTGCTTTTAGGATCGCTTGCGTCGCAGACATAGGCGTCATTGCCGCGATCGATTAAATTTACGTAGTAGCGCTTGCCAGGTTTTATCACGGACTCAAGAGCTTTTTTATATTCTTTGTCGAATTTCCTTAGCTCCTTAGCGTCCGTTATGCACCTAGAAGCGCCCGCGGCGATTATGTTTAAATTTTTTAAGTCGCATGGAAAGAAGCGATCTTTTTGAGCTTTTCTAAAGGTAAAAACGAAGGTTCTGCCGTCATCGCCAAGACCTGCAAATGCGGCGATGCCGTATCTATCTTTTTGCTCCGCAAAGCTCTGTGTGCAGAGCAAAATGGCAAGTGCTAAAAATATCTTTTTCATAGGATTCCTCTTAGGCGGCGCAAATTCTATGAGAGGAATTTGCGCCTAAATTTTGCGGATTATTTTAAATTATACTTTTCCAAAAGCTTTTCGTAGCTGCCGTCCTTTTTCATCTCCTCAAGAGCTGTATTAAATTTAGCGAGTAGCTCGGGATATTTGCCCTTATCAAATGCGATCGAAAAGCCCTCGCTGCCGTCGGATTCTTTAAAAAATGCGGTTAGATCGTCATTTTTCTTAAGATACTCGTAGCCCACGGACGAATCCACGCAAAGCGCATCGATCTTTTTGTTTTTCAGCGACATAACGGCTACAAAAACGTTCTCCGTGGCGCTAACCTCGGCGCCTTTGATGTCTCTGATCGCAAGCTCCTGAATAGTGCCTAGCTGCGCGGCAAGGCGCTTGCCCTGCAAGTCGGCTTTGGAATTTAACGAGCTATCGTCCTTACGTTTGACATATAAATTTTCGACCTTGTAGTAAGGATTTGTGAAATCGATCGCCTTTTTACGAGCCGGCGTCGCGCTCATACCCGAGGCGATCATATCGATCTTGCCGCTTTTAATCGCAGGGATTAGCCCGTCAAAGCTCATATTTAAAATTTCATATTTCACGCCCGCTCGCTTTGCAAGCTCGGCTACCAGATCCATATCAAAGCCGGTAACCTTCGAGTTTTCATCCACGAACTCAAACGGCGGATACTCGGCGTTCGTGCCTACGATGAGCGTATCTTTGGTGATGTCCTTAGCGACCAGCGAGCCGCAAAGCAAAGCGCCCGCAACTAGAAATCTCATAAATTTTTTCATTTCCCTCTCCTTTAGTGGTTTAAAATTTTATTTAAAAATTCTTTTAATCTCGGGTTTTGCGGATTTTCAAATACGTTTTTAGGCGTATCGTCCACAGCGATTTTGCCGCCCTCCATAAAAAAAATCCTATTCGCGACATTGCGTGCAAAGCCCATCTCGTGCGTTACTACAAGCATCGTAATGCCCTCTTTGGCGACCTCTTTCATTATACCTAACACCTCGCCGATCATCTCGGGATCTAACGCCGAAGTGGGCTCGTCGAATAAAATCACGTCCGGATTTACCGCCAAACTTCTAGCGATTGCGATGCGTTGCTTTTGCCCACCGCTAAGCTTGTGCGGATAAGTATAGGCCTTATCGCTAAGACCGACCTTTTGCAGCAGCTCCTCTGCTTTTGCGTAGGCTTGTTCTTTAGTATAGATACCCGCTTTTATGGGCGCTAGAGTTAAATTTTCTAATACGTTTTTATTTGCAAAGAGGTTAAAATGCTGAAACACCATACTAACTTTGCGGCGAATTTTATTAATATCAGTGTGCTTATCGGTAATATCCTCGCCGTCTATTTTAATAGTGCCGCCGCTTGGAATTTCAAGCAAATTTAAGCAACGCAAAAAGGTCGATTTACCACCGCCGCTTGGACCGATGATCGCTACGATATCGCCTTTATTTATGCTCTTTGAAATTCCTTTTAGCACTGATAAATTGCCGTAGGATTTGGTTAAATTTGATATTTCAATCATTGCGGTTTAACCTACTTTCTAGCATTTTTACTAAAAACGAGAAAAATTTCACGCTTGTATAGTAAAGTACTGCGGCAAAAAGTATCGGCTGGACGGTATAAAGCGCAGCCTGCATGCTTTTTGAAAAAAACGTAAGATCAGTAATTGCTACGAGACCCACGACCGAGGTCTCTTTAAATAGGCTAATAAACTCATTCGCAAGCGCAGGCAGGATATTTTTTATCGCCTGCGGAAAGACGATCTCTTTCATCGCCGTGCCGTAACCTAGCCCCATCGCGCGCGCAGCTTCCATCTGGCCGCTATCGACGCTATTTATGCCGCCGCGCACGATCTCCGCGACGTAAGCTGAGCTATTAAGCCCCAGCGCAAAGATCGCAGCTGCGATATTATTGCTCCACGTAGCAAAGATAATAAACACGAACACCATAAGCTGGATAACGATTGGAGTTCCGCGGATGATGTCTACGTATTCGTCGATAATGAAGCTTAGAAATTTATTGTTTAGAAATTTTAAAAATGCCAGCATAAATCCTAATGCGATACCGATCACGATGCCGCCGGAGGTCAAAATAAGAGTGATGCCGTAGCTTTTGGCGTATGAAATTTTTTGCGCTTCGCTCAGTTCGGGATAGGTGAAATAAAGCCCCACGGCGATTACAGTCAAAACAAATACGACCTTTAAAATTTTCTCGTTCAACCAAGGCGCCTTTTTCTTAAAATTTAAACGGCAAGAATACTAAAATTTCGTTAAAATCTGGCTAAATTCCGAAAGTAAAATTTTATTTGAAATAGAGTAAAATTAGCTTTTTTAAAAGGAGGCAACGATGAGCTTTTGGACCTATTGCGCAATCGCGATATATTTCGGCGCGCTTATTTTTATAGGTAGGTATTATTATGACAAGAATGCGAGCTTAAGCGAGTATCTGCTCGATAATCGCCGCCTAGGCCCATTCGTAACGGCGCTTAGCGCGGGCGCTAGCGATATGAGCGGCTGGATGCTTTTGGGGGTGCCGGGCGCGATGTTCGCAACGGGGATTTGCAATATCTGGATCGCCCTAGGACTTTGCGTGGGCGCGTGGTGCAATTATAAATTTCTTGCAAAAAGGCTTAGAATTTACACCGAGGTAGCAAGCGACAGCGTCACGATCCCGGATTTTTTAGAAAACCGCTTCAAAGACCGCACCAAGACGCTTCGCATCATCTCGGGGCTTTTGATCATCATATTTTTTACGCTCTACGTTAGCAGCGGCATCATCGCCGGCGGCAAGACCTTTGAGAGCTTTTTCGGGCTAAGCTTTACCTACGGCGCGGTCGCTACGATCTTAATCGTCGTGTTTTATACCTTTTTCGGCGGATTTAAGGCCGTCGCGATCACGGACGCGTTTCAGGGCGCGCTGATGTTTGCGGTGCTTATTTTAATCCCTCTGTTTTCTTACCGCGCGCTGCAGATCCCTGCGGACAGCTCCTTTTTCGCGCAGGTGCGGCTCTACGGCGCGAGCCACCTCGATCTATTTTACAATCAAAGCTTCTTGGGTGTTTTGGGCTTGCTTGCTTGGGGGCTCGGATACTTCGGGCAGCCGCACATCATAGTGCGCTTTATGGCGATTAGAAGCTCGCGCGAGCTTGATAGCGCGCGCCGCATCGGAATTTCGTGGATGGTGCTAGGGCTAGTAGGCGCGATGCTTAGCGGTCTTATCGGCTTTGTGTATTTTTCGCAAAAAGGTCTTAGCATAGACGATCCCGAAAAAATTTTTCTAGAGCTCGGTAAAATTTTCTTTCACCCATTTATCCTAGGCGTGATAATCTCTGCGGTGCTGGCGGCGATTATGAGCACCATCTCAAGCCAGCTTTTAGTAAGTGCGAGCGCGGTTACGAAGGATTTTATCTTCGCGTTTTATAAAAAAGAGGTGAGCGAGCGCACGCAGACGCTAAGCAGCCGTATCGCCGTCGTGATCATCGCCGCAGTCGCCGCGATCTTGGCGTTCGGCTCAAACGATACGGTGCTAAACGTCGTCGGAAACGCTTGGGCGGGATTTGGCGCGAGCTTTGGAGCGGTACTGCTTTTCAGCCTGTATTCTAAAAAAATGAGCGCGCTCTCGGCTTTGGTGGGTATGCTCGTAGGCGGTATCACGGTCATTTGCTGGATCTTATCGGGGCTTTCGGCGATCGTTTACGAGCTGCTACCGGGCTTTTGCTTTTCGGCACTTGCAATACTGCTCGTAAATCGCTACAACTCCGTGCTCGATAAGATGGCGGATGAGCCCAATGCCGCGCAAATTTCGCAGGAATTTGAAAAGATGAAAGAGCAAAGTTTAAGAGGCAAAGATGGCTAACGTAAAGTGCCCGCACTGCGGCTTTCAGATCGATATAGACGAGGCGCTGCAGCGCGATATCAAGGCTAAATTTGAAGATGAAATTTTGCAACAGAAGCGAAAGTGGCAGCAGCAGCAAAACGAAGCCACGTTTAAATTTGAAGCCGAGATCGCCGCTAAGCGCGAGGAGTACGCGAAGCATCTGGCGCAGCTGCAAGCGAAGGAAAACGCCTTCGAGCAGCGCGTAAAAGCGGCGACCGATTCCGCGCTAAACAGCGAGCGGGAGAAAATTTTAGCGCTTGCAAAATCTCAGATCGAGAGCGAAAACGCGGCGAAATTTGAAATTTTACAAAAGGAGCTGCAAGAAAAATCGCAAAGAATTTCCGAGCTAAATTTAATAAAGGCCGAAATGGAGGCGCAAAAGCGTAAATTTAGCGAGCTTGAAGCCGAGAATAAAGCCAAATCCGAGATCGAGCTAACCAACCGCGTAAACCAAGAGCGCGAGCGGCTTTCGAAGCAAATTTCGCAGGAAAACGAGCTGAAATTCCGCCAAAAAGATGAGCAGATCCAAAGCCTAATCGGCCAAATAAACGAGCTTAAGCGCCGCTCGGAGGTGGGCTCACAGCAGCTTCAGGGCGAGGTGCAGGAGCTCGCGCTGCAGGAGTATCTGCGGCTAAATTTTCCTTTGGACGAGATAGATGAGGTCAAAAAGGGCGCGCGCGGCGCAGACTGCGTGCAGATGGTGCATACGAGGGAGTTTGCGGGCTGCGGTAAAATTTTATACGAGAGCAAGCGCACGAAAAGCTTCGAGCCCAAATGGATCGACAAACTCAAAGACGATATGATAGGTGAGGGCGCGCAGATCGGCGTTATAGTAACCGAGCAGATGCCGCCTCACAGCCCTAGGCTGCATCAAGCGCCGAGCGATGCTAGCATCTGGATCTGTTCGTTTGAGGAATTTAAGGGGCTTTGCGCCGTCTTGCGCGAACATGTCGTGGCGCTTGCTTTTGCCAAAAGATCGGGGCAAAATCAAGATAGCAAAACGGCGATGCTCTACGACTATCTGACCTCGCCCGAGTTTGCAAACCAGATAAAGACGATCGTCTCGGCATTCGTCGGCATGCAAGAGAGTCTAAATAAGGAGCGCAACGCGATGGAGCGTATCTGGAAACAGCGCGAAAAACAGATCGCGCGTGCGCGAGACGGCGCGATCGCGATGCACGCAAGCATCAGAAGCATCGCCGGAAGCGGCGTAGCGCAGCTGGAGGACGTCGATGAAATTTTAAGTCTCGAGGCGATTGCGGCGGATGGCGAAGCGGATGCGCTTCAAAACCAAGACGGCGACGAGACGCTATAGCGGCGTGTGGACGGATCGCGGCTATGGCGAGAGCACGAAGCGAGTTTGCAGTGCGAGGAGCTTGCGTCGTGAGGTCTAAATTCTATAAAGCAACGTAATATTAGTCTACGGGTAAGCGGTGCTAAAATTTCAAGAAGTAATTGCCGTATGCTTTTGAGTTTGCGAGGTTGGAATTTTGCTTGCGAATTTTATCTCGGCAGAAATATGCCGCACTGTGTAGCGTTTAAAATTTTAAATTCATAATTAAGGAAGCGCTTCATGTTGCGAAAATTTGATTTGGAATTTCTATCTTGTATCCCAATTAGGAAGATTTTACACTAAAAGCTATAGCAAAATTTTAAGAATTCGCTTTTCTGTACTGTAAAAATTTTAAAATTTTGATCTGCAAATTTTATAAAATTTATGAAATTCTAAAATTTCGGCGTCGAAATTTTAGAATTTCTAATATTTTTAAAACAAATTTAAATTTTTTTAAACACCCTTGCCGCAGTTATTTGCATACTAAAATTTTATCGATGAAAAGCGTTTGTTGCCAATCGTTAAACCCCATCCCTTATCATTCCGTAGTTGTTTTGCGCATGGAAAATTTTGCGCGTACAAGACTCGTTTTGTGCGGCATAGCGTGCAGGTCGCATCAAATACTCCGCAAAAAAGCAATGGTGGGCTGTGCAACGTCTGTAGCAGGCGGCTTGCTTGATTTACATAATTTATAGAGAGGTAAAATATGCGTATTCTAGGCAACATTATTTGGTTTTTTCTAGGTGGTTGGATCTTGGCTATCTTAACTTATTTATCGGGTTCGATCTTTAACCGTTTTAGTCGGATCGTTCCCGCGGGATTGGGTCTTATGGAATACGGCAAATTTCTATTTTTACCCTTTACTAGCGATATGGTGCGCAAAAATAAAAGCTCGCTTGCCGTCGCTGCAGTGCCGCTACAAAACTGTGAATATGACGTAACGTCCCAAAAAGTATCCGTAGCGACGATAATAGCTACAGTTTGTATCGTAGCGATTGCCTTGCCTGCAGTAGCGATTGCGGAACCGGGGCTGACTACTAGAGATGATGCGGAGATCTCTAAGTTGGCGACAAATTTAATTACCGTTAAATACGATCTGGACGCCTACTATATCTCTCAAGGCAAATTCGCATCCGATTTTTCGGTTATGACGAATGTTCCGCTAGAGCCCAACGGAGCGAATTCCGCATATCTTAAAAGCACAAAGGGAGATAAATGCTTCCTAATCAGCGTGGACGGCGAAAATAAAACGATCACCATCGCAAAAGGTCCCGATGCCGAAAATAATATCTGCCGGGGAGCGTATGAATTACCGGGAGTCCCTAAAATGCTATCGGAGCCTATTAGCGTGAAAAAAAGCTATTAATTCACGCGATTTAAGAGTGGATTAGATTATGGCGGCGGATTTAAGAGCCCTGAAATTTTATATAAAATTTCGTCTTAAATTTACGCCGCCTTGTGCGCACGAAAGTGATCTGATCGGGAATCAGATAAAGTTGTGTGCTTTGGTGTGAAATTTAGCCACGATTTGGACGGGTCTAAGTTCCATAAAATTACGCGGTTAGAATTTTAACGCCGTTTTAAGATTATTTTTGTAAAATCACATTTCTTTTTCACCGCTGGCGGGCTCATAGCTCAGTTGGTTAGAGCATCCGGCTCATAACCGGATGGTCCTAGGTTCAAGTCCTAGTGAGCCCACCACCACAAAATTTTTTGCTTTTCACTACATCAAAATCCGCAAAATTCTATAAATTTCATGCGTCGTTTTTCCTTTGAAATTCCGCTTCATAACTTCAAAAGACAAAGCTTGCCGCATAATTTCAGCTTTAAAATGCGGCAAGCTCGCGATTGAATTTTCAAATTTAACTTTCATTTGGCGACCGATTAAATTTTATTTTATGGCAAGTTGCGGTAGAATTCCGTTAAAATTCTTAGTGCAGGGAGATGTCCATGTCAGAAAATCAAACGAAAAAAGGCGGAATTTTAGCCTTTTATTTTAACTCAAGCTTGCTTTGGCGCATCATTATCGCTTTAGTGTTGGGCTCTGCGATTGGTATGTTACTACCTAAAAATATGCCGGTGGGTGATACCACGTGGGTGGCGATTTTAACGCCTTTGGGAGATCTTTTCGTGCGGCTTTTAAAGATGATCATGGTGCCTATCATCATCTGCTCGCTCATCGTGGGCACGAGCAGCATCTCGCCCGCGCACCTGGGCAAAGTAGGCGTTAAGGCGATCATATTTTACGCTATAACGACGCTTTTTGCGATCGTCATCGGTCTAGCGTGTGCGTTTGTATTTTCTCCAGGTAGCGGGCTTGATCTAAGCGATACGTCCAAGGCTGTCGAAAAGGCAGCGAACGCGCCTAGTATGAGTAAAATTTTGCTTAATATAATTCCTACGAATCCTTTTGATTCCATAGCCAAGGGCGAAATTTTGCCGATTATCGCGTTTTGCTTATTTCTTGGCGTAGGGCTTGCGTTTTGCCGCGACAGTAGTGATGCTCGTATTAAAAATTCCGCTGATACGGTTTATAATTTTTTCGATGGAATGAGCGAGATTATGTTTAAGGTCGTGCACTGGGTAATGCAATACGCACCAATTGGCGTTTTTGCGCTAATGTTTGTAGTGTTTAATAAAAGCGGTATCGAGGCTTTCAGCTCGCTATTAAATGTCACGATTACCCTATACGTGGGACTTGCGATTCAAGTATTTGCGGTTTATTGCGTTATTTGTATGCTTATCGGAGTTAGCCCGATTAAATTCCTTAAAAAAGTGCGTCCGCCGATGCTTACGGCTTTTGTTACCCGCAGCTCCAACGGCACGCTTCCGATTACGATGCAAACCGCCGAAGATATGGGAATTCCAAAGGCGATCTACGGCTTTGTTTTGCCCGTGGGCGCTACGGTGAATATGAACGGCACGACCGTGTATTTGGGCGTGTGCACGCTCTTTATCGCTAATGCTTGCGGTATCGATCTAAATAGCAGCCACTACCTCACGATCATCATCACTTCGATGCTTGCGGCGATCGGAACTGCCGGAGTTCCGGGAGCTGGTGCGCTGATGCTGCTTTTAGTGCTCGAATCTATCGGCGTCAAGGTAAGCGGTAATGTAGCGATCGCTTACGGAATGATTTTAGGCATTGATGCGATTTTGGATATGGGGCGAACCTCGATGAACGTAACGGGCGATGTTGTGGCGTCGATCTACGTCGCAAAGAGCGAAAACGAAATGGATATGAGTAAGTGGGAAAATTAGCCCAAGTAAAATTTAGAAAGGACGAGCTATGAAAAGAGTTGGAATTATCGGTGGAATGGGACCTTTAGCGAGTGCGGATCTGTATATGAAGATTATAGAAGAGACTGCTGCGGGAAGCGATCAAGAAAATATTCCGCTTGTAATTGATAGCTATCCGCAGATTGAAGATCGCACGGCATTTATCTTAGGCAAAGGTGAAAATCCGCTTCCGCGCCTAAGCGAGAGCGCCGTTAGGCTCAAAAATGCAGGCTGCAAGGCGTTTGCGATGGCGTGCAACACGGCGCATTTTTTCGCAGACGATGTAGAAGCTGCGGCGGAAATCCCGCTAATTCATATCGCTGAGGTCACCGTAAAAGCGATCCGCAAAAATTATCCAAACGCCCATAAAATCGCTGTGCTAGCCACTATTGGTACAAAAAAAGCTAAAATTTACGACGATCCGCTCAAAGAAGCGGGGCTAATCAGCGTGGAGCTTGGCGAAGAAAATCAAGCGGTTTTGATGGATTGCATCTACAAAGGTGTTAAAGCGGGCAAGACTGCCGAATACGTGGGGGCTTTTGAGAATTTGCTAGGCAAAATCGATGCTGATATTTACGTCGTTGCCTGCACCGAGCTGCCGCTATTTTTGCCGTTAATCAAAAGCGATAAAATTTTCGTCGATCCTACTAGAGAGCTTGCCAAAGCGATCGTGGAATTCTCAAGATCATAGAGCCGCAAGGCTTTGCAAGCGGAATTTTAAACCGCAAAATTTTACGATGATTTAAGTCATAGAATTTTGCGGAATTGCGTTAGCTCAAAATTCCATCGAGGCGGAATTTTATGATAGTGGAATTTCATCACAGCATTTTAAACTTAAAATTTTGTCAAAATTTAATCCGTAAGATCCAGAATATAAAACCTCCGAAGTAAAATTCCGTAATAAAATTTACTTGTAAAATTTCGTGCTGAAATTTAAGCTAAAATTCCACTAAATTTGACCGTTTCTAAAGCCCGAATTTACTATAATCTCCAAATCAAAAAAGGACCAAAAATGAGCGACTACACCCACCTGCACCTTCACACCGAGTATTCGCTGCTAGACGGCGCGAATAAAGTAAGCGAGCTCGCCGAGCTTTTACAGAGCCGCGGCACCAAGGCGTGCGCGATCACCGACCACGGCAATATGTTCGGCGCGATAGACTTTTATCAGACGATGAAAAAGCACGGCATCAAGCCGATCATCGGCATCGAGACCTACCTGCACAACCACGACGATATCGGCGATAAAAGCGACCGCCAGCGCTACCACTTGATACTGCTTGCCAAAAACGAGACGGGCTATAAAAATTTAATGTATCTTAGCTCGCGCGCGTTTTTAGACGGCTTCTATTACTACCCGAGGATCAATAAAAAAATTTTAAAAGAGCACAGCGAGGGTCTCATCTGCTCCTCGGCGTGCCTAGCGGGCGAGGTGGAATTTCATCTAAATAGAAGCGAGCGAAATTTAAAGCGCGGCGCGGGCGGCTACGAAGCGGCGAAAAAAGCGGCGCTTGAGTATAAGGAAATTTTCGGCGAGGATTTTTATCTTGAGATCATGCGCCACGGCATCGGTGAGCAGTTAAATGTCGATAAAGACCTCATCCGCCTTTCGCGCGAAATCGGCGTCAAGATCATCGCCACGAACGACGCTCACTACGCGCGCAAGGACCGCGCCAAGGCTCACGACGTCTATCAGTGCATCTCGATGGGCAAGACGATCAACGACGGCGACCGCCTAAAACACGTCGTTTCAGAATTTTACGTAAAAAGCGACGAGGAGATGAGGCGGCTTTTTGCGGACATCCCCGAAGTGATCGAAAATACCGCCGAGATCGTGCAAAAGTGCAATCTCAAATTTGCCTTCGACGAGAAGGACTACGCGCCCACGCCGCCGAATTTTAAATTTACGATCGAATACGCCGCTAGGCTCGGGCTTTCGTTGCCACAGCCCTCGGAGCGCTATAGCTTTGCAAACGATGATTTTTTATTCGATCATCTCTGCCGCGAGGGGCTTAAAGAGCGCCTTAAATTTATCAATCCACAGAAACACGAAATTTATCGCGAGCGCCTGGAAAAGGAGCTTGCCATTATTAAAAACATGCATTTTTCGGGCTATATGGTAATCGTGCAGGATTTCATCAACTGGGCGAAGGATCACGATATCCCGGTTGGCCCAGGTCGCGGCTCTGCGGCGGGTAGCATCTGCGCGTATGCGCTTCGCATTACCGACCTCGATCCGATCCCGTATAATCTGCTTTTCGAGCGATTTTTAAATCCGTCGCGTATCTCGATGCCCGACATCGATGTGGATTTTTGCCAGGCGCGCAGAGGCGAGGTGATCGACTACGTCATCGATCAGTACGGCAAATACAACGTCGCGCAGGTTGCGACCTTTGGTAAGCTACTCGCGCGCGGCGTTATTCGCGACGTGGCTCGCGTCTGCGATATGCCGCTTTCGCAGGCCGATAAGATGGCAAAGCTGATCCCCGACAAGCTCGGCATCACGCTCAAGCAGGCTTACGACGCCGAGCCGAAGCTGAAGGAATTTATCGATGCAGATCCGATCGCACAGCAGGTTTGGGAGTTTGCGCTGGGCCTTGAAGGGCTAAATCGCAACGCAGGCATGCATGCCGCGGGAGTGGTGATCTCAAACGAGCCGCTGTGGAACAAAGCACCGCTATTTAAGCAGGATAAGGGCGAGGATGCGCGCCTAGTAACGCAATACACCAAAAACTATCTCGAGGACGTCGATCTGATAAAATTTGACTTCCTTGGCCTTAAAAACCTCGATGTGATCGATAACGCCATCAAGCTCGTCAAGCGCCGCTATAATCGCGACATAGTTTGGGAGGAGATAGACTTTAACGATCCGCGCACTTACAAAACGATTCAAAGCGGCAACACGCTAGGGATTTTCCAAATCGAGGGTGCGGGCATGCAGGATCTGGCGATGAACCTGCGCCCCGACCGCTTCGAGGATATCATCGCGATGATCTCGCTCTACCGCCCGGGGCCGATGGAACTAATCCCTGATTTTATCAGGATCAAACACGGCGAGCTAAAAGCAAGCTATATTTTCCCCGAGATAAAAGAAATTTTAGAGCCAACATATGGCATCATCGTCTATCAAGAGCAGGTCATGCAGATCGTGCAGAAGGTAGGCGGCTTTAGCTTGGGCGATGCCGATCTGGTGCGCCGCGCGATGGGTAAAAAGGATGAGAAGAAGCTCGCTCACATGCGCGAGCAGTATCTAAGCGGCGCTAAAGAGCTGGGCTTTGACGTAGCTAAGGCGGATGAGCTATTTGATCTGATTATGAAATTTGCCTCCTACGGCTTTAACAAATCCCATGCCGCGGCGTATTCGATGATCACCTTTCAAACAGCCTATCTTAAGACCTACTATCCGGCGGAGTTTATGGCGGCGCTGCTTACTTCGGAAGAGGGCAACACCGATAAAATTTCAAAGTATATCGACGAGGCGAGCCGCCTAGGCATCGGGCTTTTGCCGCCGTCGATCAATCAAAGTTTAAGGGGCTTTAGCGTCGTGGACGACGAAAACTCCAAATCGGGCACCTCGATCATCTACGGCCTCGGCGCGATTAAGGGCGTGGGCGGTGCCGCGATCGAGAATATCTTAGAGCTTCAAAGCGAGGCTAAATTTCAAAGCATCGACGATTTTGCTTCGCGCGTGGATAATTTCCGCGTCAATAAAAAGGTCATCGAGTCGCTGATCTACGCAGGCGCGATGGATTGTCTGGGCAAGAGTCGATTAGCGATGATTCAGAATATGGAAAATATCCTAGACGTGATGAAAAAAATCACCGAGATTAAAAAGGACGCCGCAAGCTCGCTTTTTGGAGAGGATGAGGATATGACGAGCGGCATGAGCGTAAGCTTCGTCGATACCGATAAGGAATTTCCGCAGGGCGAAATTTTGAAATTTGAGCAGCAGACTGTGGGCGTGTATCTCTCGGGGCATCCGCTGGATGATTACAAAGAGGAGATGGACGGCATTGACTACACGCTATCCTCGGCATTTAGCGAGATCGACGGCGATAGCGCCGAGGTTCTTAGCGTAGGACGGATCGAGGATCTGTCCACGCGCATGACGAAAACGGGCAAAAAAATGGGGATTTTAAACGTGCTTGATCTGCACGGCAGCTTCGAGCTCGCGGTGTTCGATAACGCGCTAAAGGCGATCGAGAGTTTAAGCCCGCAGGAGAGGGAGCGACCGTACGCCTTTATGATCAAAATTTCAAAAAGCGCGGTCGGCGGCGCGGCGTATCAGTTGTCGTTTCTTTCGATGATGAGCCTGCAAAACGCCCGCGATGCGAGCTTCCGTCCGCGCGCGGGAGTATTTTTGAGCGAGAATCCACTCAAGGCCTATGCCGCGCAGCTTGGAGCGATTACACATACTAAATCGAACGAATTCGACGAACTGGTGGGCGACGAGGATGCGAGCGTTAAAATTTTGTGCGTCGGCAAGATCGAAAACGTCTTTGCGCGCACGACTAAATCGGGCAAGCAGATGGCAAATCTCACGGTGCTCGATCTTTCGGGAAGCTTCGAGATGAGCGCATTCGGCGATATTTGTGATGCGGTCACTGCGCTAACGGACGCGGAGCTGGAGCGCCCGATGGCGTTTTGGGTGCGGCTTAGCAAAAATACATCCCCTTACGGCGGGAAATATCAAATCTATCTGGATGAAATTTTAACCCTAGATGCCGCGCAGAATATCGACGGCTACGTACCTAGCAAGGTGCGAGGTTTCGGCGGTAGGGAGCGCGGGGGCTTTAACGGCGGTAATTCCGGCTTCGGCGGCGAACGAGCTGGCGGCTTCGGCGGAGGAAATTTCGCGGAGAGAAGGGGCGGTTTTGGCTCGGAGGATCCCGCTTTTAAGGCGCGCAAAGAGCGCGAGGCACAGCGCAAAAACGCGCAGGATTTCGAGTTTGAGCTAAGCTTAGGCGAGCTAAGTCGCGAGAAAATTTATAAAATTTACCATCTCGCATTTTGCGACACGGCGCTGAAAAACACCAAGCGCCTAATTCTACGGATTCGCAACGGCAGCGAAGTGCTCGTTTATCCGACCGAATACATCGTGAGCGATAATTTTACCGAAAAGGTACGCGAAATTATCGCGGCGTAGGCGGGGTAGCGGTTCTATCGCCACGCTAGGTCGGTTAAAATTTATTCTTGCTTGTTGTGCCGCACGTAAGAGGTATCTGAGCGCGCAGAGAGCCTAGACTTTGGCGCGGTTGCGATAAGAGGCAAGCTGTTTGTTCCAAAATTTGTCGCGTGCAAAATTTACTGCGCGACACATAAGAATCGTAATCACGCAGATCGTCCGCGATATCTAAATTTATTGCGTTTATCGCGACGGAATTTTATGTGCTATAAATTTACAAACACATAAACCGCTTCTGCTTTATTGCGTCGGCAAGGCTTATAGCGCGCGCCGCTTGAGTTGCCGCAATAATAGCTCGCCGTGCCTCGGCAGAGCATGTATTGTTGTGCTAGCCCATATGCGGCACGACAAATTTCAAATTCGAGTTGAAATTCCGAAATTCTGCCGTTTCCAAGCCGTGGGAACTTGAGCCTAAATTTAGAACTTGCAAAATTTTGAAATTTGACTGCGCAAAATACGGAGAGAGATTTTGAAATTTTGAAATTCCGAGCCGTGGAGTTTTAGAATTTCGGAATTCTACGAGCTGCAAATTTAGGGCTAAATTTTAAAATTTGTAGCGATAGAAATTTGAAATTTTATGCTGCGCGGCTCGACAGCGCTTCCGCTTCTTGATAAATCAAATTTGCAGGTTGGTTTAAATTTAATCGGTGCGGTTGGTTGCTGCCGTAAATTCTATACGCAGCAGCGGTTTTTTAAACGACAGCGCGCCAAAGTGGTGATGATTCTCACGCAAAATATGCCGCGCCAGTTGCAAAAACCGTGCGGCGGGCAAGCGAGGATTTAAGCGATCGTGCGGGCTAGTTTATCTCTTAAATTTAAAATTTCATCGCGCTTTAGCACGAAGCTGCTTTTGTTGGCGATGAGGTGCGCGGAGCTTTGCATTATGGTTTCTGCGGGTTGCAGCCCGTTTTGCTTCATCGTAGCGCCGGTCTCCACGACATCGACGATAGCGTCGGCAAGCCCTATGAGCGGGGCTAGCTCGATCGAGCCGTAGAGTTTAATGATATTTACGGCGACGGCCTTGGAGGCGAAGTATTCGCGAGTGATGTTGGGCATTTTCGTAGCGATTTTTAGGCTCGGAGCGCCGTAGTTTAGCTGGGTGCCCGCATGCACGCCCACGCAGACGCGACATTTTCCGATTTTAAGATCGAGCAGTGTAAGCACGTCCGGGCGATGCTCCTCAAGCACGTCAAGCCCCACTACGCCGATATCTGCCGCGCCTCCCATAACGTAAGTAGGGATATCTTGGTTGCGGACGTAGAGGAATTTAAAATCGCCCTTTTGCATTATGAGTTTGCGATCCTCGAAAGCAAAATCAAGCCCGAAAATGGTTTTAAAAATTTTAAGCGTATCGTCGGCTATGCGGCCTTTTGGTAGGGCTATGGTTATCATGCAAGCCCTTTTTTTGCGATCAAGCTTACCATCGATTTAAAGATCAGATCCTTTTCATAGATCGAGTTGCGAAAATACCGCATCAGATAGGCTCCGTCGCCGCCCGTGAAGTAAATTTTATTATTGCCCGCGATGTTTTCGATCGTAAGCACGATCGGCTTTAAAATCCCGTAGTTTACGGCACTTGCGGTCTTTTGTGGCAGCGGATCCAGATCGATATTGGTTGAAAGCGTCACGTCCAGCACCGGCGCGATGCTCGCAAACGACTTTAAAAGCGTGCCGATACCAGGCATTATAAATCCGCCTAGGTGCGAGCTTTTAAACATCAAATCCACGGTGATTGCGCTGCCCGCATCGACGACGATGCCGGTGTTTACGGCCGAGCACGCCGCTATGCGGTCGATCCCGAGCCCGCGGTAGGCGGTTTTTAGTTCAAAGTGCGGCGCCAGATCGACAAATAGAGGGTTTTTCAGCTTTTTTTTCACGCTATCATTGACGCTAATGAAAAAAATTCGCTCCTTCGGCTCGTACCGCATAAATTCCGCTATGGGCATGCTTTGCGTTACGCCGCCTTTATAAAATTTAACTCTGGAATTTCCCACGTCACACAAAAGCATAGAGGCTAAATCCGTTTTCTTTTAAAAATTTCGCGCTTTTAGAGCACATTTGCGAGTTGTAAAACAGCACGCGCTTTTTCACGACCTTGCCTAGGCTTGCACTAATGTCGCTTGCGAGCGAGAGTAGAAATTCCGCGTCGCGCATCACAAAGCGAGATTTTGCGTCGCGCATAAATAAAAGGACGTTGTAACTTTTCAGATCCACGCCGAAATACGCGCCATATGAGCGCGAGCGCGTGAAGCTAGCGATATCTAGCGTTTGAAATTTCTGAAGCAAAAGGTCTTCGCGAACGCATAGTTTTGAAATTTTATCTAGCATCAAAATTTAAAATTTTATCGTCGTAGTAAAACGAGCTGCCTGCGATAAAAGACTTATCCTCGAACTCGCCATTTAGCTCGTAGATCGCCTGGCCTTCTAAATTTTCGTCCACGCGGATGACGTAGCCATTACGCTCGATGATATACAGATAGCCGCCGCTAAGCAGCGCGCCACTAAATTGCGCGAAGGTGAATTTGCGCGATTTGATCAAATTTAGCCCGCGATCTAGTAGCTCGACTCTGCCGTCCTTTAAGAAAAGATAAATTCTATCGCCACTAAAAATCACGTCTTTGATGTCTACGTTATGATTTTTATTGCCCACAGGACTTACCAGCATTAGCCTAGTGGCAGTTACGGCATAAAGGTTATCGCCTTTATTTTCCAAGGCGATAATGTTGTTAAAAAACGGCTGGTTACTCACGACAAAATCGCGTGCCGAGCGCCCACCTACGTTTTCTGCGATGCTGACTAGTCCGTCTAGCGCAGGATAAGCGATAAGTTGGTTGATAAATAGCGGTGACGCTACGCGCGAATCGATTGCGAACGCATCGCCTACTTTATGATCGAGCACCACTGCGCCCGAGCTTAGTTTGATAAGCATGATCGAATCATCGCTCATCACTAAAGCCAAATCATCGCCGTGTATATTTGCACTGAGCGCTTGTCTGCCGAGGGCTTTTTCAAATTTTACAGCGCCTGTGCCACTAACTACTTTAAGCGTGCCATTGATGTCGGTTACGACGAAATTTCCGTCATATTCGCCTAAAAATTTCTCGCTTTTTAAGACTTTAAAATTTTTCACCAAGCCGTTTTTAGAGATGACTTCGCCGTCTTTTAGTGTCGCGCCGTCTTTACTAACCGCTACGATTTCTGATGGCAGTGAGCCGTTAAATTTCATATCACCTGTGATGTTTTCGTCGCTGGGTTCAAAATACTGGCGCTTCGTCGAGCAGCCTAAAAATAAAAACGATAGTAAAAGCGTAAATATTAGCGTTTTTTTCATTATTTATTGCCTCCATAGTGTTTCAAAGCAAGTGCGATTTGACGAACGGGTGAGTTGAGCGGAATTTTATCTAGCTCTGCGTGAGCTTGTTCGATTTTGCCTTCTTTTAGCAGGTCGTAGCCCTTAAGCAAAGAATCGTAATCGGCGAGTAGCACCCCGCCTTGTTTGCCGTTTTGTAGATTTATTATCTCTTTTAGCATAACATCGACGCCTTGGGCATTTTCTAGCGCCGCTCGCTCGTCTGCAGAGCCGTTTTGCAAAATATAAAGAGCGTATAGATTTATATCTTTTTGCTTAAGCTCGGCTAGCTTAGCGTCATCGCGCTTGTTAAGCAGCTCGTCATAGATCGCATTAGCACTTGCTATGCGGCGATCGCTTAGAAATTCATTTGCGTAATATCCGATAAATGCTACGATCAAAACCGCAGCCAAAAATATCAGCGGCTTTTTGTATTTTTTTACGAAAATTTCACTTTTTATGACGCTTTCTAGAAACTGCTCTTCTGTGCCAATCTCTTTTTTCACGCCTTCGATGTCGTCTTTTAAAGCCAAAACTTAGTCCTTTATTTGAGAAAATCGGCGTAATTGTAGCATAAAAAATTTTAAATACCGCCTAAGATAAAGAATTTTTATGATATAATGTCGCATTTATCAGAAAAAGGAAAGTTATGATAATAGACGATACCTTGCTAAGCAAGCTAGAAAGGCTATCCGCTCTTAAAATTCCAGATGCTAAGCGAGAAGAATTTAAAGGGCAATTAAATAATATCGTAGATTTTGTAGAAATTCTAAATGAGCTGGATTTACAAAGCGGCGAGGCGGCTATCACTACGCTGAAAGGCGGTACTCCGTTTCGCAAAGATATCCCACGCAAAAGCGACGTCGCAGAAAGCGTCTTAAAGCATGCTCCGCAGTCCGAAGGCGGCTACTTCGTAGTACCGAAAATCATAGATTGAAAGGAATTTTATGGAAGAAGTTCAAAGAAATTTAGTAGATATCGAAACCCTACTAAAAACCGTCGTTTTTAACAAAGCGAGCGACCTTCACTTAGTTTCGCGCTCGGCGCCTCAAATACGCATCGACGGAACATTGCGCCCACTTGCCATGGACCCGCTTAAGGGCACGGATATCGAGTATATCTGCTACGCGCTCATTACCGATGCGCAAAAAAGTGCGCTCGAGGAAAATAAAGAGCTTGACTTTGCGATCGAGCTTCCTAATATCGGACGCTTCCGTGGTAATTACTACTACACTATGAATGGCGATTTAGCTGCCGCATTTCGTATTATTCCTATCGATATTCCTAGTCTGGACGATTTAAAAGCCCCTACGATTTTTAAAGAGGTAGTTAAGCATGAAAAAGGTATGATTTTGGTTACCGGGCCTACCGGTAGCGGTAAATCAACTACTCTTGCTGCGATGCTAAACGAGATCAACGAAAAAGAGCGCAAGCACATCATCACCGTTGAAGATCCGGTTGAGTTCGTCCATACCAATAAAAAAGCGCTTTTTTCTCACAGAAATATCGGCACCGATACCCATTCCTACGCTAATGCGTTAAAATTTGCCTTGCGTGAGGACCCGGACATTATCCTTGTGGGCGAGATGCGCGATAGAGAGACTATCTCGATCGCCATTACCGCGGCTGAGACCGGTCACTTGGTATTTGGTACGCTACACACCAACTCCGCGATGCAGACGATCAACCGTATTATCGATAGCTTTGATGGCGGCGAGCAGCTCCAAGTGCGAAATATGCTCTCTGTATCGCTTACCGCGGTCATTTCGCAATCGCTTTTGCCAAAGCTTGGCGGTGGACGTATCGCGATCCATGAAATTTTGCTCAATAACAATGCCGTAGCGAATCTAATCCGCGAAAACAAGGTGCATCAGATTTACTCTCAAATGCAGCTAAATCAGCAATCTACCGGTATGATAACTCAAACTCAAGCGATGGTTAAAGCGATCCGTGCAAATCAAATTTCAAAAGACACGGCGTTTAGGTACTCGACTAACCTGCAAGAGCTAATAGGCGTGGTGGGTGCTTGATGGAAGGTATTAATTGGTTCGATGTCGGCTGTTTGGTACTCGTAGTGCTCTTCGGACTACGCGGTATCACTAATGGCATCGTAAAAGAAATTTTTGGAATTTTGGGTCTCATCGGCGGTCTTTTTGCCGCGATGCGCTATAAAACTATGGCAGGCGAGTGGATTGCAGCAAAAATTCCAGCTTTGCAGAATGCAAACGGCGTGCTTTCAGGCGATACAACGCAGGTTCTCATCGGCTTTATCGCTGTGCTTTTTGGTGTATGGATCTCGTGTCTGATTATAGGTGAAATTATTTCAAAATTCTTTAAATGGAGCGGACTCGGATTTGTTGATAAGATCGGCGGTTTCGTTTTTAGCGTAAGTAAAATTTTCTTAATTTTTGCCGTTATCGTTACGCTTGCAAGCGGTCCTATGTCGATGAACGAACAGACTAAAAAGTATTTTGAAAGCAGCGAAACTGCGCCGATTTTCTTAAAAATCGGAAATTGGATTTTAAATCTCAAAGATGATCCGAAGATCAAACAAAGCTTAGATTCCATCGGTTCTAAGATGGATGATAAGCTCTTAAAAGATCAAAATTCTACCGCCCGTATGAACTCGGATCAAAATCAAAGCACTGAACCTAGCGATTTTAACGCCAGTTCAGAAGTAAATTCTACAGAAAGGACAAAATTATGAATGCAAAAATCGAAAATTTAGAGTTTGACGCTCTAATTGTTGAGTTTAAAAAGGCGCTTGCCGCTAGCGGTTTAAAATATACTAAGCAGCGCGAGGTTTTGCTTCGCACGCTTTATAACAATAACAAACACTTCACGCCTGAGGCGCTTCACAACGAGATCAAAGCGAAATTTCCGGAGCTAAACGTAGGCATAGCGACGGTGTATCGCACCTTAAATTTGCTTGAGGATTCAGGTATGGCGACGTCGATCTCATTTGGCGCACAGGGCAAGAAATTTGAGCTTGCGAACAAGCCTCACCACGACCATCTAATCTGCAAAAGCTGCAATAAGATCATAGAATTTCAAGACGCCACTATTGAGCGAAAACAGCTTGCCGTCGCCAAAGAGCACGGATTTACGCTTACGGGGCACATGATGCAGCTGTATGGAATTTGCCCTGAATGCGCGGCAAAAAGGAAGTAGATTGTTTGATAGCCAGTTAGAGATCCAAAGGATAGACAAGGCGTCGGAACTTCGGAATGTAGGGGCTAATCCCTATCCGCACTTTCTAAAAAAAGATATGAGCATAGCTGAGTTTAAAGAGAAATTCGGCTACATAAAAGATACCGAGGATAAAAAAGTGAGCGAGGAGGTAAGCCTTGCCGGAAGGTTAAAGCTAAAGCGTGTCGCGGGCAAATCCACCTTCGCAAACATAGAGGATCAAAGCGGCAATATTCAAATTTATTACTCTCGCGACAGCATCGGCGAGGAGGATTACGCTAAATTTAAGAAAAATCTCGAAGTAGGCGATATAATTTTGGTGCGCGGATACGCTTTCGTCACCCAAACGGGCGAGTTTTCGATCCATGCCAGTAAAATAACGCTCGCGTCCAAAGCGATCTGCCCGCTTCCGGAGAAATTTCATGGCCTTGTCGATATCGAGATGCGCTACCGCCAAAGATATCTCGATATGATAATGAACCCCGAGGTCCGCGAGGATTTTATTAAGCGCTCGATCATCGTTAGCGAGATCCGCAGCTTTTTTGAAAAGCACGGATTTTTGGAAGTCGAAACGCCGATGATGCACCCTATCGCAGGCGGCGCGAACGCTAAGCCTTTTATCACTCATCACAACGCCCTCGACGTCGATCGCTATCTGCGTATCGCACCGGAGCTGTATCTTAAGCGCCTCGTCGTAGGCGGCATGGAGGCGGTCTTTGAGATCAACCGAAACTTCCGCAACGAGGGTATGGATCTGACGCACAATCCGGAATTTACCAGTATAGAATTCTACTGGGCGTGGCATGATTATAACGACGCGATGAACCTAACCGAGGAGCTGTTTAAAGCGCTATTTAAGAGGCTCGGGCTGGGCGAAATTTTAACCTACGATGAGCGCGAGATCGATTTTTCAAAGCCTTTTGCGCGCATAAAGTATCTCGACGCGCTTACGCAGATAGGCGGCATCGAGCCGCAGATCGCAAATGATCGCGAAAAGATCATCGCCAAACTCAAAGCCGATAAATTTGAAGTCAATGAAAAGCTCGATCTAGGCCACCTGCAGAGCGAACTTTTTGATAATTACGTAGAAGCTAAGCTCATAAATCCGACCTTCATCGTGGATTTTCCGATCTCGATCAGCCCGCTTTCGCGCAGAAGCGACGAAAATCCGCAGATAGCCGAGAGATTTGAGCTCTACATCGCAGGCAAGGAGCTTGCAAACGCCTTTAACGAGCTGAACGATCCGCTCGATCAATACGCCAGATTTAAGGCTCAAATCGACGCTAAAAACGCTGGCGACGACGAAGCTCACGAGATGGATGAGGATTACGTTCGCGCGCTTAGCTATGCGATGCCGCCGACTACCGGCTGGGGGCTTGGAATCGATCGCTTGGCGATGATTTTGCTGAATAAAAAATCGATCCGCGACGTGATTTTATTCCCTGCGATGAGGCCGCTAAATTTAGAGAAGGAGTGAACGTGTCAAATTTAGAAAAATTCGATAATGAAATTTTTAGTTTAACCAACAAAGAGCTTGCCCGCCAGTGCGATTATTTGGAGATGATCGCGAGCGAAAATTTTACCTATCCCGAGGTGATGGAGGCGATGGGCTCGGTACTAACGAACAAATACGCCGAGGGCTATCCAGGCAAGCGCTACTACGGCGGCTGCGAGTTTGTAGACGAGATCGAGCAGATCGCGATCGATCGCTGCAAAAAGCTCTTCAGCTGTGAGTTTGCAAACGTCCAGCCAAACAGCGGCAGCCAAGCTAACCAAGGCGTATATGCCGCGTTTTTGAAACCGGGCGAGAAAATTTTAGGCATGGCGCTTAGCCACGGCGGGCATTTGACGCATGGCGCGAAGGTCTCAAGCAGCGGAAAGATGTATGAGAGCTTCGAATACGGCGTGGAGCTCGACGGCCGCATAAACTACGATAAAGTGCTTGAGATCGCTCAGATCGTAAAGCCGAAGATGATCGTTTGTGGTGCGAGCGCCTATACGCGCGAGATAGATTTTGCTAAATTTAGACAGATCGCTGATAGCGTGGGCGCGTTTCTTTTCGCCGACGTAGCGCATGTCGCTGGGCTCGTCGTTGCAGGCGAACATACTAATCCGTTTCCGCACTGCCACGTCGTAAGCTCGACAACGCATAAAACGCTTCGCGGTCCGCGCGGCGGCATCATAATGACCAACGACGAGGAATTTGCTAAAAAGATCAACTCGGCGATCTTCCCTGGTATCCAGGGCGGCCCGCTAATGCACGTAATCGCCGCAAAGGCGGTGGGCTTTAAACACAATTTAAGCCCCGAGTGGAAGGTCTACGCCAAGCAGGTCAAGGCAAACGCTAGAGTTTTGGGCGAGACGCTGGTTGGGCGCGGCTTTGATCTTGTTAGCGGCGGCACAGATAATCATCTGATTTTAATGAGCTTTTTAAATAGAGATTTCAGCGGCAAGGACGCTAGTGCCGCGCTTGAAAACGCAGGCATTACGACGAATAAAAATACCGTACCGGGCGAGACGCGCAGCCCGTTCGTCACCAGCGGCATCCGCGTCGGCAGCCCCGCACTTACCGCGCGAGGGATGAAGGAGAAAGAATTTGAGTTTATCGGAAATAAAATCGCCGACGTGCTAAGCGATATCTCAAATTCCAAGCTTCGGGCACAGGTCAAAGAGGAGGTGCGAGATTTGGCGCACCGCTTCATCATCTACGATCGCGCGATGTATTAAATTTAATAAATTCGGGTAAGCTTACCCGAATTATCTATTTCGTAAATTTTGCGTGGTAGAATTTACAAAGTAAATAATAATCTTAGGAGAGAGTATGAGCGACAAAAATTTCGATATGAGCAGCATAGACGACATAGTGATCAATAGCGGCAATGTCGATAAGAACGCGAATTTGAAAAAGGGTCTTACCGTCGCAGCCGGCGTCGTAGTTTTATTCTTAATCATTTTAATCATAATGAAGGCTATCAATAAAGACGATATTGACACCAACGCAGGTCTTACTATGCCTAGTGAAGAAGAGCTTGCCAAAGCGGAGCAAAAGCCTGCCGTACAAGTTCAAAAACCTGAGCCTTCGCAACCTGAGCCTGTAGAAGTGAAATCAGAACCCAATACAGCATCTGCAGCTCCAACCAAAGTAGAGATAAAAACCCAAGAGCCTAATTCCGAAAGCAAGGTCGTCGCAAGCGCTCAGCCTGAAGCACAGAAAGTAGAAATCCAAAAGCCCGAAATCAAAGAAGAGCCAAAAAAATCCGAAGTTAAAATAGAAAGTAAAAAGATTGAGCCTAAAGACGAAGCTAAAAAACCTGAAAAAACTGACGTAAAAAAGTCCGAGCCTAAGAAAGAGTCTGCAAAAGACGAGGTGAAAAAAGAGCCTTCTAAAACCGAAATTAGAAAAGTCGAGCAAAAAGTAGAGCCTAAAAAAGAACCCGAAAAACAAGCAAAAGCAGAAGTTAAAAAAGAGTCTTCAAAAACGGAAGCTAAAAAGGAACATGCGAAAGCTGAAGCCAAAAAAGAGCCAGCAAAATCTGAGTCTAAAAAAGAAGCTAGCAAGCCAGAGTCTAAAAGTGAGAGCGTAAAGGCTGGCGTTGCAGCAAAGAGCACCAGCACCAGCGTGGCAAACGGCAGTTATGTGCAGGTTTTCGCATCCAACGCCTACGATCCAAACGGGTCTGATACCAAAAAAATCACCAAAAAAGGCTACAGCCCAATTGCGCTACAAACTCACGTCGGCAGCAAGAGCGTGACTAAAATTTTAGTTGGACCTTTTGAGGGCGAGACGCTACAAAAGGCGCTTAGCGATATGCGCAGCATCAACAGCGGCGCGTATATTTACCGAGTGAAATAGTGGACAGATTTGCGGTTTTCGGCAACCCGATCGCCCACTCCCTCTCGCCGCTACTTCATAACTACGCTATAAAATTTCTAGCCCTAGACGCCTACTATGGGCGAGTTTTGCTGCAGCGCGGCGAGGAACTGCGCGCTAAATTTGAAACTTTAAGGCTTGCGGGCGCGAACGTAACCGTGCCTTTTAAGCTCGACGCATTTAAAGCATGCGACATCTTAAGCGAGGCGGCGCAGAAGATCGGGTCGGTAAACACGCTAGTGCTAAAAGGCAGCGCGCTGCACGGCTTTAATACCGACGCGCAAGGCTTTTTCTGCGCTATCTTGGGCTTTGGTGAGATTCGCAATGCGCTTATTTTAGGCGCGGGTGGCACGACGCGGGCAATCGGCTACGCTCTAGGCAAAAACGGCGTGAAATTTGACATCCTAAACCGCAGCGCAAAGGATTTTGACTTCGGCTGCGAGGAATTTTTTACTTATGAAAATTTTAGATCCAAAGACTACGATCTGATCGTCAATGCCACCGGCGCGGGGCTCAAAGATGACGCGTTGCCTGCGCCCGAGGGGGTAATAGATGAAATTTTATCCCGCGCGAGATTTGCCTTTGATGCGATCTATGGGAAGCAGACTCCGTTTTTGCAAGCCGCGCGTGCAAAAAATCTACCCGCAAAAGACGGCAAAGAGATGCTGATAAATCAAGGCGCGCTTGCTTTCAATCTCTTTTTCGGCGGCAAATTCGACCTAGCAGAGATTGTATCGCTGATGAGCCGTGCTGCAAATTTACGCTAAATCGGCTCTTAGGCTTTTCAATTATCCGCCCAGTCTAATGAAATGCTTTAAATTTTGCGTCGAGTAATTATACGTTCTTAAATTTTATATCGTGTAGCTTTGGGCATTGAATTTTAAAATTCTTACGTCTGCTTTCAGCTGAGGTGCGTTAATTTGCCTGGAAAAAATTCTATTAAAAATAGCTACGAATTAGGCATAAAGATGCTTGGCAAAACCTCGCGCATTTTTCTGCTCGCTTCTTGATATATTCTATTCTAAAATTTTATATGACGAATCTAAACTAAAATTTTGTGCAGTTTAAGTAAAATGTTATTGTTTGTGAATTATACAATAAAACTTTACTTGAGCGAGATGACGCAAGACCGAGGTGTTTATTAAAAAGATAAAATTGCTACCAAAATTTCAAAATTTAAAGCTAAATTTTAATTAATTGTTATACAATAAAAAATATAAACTAATAATTGCTAAAGGTTAAAATTTAATGTTTTTCGGCAAAATTTTAAAATTTTACGCGCATGGATTTGCTTCGATGAAGCTTGGCAAAACGCTGTGGGCGGTGATTTTGATCAAGCTATTTATAATTTTCGTGCTACTGAAATTTTTCATTTTCGACGAAAACTTGGATTCTAAATTTAAAACCGATCAAGAAAAAATCGATTTCATTTATAAAAATTTGACTAAGGAGTAGGAATGCAAGAGCTTGCTAGCGTGGATTGGTCGAGGGCGCAGTTTGCGCTCACGGCGCTTTATCACTTTCTTTTCGTGCCCCTAACGCTGGGGCTTAGCTTTATCGTGGCGTTTATGGAGAGCCTGTATGTCGCGACCGGTAAGCAGGAGTGGCTCAAGATCACTAAATTTTGGCTACGTCTTTTCGGTATAAATTTCGCCATCGGCGTCGCGACCGGCATCATAATGGAGTTTGAGTTCGGCACCAACTGGGCGAATTATAGCTGGTTCGTGGGCGACATCTTCGGCGCGCCGCTTGCGATCGAGGGCTTGCTCGCGTTTTTCTTGGAGGCTACCTTCTTTGCGGTAATGTTCTTCGGCTGGGATCGCGTAAGCAAGAAATTTCATCTTCTTTCAACCTGGCTCGTGGCGATCGGATCAAATTTAAGCGCGTATTGGATTCTAATCGCGAATGCTTGGATGCAGAACCCGGTAGGTACGAGCTTTAATCCAGATACGATGCGCAACGAGATGAGTAATTTTTTAGATATCGCGCTATCTCACTTCGGAGTGGCTAAATTTTTACATACCGTCGGCGGCGGCTACATTACCGCGGCGCTTTTCGTGCTCGGAATTTCGGCGTTTTATATGCTAAAAAACAAAGACTTCGCGCTTTCTAAAAAAAGCTTCATCGTAGCGGCAAGCTTCGGTATGCTAAGCTCGCTTTTCGTGCTATTTAGCGGCGACGAGAGCGCCTATCAGGTCGCGCAAAAGCAGCCGATGAAGCTTGCGGCGATGGAGGGTCTGTATAAGGGCGAAGTAAATGCAGGCATCGTCGCGGCGGGAGTTTTAAATCCGAGCAAACTTCCCGGAGATGATAAGGAGCCGTTTTTATTTGAGATCAAGGCGCCTTATGCGCTGGGGCTAATGGCTACGAGAGGGCTTGATAATTTTACTCCGGGCATCGATGATCTGGTATTTGGAAACGAAAAATTCGGCATCGAGGGCGTCGATAAAAAGATCGAAAAAGGCAAAATCGCCCTGCAAGCACTGAAGGATTACAAGCTCGCCAAAGACGCGAATGACACCGCGGCGATGCAGCAAGCGCGCGAAATTTTATTCGGCAACCAAAATATGCAAAATTTAGGCTACGGCTACCTTGACGACGCGAAGCAGATCGTCCCTCCCGTGGCGCTTACATTTTATAGCTTCCACGTGATGGTGGCTTTGGGGAGCTATTTTATCTTGCTATTTTTCGTGACGCTATTTTTGGCGATGCGAAAGAATCTCGCCGAATACAAGAAAATTCTGTGGCTTTGCGTCTTTAGCATTCCTTTGGGATACGTCGCGTGCGAGGCGGGCTGGATCGTGGCCGAAGTAGGGCGCCAGCCGTGGGCGATACAAGATCTTATGCCGGTGGGCGTCGCAGCTACGAGCCTAGCGGGAACGAACATAATGATCTCGTTTGCGCTCTTTACGGTTTTATTTACGGTTTTATTCATAGCCGAGATAAAGATCATGCTAAAACAGATAAAGATAGGATTTTAAGATGCACGAAATTTTTCAAATTTATTGGTGGTGCGTGGTTTCGCTTCTGGGCGGAATTTTGGTTTTTATGCTCTTCGTGCAGGGCGGTCAGACGCTGCTTTTTACGCTGGCGAAAAATGAGACCGAGAAGGATTTTATAATAAATTCCATCGGCAAGAAATGGGAGCTTACGTTTACTACGCTCGTTATGTTCGGCGGAGCGTGCTTTGCGGCGTTTCCGCTATTTTATGCGACCAGCTTCGGCGGGGCGTATTGGGCGTGGATGGCTCTGCTTTTTTGCTTTATAATCCAAGCCGTCGCCTACGAGTACAGAAAAAAGCCCGATAATTTCTTGGGCGCTAAGACCTATGAAGCCTTTCTTTTCATAAACGGCTCGCTGGGCACGATCCTGCTTGGCATCATCGTCTCGACGCTTTTTAGCGGCAGCGAGTTTGCGCTGGGCGAGAATAATTTCGTGCAGTGGAAAAACCCGGCTCGCGGACTCGAGGCGCTAGCAAATCCGTTTAATTACATCTTGGGAGTTGCGCTATTTTTCTGCGCCAGAACTGGAGCGAGCTTATATTTGATGAACAATATCGCCGAGCCTGAAATGATCGCCAAGCTCAAAGCCTCGCTTAAATTTAATGCTAGCGCGTTTTTGGTATTTTTCATCGCGTTTTTGGCGTGGGTCTTGCTAAAACAGGGCTACGCAGTCGGCGCGGGCGGCGTCGTAAGTCTCGAGAGCTTTAAGTATCTGCACAATTACCTAAGCCTGCCTGCGGCGCTAATCTTGCTGCTGCTGGGCGTCGTGCTGGTGCTGGTGGGGATATTTAAAGGCGCATTTACAAGCAGCGTGCGCGGAGTATTTTTCTACGGCGTGGGCGTCGTATGCGCGGTAACGAGTGTATTCTTGATCCTGGGTCTAAACAACACGGCGTTTTATCCGTCAAATTTTGACCTGCAAAGCTCGCTTTCGATAAGCAACGCAAGCTCGAGCCTCTATACGCTTAAGACGATGTTTTATGTATCGTTTCTAGTTCCTTTCGTGCTGGGCTATATCAGCTACGTTTGGTGGTTGATGGACGCTAAGAAGCTCGATAAAGAGGGGCTTTCAAACGAGCATTATTAGGCGCGTCAGCTCCAGCATGGCTTCCGCGCGCCGTTTGCGGCGAGAAGTTACTCTCGTGCGCGGCACTGCGCGCTTTTGCGTTTAGTTAAATTTCATATCGGCGGCGTTTTTTATGCGTCGCATTATAAAAATTTTAAGGATTAAAAATGATCAAATCTTTAGTTTTCATCGCGATTTGGATGATCTTGCTTGTAGGAAGCTATAAATTTATAAAGCTAAACATTACTCATCACGAAAAAAGAGAGCAGTAAAAGCGTAGAAATTTTAAAAGCTTGCGGTCCGGGATTTCGCTTTAAATTTAGAAAGCGAAATCTAGAGCCGCAAGATACGGGCGAAATTTTATCTAGCCCTTGTAATCGATATTTTTTTCAAACTCTTTAAGTCGCATATGGATTGAGCGCAGCTCCGTGATCGTCGTCCAGTTATTCATAAAAATACTAAAACTACCGCGCACCTGATTAAAAGCGTTGCTTACCTGAACCATAACTCCAAGCGTAATTACTTTGGTAAATAACCCAGGACCCATTATCAAATAAGGTACGATCATTAAAAACTGCGAAAATGAGTTGAACCACATATCAAAATAGCAGTAATGCAGATACAGTTTAAAATAGTTATATTTGATCTTATCAAATAACGAAAGAATTTTTTCCTCGCTTGCGTAATTTATCTTATCCTCCTCCGCAAAAACAAGTTCTTTTCTAAAGGCCGCCTCGACCTTTTGATTGTTGTATTCCAGTCTCGGTAGATACCAGCCAACCAGCCAAGAAATTATTAGTCCACCAATGCTGATTGCAAGTGCAATCCAAACAAGTGAGCCCGGAATTTTTTTTAGAAATTCAAAAGGAACATTGCTACTAAGCCCCCATAGCACAGGTATGAATGCAAACAGTGTCATAGCTGCCGAAAGCACTCTCGTACCCATTTCCTCGATAGTTCTTGAGAAGCGAAAGATATCTTCTTGGATACGTTGCGAGCTTCCTTCGATATCTTTGCCTACCTTTTTCCAGTATGAAAAATAAGAAAAGGTCATTGCTTCCCGCCATTTAAATGTCCAAATACGAGCTGCATATCGTTCTGAAATCGCAGAGACTACGTAGGGCATCGCTATCCATAAAAAAACTTTCATCTGTGTATAGAAATCATTTAGTGTATGACGATCTATGTTTTGGCACATATCATAAAACGCGCGGTACCATTCGTTTATTCTCACATTTAAGGTAGTTTGATACCAATTAATCGCAATTAGAAAAAATATTCCCGAATATGCCCAAAATGCCCATTTTTTGTTTTTAAAAAATGAAGCAAACATCAACGCTCCTTTGGATTTAAAATCGCCGTAAATAGCCTACCGCTTAGCACCCGCGTCGCTTCCTGCACGTCCGCGCTTTTTACCGCATTTATGCTTGCTGCGTAGCTTTTTTCGTCATAGAGCGGATAGCCGTAAAGCTCGTGCGCAGTGATATTAGCAAGCCAAAAATCGTTCGTCTGCGCAGCCCTTTTGGTCGATAGAATTTGAGCTTTTTTAAAATTTGCCAGCTCGCTATCTTTTGCGCCCGAGCTTTCGATCTGCTTTAAAATTTCACTCACGCTTGCTGCAACGGCACGGGCATCTTTCGGCTCGGTAGAAAACGATACATTCAGGCTCGCTGCGATTTGTGGCTCACGCACATAGGCGCTATGCACCATCGCCGAGTAAATTTGTCCGCGCGCCTCGCGGATCTGCTCGACGATACGATTGCTTAGCACGCTTTTTAACGCTTGAAATTTATAAGTGTCTGCAAAGTCGAAATTTTGCAGCTCATAGTTTGAAAAAATCATCCGAACTTCGCTTTTATCACTATCGCCATAATCTTGCACAATCTCTCCGCTAGAAGTATTTAGCATCAGAGTTTTAGTCGTAGCGCTGCTTGTTCCGGACTTTAGATTGCCGATATATTTGGCTA
Organism: uncultured Campylobacter sp.; assembly: GCF_905373215.1. Lineage (GTDB taxonomy): Bacteria > Campylobacterota > Campylobacteria > Campylobacterales > Campylobacteraceae > Campylobacter_B. The sequence goes on from NZ_CAJPRT010000004.1 coordinate 67,125, forward strand.
GGATTTGTTTTGCGCGCGCAGGCTCAAAATCGCCGCTAAGCACAAAGATAAAATTTCCGGCACCTGAAAAAATTTCATTCGCATCGCTCTGCAAATCGGCAAGATTTGCGCTCTTTACGTCATCTACACTAAGCGGCTGCTTGCGAGCCATATCTCCCGAATATAGCGATTTTAAAATTTGCTCGCCGAATTTAAATTCCGCCGTCTCGTCTCGTAGCGCAATCGCCGAAAGCGCGTCGGTTTTGTATTTCGTAAGCGAGCTTGCATGAATTAGCGGCTCGCTAAATCTTGCGTAAAGCTCGCGTGTCATCGCCTCCAGATCCGCTCCTGCGCCTCTAAAACCGCAGTCTGCGTCATCCATCCTAAATCTTAGCTTATAATCAAATTTTGAGGTCAAGCGTCCCGCCTCGTATTCGTTTAGCTCGCCTATGGTGCCTGAGTTTAGCAGGGCAGTTAGAATTTCGCCACGAGCCTTGCCAAAGTGCGCGTAGCCGCCTTTTTTAACGGCTGCAAGGGCGATTTTATTTTTCTCGCTTTTAAGGGATTTTAAAATTACGCGAGCGCCGTTTTTAAACTCCAAAATTTCAGTGCCGCTAGCGCCTTTTTGCGCTTTAAATTCCGTCTCTTTTAGATCTGCTCCCGCAAGCTGCTTGGAAGCAAGCTTCGAAGCAGCAAAATTAAACGGCACCGCTTTTTCGTAGAGCAGCTCCGCATCTTTTTGGCTAATGCCCAAATCCTTTGCTGAGATAATCTCTGTAAATCTCGCTCCATCCGTTATCTGAGAGAAAAATTTATTAACATCTGCTAGCGTTATTTCTTCTAACGCCTTGAGGCTTAGATCGTGCTCGTCTTGCTTACTAAGCTTTACATTGCCGTTTTGTACGAAATCAAGTAGTGCCCCTATTTGTGCACTTTGCGTATCGTTTTTAAGCAGATCGGCTTGCACTTGATGTTTAAATTCCGCCTTAACGCTATCAAAATCGTCATTGTTAAATCCGTGTTCGCGCACCCTTTTGATCGCGCTAAAAAGACTACTTAGCGTGGCGTTGGCGTCGAAATTAAAAATATTTGCGCTTATGCTGTATAGTCTGCGGTTTTTAAATAGATCGTCCGAGCCGAAATAGGCTTTAAGCGGAATTTTGGCATTCACATTCATCGCGTCGTATCCAAGCTCCATCAGCCTCGATACGTAGGCTTGCAGCCACTCATTTTTAAGCGCACCGTAGCTTCTTAACGGCTCATATTTGCCTGCGTAAAGCACGCTAGCGACATTAGCGCCGAGCTCGGGCTCTACGGTGCTTGCTAGCCCGCCTTCAAATGGGTGCAGGCTAAGATCGCGCGGGATTTTTTCGCCGTGCGCGGAAAGAGAGCTAAAATTTTGCTTGATTAGGTTTTTAATCTGCTCAACGTTTACGTCGCCTACGACTATGATGCTAATGGCGCTAGGAAGGTAGTTACGCGCATAAAATTTTTTTAGTTGCTCTCCAGTGGCGCCTTTGATGATTTCATTTTGTCCGATCGGAAAGCGTCTGGAAAATATGGAATTAGGGTATAAATATGTGGCGCGCTTTTCATAAAATCGCCTCTCAAAGCCTTTTTTTGCTTCTTCTAATATGACGCTTTTTTCCTTTTGCGTTTCGTTCTCGTCAAATTTTACGCCGCCTGCATAATCGCGCAGCACCAAAAATATGTCCTTTAGCGTCTCATCGCTCACTTGGGCTTGGATGTTGTAGGTGGTGTTTTCAAAGCCAGTCTGTGCATTGAGATCGGCGCCGAATTTTACTCCAAGGCGCTGCAAGGTATGGACTAGCTCGTTTTTATCGAAGTGCTCGCTGCCGTTGAATGCCATATGCTCGACAAAATGCGCTAAGCCCTGCTCGTCGTCATTTTCATCGACACTGCCCGCAGCTACGTTGAGGTAAAAAAGCGCGCTATTTTTTGGCACGTCGTTTTTGAGGATATAAAATTTCACGCCGTTTGCCAGCTCGCCGCGCACTACACTAGGATCGAGCTTAAGCGGCGCGTCCGGGTTGGTATCTGCGGAGTAAAGGCTCAAAGAGCAAAGCAGGGCGGAGATAAAAAATATAAGCTTTTTCATAATTGTCCTTGGATTTAAAAACTTACGATTGTAACAAAAGCTAGTTTAAAGTATGATTTTGCGAGCTTTGTTATGGGTGAAATTTTACCAAGGATTTGGGATTTTACTTGCAGATTTTCAAGAAACGGAATTTTTGGAATTTTTGGAATTTTTGGAATTTTTGGAATTCCGCCGCCGCGACTTAAAATTTTGGCAGCGGAATTTAGAAAGCTTTGCGAGCTTTAATAGCCTGCGCAAGGCTAAATTTAAACCTTACGCGGTTAGAATTTGTACGCCCGCGCGAAAAATTTTACAACTTATAGTTTGCTCGCATTTTTGTCTAGATACTCTGCGACGCCTTTAGGGTCTGCCTTCATCCCTGCGTCGCCTTTGTGCCAGCCTGCAGGGCAGACCTCGCCGTGCTCGTTCGTAAATAGCATCGTATCGACCATGCGAAGCATCTCGTCGATATTGCGGCCTAGTGGTAGGTCGTTGATGACGGCGTGGCGGACGGTGCCGTCTTTGTCAAGTAGGAAGCTGCCGCGAAGCGCTACGGCGTTACCGAACAGCACGTCGAAGCTGCGTGCGATATCTTTTGTGATATCCGAAACTAGCGGGAACTGCACTTTGCCGATGCCGCCTGCATTTACTGGAGTATTTTTCCACGCAAGATGGGTGAACTCGCTATCGCAGCTAACGCCGATAACTTCAATGCCCTTGGATTTGAAATCTTGATATCTGTGATCGAATGCAATGATCTCGCTTGGGCAGACGAAGGTAAAATCTTTTGGATAAAAGAATACGACCGCGCCTTTTTCGCCGATATTTTTATAGAGGTTGAAATCCTCAACTATTTCGTTGTTGCCTAAAACCGCAGTTGCCGTAAAATCAACGGCTTTGTTGGTTACTACCATTTGTTTCTCCTTGTTAATAAAATTTATGATGGCGATTATACATTTTAAAACTTTAAGATTGCTGAATTTTGATGAAAATTTTTATATAATAAAATTTATTTGTTTGATAATATTAAATTTTATCATTTTTTAAATTTAGTATGTTATCATCGCGCTTCATTTTTTGATAAAGGAGAAAAAATGGCTGTAAAAATCACCGATATTTGCATTAGCTGCGGCTCATGCATCGACGAGTGCCCGGTAAATGCGATCGTGGACGATAGCGATAATCCAAGCGGCGAGGATAGCTACTACGTATATGCCGATAAATGCGTCGAGTGTGTAGGCTACAACGACGAGCCGGCTTGCGCTAGCGCCTGTCCGACCGACGGCTGTATCGTCTGGAGCGACATCGTAGCGGGTCAACCTAGCAGGGATAGTATAGGTGCGGATCTACGCAGCGGATATACCCCGGTATTTGCTTAGCAGATAAAATTCCGCGATCAAATGCGCGGAATTTTAATTCATTCAATCCTTAAATAAATTTTAACCTATTTTTCGATACAATCCGCCTTTCACTTTAAGGAGATTATATGCAGCAAACGCTTTCTATTATTAAGCCTGATGCCGTTAAAAAAGGCGTTATCGGCAAAATTATCGATCGTTTCGAAAGCCACGGACTAAGAATCGCAGCGGCTAAAAAATTATGCCTAAGCACCGAAGATGCGGGTAAATTTTATGAAATTCACAAGGATCGCCCTTTTTATAAGGATCTGATTGAGTTTATGACTAGTGGCCCGGTGGTCGTAATGGTGCTTGAAGGCGACGATGCCGTAGCTAAAAATCGTGCGCTAATGGGCGCTACCGATCCGAAAAAAGCCGATAAAGGCACGATCAGAGCGGACTTTGCGGACAGTATCGACGCTAACGCCGTTCACGGCAGCGATAGCCTAGAAAACGCAAAAACCGAGATCGCATTTTTCTTTGCAAAAAGAGAAATTTGCTAAGAGTGCCGCGTGAAGATCGCTTTTGCTAAAATTTCCGCATCGCCCGTGCCGTTTGAAATTTCGAGGGACGGACTTAAGCTTAGCGGAAATTTAAAACGAAAGGACTCTAAGTTTGTAGAGTGCAAGGGCGAAATTAAAGGCAAAATTCCATACATTTGCGACCGCTGCGGCAAAGAATTTGATCTTGACGTAAACGAGAGCGTAAATTTGCTTTTAAGCGAAGGCGTTTTTAACGACGAAAGGCACGAAAGCTTGGATGTTATGGAGTTTTTCGGCACCGAAGTTGATCTGGATGAAATTTTAAGAAGCGAAACGGAAGCTTTTAAAAGCGACTATTTTTATTGCGAAGAATGCAAGAACTAAATTTATAAAGGAGAAAAAATGGCAGTTCCAAAGCGAAGAGTTAGTAAAACTCGTGCGGCGAAAAGACGCACTCACTACAAAGTGACCCTTCCGATCCCCGTCAAAGATAAAGACGGAAGCTGGAAAATTCCGCATAGAATAAACAAAACTACGGGCGAATATTAATCCGATGATTTCCGTTGCTATAGACGCGATGGGCGGTGATTTCGGCTGCGAGCCGATAATAAACGGAGTCGTAGATGCGCTGCGAGAGCGTAAATTTAATGCGTTTTTGGTAGGCGACGAAGCGCAAATCAAGCCTTTTATTCCACAAGATCAAGGCTTTGAGAAATATATCACTTACGTAGCTGCAAGCGAAGTTTTCGAGATGAAAGAGGGCGCAACCGACGCTCTCAAACGCAAAGAGAGTAGCATCTTTAAAGCGGTCGATCTAGTAAAAGACGGCACTTGCAAAGCCGTGGTATCGGCAGGACATAGCGGCGCTACGATGAGCCTTGCTACGCTTCGCATAGGAAGGCTCAAAGGTATCTTGCGCCCGGCGATTGCTACGCTGATGCCAAATTCCATAGGTGGTCGCACGCTTGTGCTAGATGTGGGCGCTTATGTGGATTGTAAGCCTGAGAATTTGTTTCAATTCGCGATTATGGGCGAAGCATACGCCAAGGAGATTATGGGCCTAAACGCACCACGCATCGGCTTATTATCCAACGGCGAGGAGGATAGTAAAGGCAACGAAGTAACAAAAGAAACCTTTCATATGCTTAAGAAGATGCAAAATTTTATCGGAAATGTCGAAGGCAATCAAATTTTTGATGGCTCGGTAGACGTGGTCGTGTGCGACGGATTTATCGGCAACATTATGCTAAAATCCAGCGAAGGCGTCGCGAGCGCTATCGGCAAACTTATTAAAAACGAAACTAAAAAATCTCCGATCGCCATCGCAGGATCTATCTTGATGAAGCGCGTTTTTAAAATTATCAAGAAAAGCACAGATTACGATGAATACGGCGGTGCGCCGCTTTTAGGCGTCAAAGAATGCGTCATCATAAGCCACGGCAAAAGCACTCCGAAAGCCGTTAAAAATGCGATCTTTCAGGCGCTTAAATTTGCAGATTCCAAAATCAACTCTGCGATAGAAAGCGAAATTTCTTCAAACGAGCAAAAATGAAAAAAGCCTCGATGATCTCGATCGCAGCATACACACCGAGCCAAATTTTAACTAATTTCGATCTTGAAAAAATGGTTGAAACGACTGATGAATGGATTGTCAAGCGAACAGGCATTCATGAGCGCCGCATCGCAAAAGGCGAAACCACTAGCGATCTAGGCGCGAAAGCGGCGTTAAAGGCGATCGAGCGTAGCGGTTTGCAAAAAAACGAGATCGATGCGATAATCTGCGCCACGATCTCACCCGATTATTTCTGTATGCCCTCGACCGCGTGCGTCATCGCGGATAAACTGGGTTTGAACTTCGGCATCACGGCGTTTGATATAAATGCTGCTTGTACGGGTTTCATCTATCTTTTGGAGCTCGCAAAATCCCTCATCGAAAGCGGTGCTAAAAAACACGTGTTGATAATCGGCACGGAAAAGCTAAGCTCGATAGTCGATTGGAGCGACCGCGCTACGTGCATACTCTTCGGCGACGGCGCAGGCGCTGCGGTTATCGCGGCGCATGACGATAACGAAATCATCGACATTCATACCGCTAGCGACGGCAGCAAGGGCGATCTTCTCATCACCGCAGCCCCGGGTAGCGTCAATCCACTCAGCCAAAAAATCATCGACGAAAAGCTGGGCTTCATGCAGATGGCCGGGCGCGAGGTCTTTAAAATCGCGGTACCGACGCTTAGTAACGACGTCGTGGAGATTTTGGCGAAAAATAAAATTTTGCCCGAGCAGGTTGATCTTTTCATCCCGCATCAGGCAAATTTACGCATCATCGAGGCGGTTAAGGCGAGACTAGAATTTAGCGACGAGCAGTGCGTGCTTACGATCGGTAAATACGGTAACACGAGCTCGGCGTCGATCCCGATGGCGATAAATGACGCTTACGAGAGCGGCAGGCTCAAAAACGGCTCGCTTATGCTTTTAGATGCGTTCGGCGGCGGCTTTACGTGGGGTAGCGCGCTTTTGAAATTCGGCGGTAAGAGCATAAACTAGCATTTTTTAAATTTCATTGATCTTTAAATTTCGCCATATTTAAGAGTTAAATTCCAAGCTTATTTACAAAATTAATTTCAAATTTATATTTATTCCGAGTTAGGTTTCAAAATTGTAAAATGAAGCATTTGCGATTGAAAGCATATTATAATCTTGAGCAGTTTGCATATCGGCTTCTGCGTGAGATAGTAAAACGACGTTAGTCTTAGGTCTGCTGCTTTTTGGCGGCGGGCTTTTAGAATATAAAAGAAATCAAATATGCGATAGCCTAAATGGGTGTTAATCTCAGCCGATTCTGCATTAACGGCTTTTAATTAGCTGCAAAGCTGGGCAAGTATTTTTACGGCGGCGTATGGTGGATCTTTTGAGCGACCTACACATAGGCTGTAGAATAAAATTCAAATACCAAAACGCTCACAACAGTAAGCATCAAATTGCCTTAGATTTGAAATTTAGCATAAACGCTAGTAAATTTAATCAAATACCACAAACGGGGCGATAAAGGATGCCATGCCATGAGTGCAGAGGCGTCGTATCTAATATTGGTTTCGTTTGCCCTCTACAGCTATCCCTCGTTATACAATATACTCTAAAAAAGAGATAGGAAATTAGTTATCTCTATATAGATAGCGGCAAGCCGGAAGGTGCGGTCGCGTCAGCTGCAGACTGAAGCGGTCAATGCGTTTAGTTTTTAGTGTGAAAACTACAGCGATTTATAGGTTTGATGATATGCCTAGCTCAATGCCATTGTAAGCATTGGGAAATTTTGCACGAAATATCATCTCACAGTTACGGACGACAGGTATTAAAGCATATTATCAAGGCAATTTTTTATAAATTTTAAGTTCAAATTCCATTCGGATAAAATTTAGATTTATTTTTCAGAAAGCGATCTAAAATTATTTAAAATTCTTCCGCTAGCTTGGACTATCTAGCGTCTTGCTCGTGTGTCCGGTTTAAAATTTTAAATAACGTAAAATCCCAAATTCTCGTGCTTAAGGATAATTTTTCTGATCTCTTTTAGTAAGCTGAGCGAGGCTTCGATTTCGACGCGGCGAGTGCTGACACTCTCGACGTTTGCGCCCACGCTCACCCCTTTTGCGAGGGCGTATTTATAGATGAAATCAAACATCTCTGCGCACAGTGCTGTTGAACTTTGCAAGATATCGACGCTGCTTTGCAGTCGCTGCTGCAGAAAATCTGGCACCGAGATGCCAAGCCATTTCATAAACTCAAGCGTCTTTAGGCTACCGCACGGCGTAAAAGTAAAGATTATCGGCACCTTTTTGCACTCCAAAGCGGCGTAATCGTCGATGAAATCTTTGGCATTTTGCACATTATAAACCGCCTGAGTGATAAAAAATTCGCACCCGTCCGCAGTCTTCTCCGCGATTTTTAGGTGCTCGTCGTGGCTCTTTTCATGGCGCTCGGGTATGCAGATGCCGCCTAGGCAAAGATGCGGCGCCACGAGTTGCTTGAGCTCATAGGCGCGGCTTAGATGCAGTTTGCATTCTTCGTTTTTAGAGCTCACCCCCACGAAAACGCTCAGTCCGCTTGCAGCATGCCTTAGAATCTCGCAAAATTCCGCTTCATCGTATTTGCCTACCGCGCGGTAGATGATCGCTTCTTTATCGGTGTGTAGATACTGCGTGTAATAGCGCGCAGGATCGATCGTATGCACAAAAGGGAAGGTCCGCTCATCTTTCGTGCGCGCACTTTCGTCTTGTAGATCGTAGATGACGATGCCGTCGCATTCACATTCGCTTAGGCGCTGCGACCACGCCGTACCTAGGCGCTCGAGCTCGCCTTGAGAGGACGTGATTTTAGGCGGAACGATGCCATAGAGCAAAATTCCGCTTTTTCCGTTTCTAATTTTTTCTTTTAACACTTACCGTTCCTTGATTTTTCGCACATTTTAGCAAATTTAAATTTAAAAATTTAAATGATATAATGCCGCGCAAATTGCAAATTTAAGGAACGTAATGAAAACGCTTCAAGAAAATTTAAAGCTTTTTTATCTGGGGCTCGAAAACAGCGAGCCGTTTTTGTATAAAAACAAGGATCTGACGACTCACGCGCTTATCATCGGAATGACCGGCAGCGGCAAAACGGGTCTTGGCATCACGCTGCTAGAGGAAGCCGCGATCGATAATATCCCATCCATCATCATCGATCCAAAGGGCGATCTAACAAATTTAGCTCTTACTTTTCCGCAGATGAGGGCTGAGGATTTTGAGCCCTATATCGACGAGGCCGAGGCGCAAAACAAAGGCCTTAGCGTGCGCGAGTATGCCGAGCAGACCGCAAATACCTGGCGCGAGGGGATCGAGGGCTCGTATCAAGACCTGGCGCGAGTACAGCTTTTAAAAAACAGCGCCGATTTTAGAATTTATACGCCCAAATCAAGCGCGGGTCTTGGCGTTAGCCTACTAAGCGACTTTGAAGCGCCGAAGGGCTTAAACGAAGAGGATCTGAATAATTACATCGGCGGCATCGCCACTAGCGTGCTAAGCCTGGCAGGAATCGGCAGCGATAATCTCAGCTCGCCGGAATTTTTACTAATCAGCCAAATTCTGTCTTATCATTTCGGTAGGGGCGAGGGGGTGAGCGTGGTGGATCTCATCACACAGATCAGCAATCCACCTTTCGATAAGATCGGCGTTTTCGATGTTAATACCTTCTTTCCGAGCGATAAGCGAATGGCGCTTGCAATGAAGATTAACGCGCTCATCGCAAGCCCGAGTTTTAAACTTTGGTGCGAGGGCGAGCGGCTAAATATCGCCAAGATGCTATTTGACGAGAACGGCAGGGCGAGGGCGAATATATTTTCCATCGCGCATCTAAACGACGATGAGAGGATGTTTTTCGTCACGCTGCTTTTAGGCGAGATGATCAAATGGATGCGCATCACTAGCGGCACCAGCTCGCTGCGCGCAGTGCTTTATATGGATGAAATTTACGGCTTCTTCCCGCCAAACGGTAATCCGCCGAGCAAAACCCCGATGCTTACGCTGCTAAAGCAGGCTCGCGCATTCGGTCTTGGCTGCGTATTATCGACGCAAAACCCGGTCGATCTCGATTACAAGGGGCTTAGCAACATCGGTACGTGGTTCATCGGGCGCTTGCAAACCGCGCAGGATAAAGAGCGCGTCATCAGCGGTCTAAGCGGTATCGGCTCAAATCCGATCGACAAAAGCGTGCTTATGGAGAAAATTTCAAACCTTAAAAAGCGAAATTTTTTGGTAAAAAACATCAACGAGGACGTGCTGCGGGTAATCGAGACGCGCTTTGCGCTAAGCTATTTAAAGGGCCCTTTAAGCAACGAGCAAATTTCAAATTTAATGAAAGACAAAAAGGCTGAAATTTCGTCCGTGTCGGGCGCCGCGCAAGGCGTCAAATCCGTCGGCGCCGCCAAACCGGTAGTTTCTGCTGAAATTTCGCAGCTTTACAGCTACGGCGCGAGCCTTGAGCTAAGCCCGTATCTGTACGCAAGCGCAAAGATGCGATTTTGCGACAAGGGAGTCGATTTTACGCAGCAGCACTCCTTTTTGCTATCGCTTTCGGACGCAAGCGAAATAGATTGGAATGAAGCAAGCACGCGAGAAGTTGCAAATTTAAGCGGACAGGAGCAGGCAGGCTCGCTCTACGGCGCGCTTCCTAGCTTTATCGCGGGAGCAAAAAATTTAAACGCTCAGCTTAAAAGCTTTAAGGAGTGGCTCTACCGCAACGAAAAGTTAGAACTTTTTAGCGCGCTTGATCTGCTCTCAAAACCGGGCGAGAGCAAGGAGGAATTTTTCGTGCGCCTAGGCGATAAGGCGAACGAAATTTTAGAAGCCAAAACCGACGAGATCGCGGCTAAATTTGAAAAGGAAAAGGCGCGCCTTGAGGATAAAATTTCGCGCGCTAGCGAAAAATATGAGAAGGAAAAGGGCGACGTGCTAAGTCGCGGGGTGGATGCGGCGCTAAACATAGGCGGAGCGATCTTAGGCGCGTTTTTAGGCCGCTCGCGCAGCGCTAGCAATATCTCTAAAGCGATCAGCGGCGCAAAGAGCGCGCATAAAATTTTAAACGAACGAAGCGAAGCCAAAAATGCCGAAAATAGCCTAAGCGCGCTACAAGAGGAGCTGGAGGTGCTTACGCAGAAATTTGAGGCTGAAGTGGACGCGCTAAAACAGAGCCTGGATCTAAAAAATATTAAACTCGAAACGAAAGAAATTTCGCCGAAGAAAACCGACATCTACGACGAGAAAATTTCGCTGCTTTGGAAGAGCTAAAGGGAGAATTTTATGGATAAACTTAGTGAAATTTTAAATATCATATACGCCGCGCTTTGCGATCCGAACTCTAAATATTTTCTAGGAGATGAGCATGGAATTCTAGGAAGCGGAATTCTTGGAATTTTATATAGGACATTTAAGGCGCCAGATTTTTGGTGCTACTTTGCTGCGTATCTGATCGCTGCGATCCCCTTTGGGCTTTTGATCGGCAGATACCTAGGCGGCGTGGATATCAAAAGCGAAGGCAGCGGCTCCATAGGCGCTACCAACGTCCTTCGCGTCTTAAAAACTCGCGATCCGCAAAAAGCAAAAAAGCTCGCGATCCTCACGGTTGCCTGCGATGCGCTAAAGGGCGTCCTGCCGATACTGATCGCGCGGGCTTTGGGCTTTGATGAAAACGTGTTATGGAGCATGGCGGTCTTTGCGGTGCTTGGGCATTGCTTTAGCCCGTATCTGAAATTTAACGGCGGTAAGGGCATTGCGACGGGAGCCGGCGTGCTTGCTTGCTTTATTCCTATCGAGCTTATCATCGCGCTTGCGGTTTGGTTTGTAGTCGGCAAGACTGTTAAAATTTCATCCGTAGCCTCGCTTGCAGCGGCGCTTGCGCTAGTTATCGCTAGCTACGTGATCCATCCGCAGATGCCAGCGATCAACACTCATGCGCCGATCTTTCTGATAGTTTTCATCGTATTTTACAAACATGCGCCGAATATCGCCAGGCTACTTAAGGGCGAGGAAAAGCGCGTAGTATGATTAAAATTTTAATCGAAAAGCTGGAATTTGGTGTGATAATCGGGACGCTGGATTTTGAGCGCAAGCGCGAGCAGCGCGTGTGGGTGTGGGCGAAGCTCGGGGCGGAGGAGTTTATCGATTACGCGCGGGTTTGCGAATATATCAAAGCGGAGTTCCGCGAGAAAAAATTTCGCCTCGTGGAGGATGCGCTAAGATACTTCGCGCAGGAGTTTCACTCAAAATTTCGCTCGATGGATTATTTTTATATGAAAATTTTAAAACCTGAAATTTTGCAAGATGCGAGCGTCGGCGCGGAAATAGAGATAAAATTTTAAAATTTCTTTAAAAAATCTTGAAATTTTGCTTAAAATATGTTAAAATCGCCGCAAAATTTTAAGGCAAGGAAATTAAATGAGAATTTTAATAGTCGAGGACGAGGTGACTTTAAACAAGACGATAGCGGAGGGCTTGATGGAGTTTGGCTATCAGACGGATACTTCCGAGAGTTTTAAGGACGCAGAGTATTATATCGGCATTAGAAATTATGATTTGGTGCTAACCGATTGGATGCTAGCTGACGGCAACGGCATCGATCTCATCGCATTAGTTAAGCAAAAATCCGCGCGCACCTCTGTCGTCGTGCTATCTGCAAAAGACGATAAAGAAAGCGAGATCAAAGCACTTCGCGCGGGCGCGGACGATTTTATCAAAAAACCTTTCGACTTTGACGTTTTAGTAGCGCGCCTTGAGGCTAGACTTCGCTTCGGCGGCTCAAATATCATCAAAATCGACGATCTTATCATTGATCCTGATGAGGAAAAAATTACTTACTTGGGTCAAGAGATCGAGCTTAAGGGTAAGCCGTTTGAAGTGCTAACTCACCTGGCGCGCCACAGCGATCAGATCGTAAGCAAAGAGCAGCTATTAGATGCCATCTGGGAGGAGCCTGAGCTCGTTACGCCAAACGTCATCGAAGTCGCGATCAATCAAATTCGACAGAAAATGGATAAGCCTCTAAATATCTCTACGATCGAGACCGTTCGCAGACGCGGATATAGATTTTGCTTTCCACAAAAAGCCTAAGAGTCCGCTTTGTAATACAATTAGCATCCGCTTCGTTGATGCTAATTGTCATTTTTTCGGTAATGCTCTATAATTATATGAGAATTACCATCTTCGAAACTCCCGTTCAAAATTTAATCCAAAGAGCACAAAAAATCGTAGAAGCCTCCGTGCCGCCTGAGAAAATTTCATCTTTTTTGCAAAACACGCCGGGCGAATACGAGAGCAAAATCATCGAAAACGAAAGTATCAATAAACCTAAATTTATCGAAAGCTCCGAGGGCGGTAGGAGCTATTTGCAGCTGCACTATCCCTACGACAAGGATAAAATCTTAAGCATTCGAGCCGACGTGAGCGTCTATGCAAACATCGTAAATCAAATACTCATCGACATCATTTTGGTAAATTTGACGATGATATTTTTGGTGGTGTTTTACGCGATGTTTCTCTCTCGCATGCTGCTAATGCCGATTAAGCTGATCAGCCAAAGGCTCGCTTCGGTGGATGAAAAATTTCTAAAGCCGATCGACGGGGCCGAAATCCCGAGCGAATTTAATATGCTTTCAAACAGCATCAACCGACTACTTGAGCGTATCGAGACCTTCATTTTGTATCAAAAAGAGCTTTTTATCGGTATTGCGCACGAGCTTAAGACCCCGCTTGCGGTTATGAAAACCAAAAACGAAGTCACGCTAATTAAGCCGCGCGAGAGCGAGAAATATATCGAGGCGCTTAAAAATAACAACGATTCGATCGATAATATGAATAAGATGATCAGTTCGATCCTAGAGATCGGGCGACAGGAGGGGGCACAGTTCGAAGCGCCCGAGCAGACCGATATGATTGCATATCTACGGGAGCTATGCGTGGGCTTTAAAATTTTAGCGCGTACGGCAGGCAAGGACTTGACGATGGATCTTAAGCCTGAACAGCTTGAAATTTCGGTGCAGAAAAGCCTCTTTATGCACGTGATTCAAAATTTTATCCAAAACGCCATAAAATTTTCTCCCGATGGTGAAAAGGTGTTGATCGAGAGCGAAATTTCGGACGGAAATTTCATCGTGCGGGTCGCAAACAAAGGCGAGCCGCTTAACGAAGAGATCGATTATTTTGCTCCTTTTAAGCGCTACGGCGGCAAACCGGGAGCCGGGCTTGGGCTATTTTTAGCCAAAAATGCTGCTCAAGCGATGGGCGCGCAAGTAGATCTTAAAAACGACAAAGGGCGCTCGCTAATTGTCGCGATTTTCAAACTTCCGCTAAAAAATTTAAGAAATAGCCCGAAATTCCGCTATTTTAAAACAAAATGAAGCTTTTTATGGTATAAACGCCATAAATTTTTTCGTAAGGTAAAATCATATGTCATTGTTGATTACAAAAGAATGCATCAGTTGCGACGCGTGCCGCGAGGAATGCCCTAATGAAGCTATTTTTGAGGATGAGCCGATATACATCATAGATGCCGATCGATGCTGCGAGTGCGTAGATGATTACTCTGAGCCCGCCTGCATAGTGGTCTGCCCAGTCGAGTGTATCATCACCGATCCAGATAATATCGAGACGGCGGACGAGCTGAAATACAAACACGTCCATATGGAAATTTAAATGCCCAAGCGCGTCGCAGTCATAGATCTGGGCTCAAATTCCGCCAGAGCCGTGATTTTCGAGCGCACGAGCAGGCTCGGATTTTTTATCTTAGCAGAGCACAAGATCAAGATCCGCCTAGGCGAGGGCGCTTATGAAAACGGCGGGATTTTAACCAAAGACGCGATGCAAAAAAGCCTACTTGCGTTTAAAAAATTTAAGACCCTAATCGGCAATTACAAGGTTAAACGCGTGCTTTGTGTCGGCACCTCCGCGCTGCGCGACGCACCTAACGGTACGGGGTTTATAAAGCTCGTCCGAAAGCAAACCGGTATCGCCATTCGCAAAATCGACGGGCAGACGGAAGCCTATCTGGGCGCTTATGCGGCACAGAATTTGCTTAGCGACTTTTCTCAAGGCGTTACGCTGGATATCGGCGGCGGCTCAACCGAGCTAGCCCTCATAAAAAACGGCAAGATAGAAAAGACGCTCTCGCTAAATTTAGGCACCGTGCGGCTAAAGGAGCTGTTTTTCGACCGCGGCGACGCGAAGGGGCTAGAGAAATACGTCTCTAGCGCGGTTGCGCACATCGGGGAGGAATTTTGCACGCAAAATTTAATCGTAATGGGCGGCTCCGCGCGAGCGCTATCGGGCGCCGTGATGAGCCTGCAAAACCACCCGCTAAAGATCGTGCATAATTTCAGCTACGATTACGAAAAATACGCGCCGTTTTTTGCTAAGCTGATGAGCGCAAAGACGCTTGATCTGGCGAAATTCCCGATCAAAAAGGACCGCTACGACACGATCAGAGAGGGCGCCATCGTTTTTGATAAGATAGTAAAGAGGCTGGGCGCGAAAAAGGTGATCACCTGCGGCGCAGGGGTGCGAGAGGGGGCGTTTTTAAACTCGATCCTGCGCGGCGCGCGGCTGCCTAAAAGCTTTAATCCGAGCCTAAGAAGCCTTTTGGACCGCTTCGCCCCTGAGCCGTCTAGCGCTCCTAAGTTCGCAAAGGCGCTGTTTTGCGCGCTATCGCCGCTGCACGGCTTGAGCGAAAAATATATTAAAATTCTGCAGGTCGCGGCATCGCTTTGCGAGATCGGGAGAGCGATCGGCTTTTACGCCAAGCACGAAACCAGCGCGGATATGGTGCTCGGCGGGCTGAACTACCGCACGACGCACAAAGAAAAGGCGCTCATAGCCGCGATCATCTCGATGCACGGAAGGCGCGAGCTGGGTGCTACGTTCGCGCCTTTGAGCGCGATTTTGCCCGATGCCGCCAAGCTCGCGTGGCTTAGCTACATTTTGGAGCTTGCGCGCCTTCTAAGCGAAAATGCGCTAAAAAATTTAGAATTTAGCTTCGAAAATTCCACTCTTAAAATCTCCGGCGCGGATAATTTGATAATGCTCAAAGGAAGCCTTAAAAAACTCGCAAAGCCCGCGGTTTTTGCGGTAAATTTTACGAGCTGAGACCCGCGTCGCGCGTTCATTCGCCGCTCGCGACCGAATTACCTTCGCCGCTCTCACTGTTACCTGCTTGCCGCCTATGATTGTGAATTGCATGCGCGCAATCGCTTTGTTTGCTCGCTTAGCGTTTGCCGGCGGGCCGCAAACGATCATGAGCGATCGCTTGCGCTTGATTTGCGATAAGCGCGCCGGTTTAGAATTTTTGCAGCATTAAGCGGGCGCTAGGTTTTTAAAATTTTACCGCCCTCGGCCCTCTTGCTCGCGCAGCCTTTTTAAAATTTTCACATTTGTGCACTCATTTTAAAATTTTAACATCCGCGTTACCGATTAAAATTTTATATTCCGTGCCTGCGCTTTTAAATTTTCCGAGCTTGCGGCGTCGTTTTGAAATTTCTGCTCGGTATCGCTCTTGAAATTTCTCGCATCGATGCTTGAGTAGATAGCCGAGGCGCGGATTGCGCGTATATTTTACGGAAGCGGATGGTTTGGATTTGTCGCGATCGACGCGGCGTAAATCTAACGCGCAGACTTTGCACAAATTTTACGAGGGCAAGGCGGACGCCTTTTGCGTAGAATTTTAAAATTTACGAAAATTTTATTTATATCGCGCGTCACGCTCGGCATATCGCTCAACGTTGCCGACGGCGACCGCACTGCGGGTTTGGTTGGACGGCGCGGCAAAATTTTAAAGCGGCGGCGAATAGTCGAGCGAGATCAAGAGTGCTCGGCGATTTGCAGAAAGTACCCCTGACTATCCGTGCAGCGTCTAGACCGATCTGCAGAAGCGCTCCGACATCCGCGGAAGTGGCCCTGTGCGAGCCCTAAAATCGCCCCAGAGCCTCTTTGACGTGATCCTCCGCCATATCGATATTCCACATCGGCTCAAAAACCAGATCAATCTCCACCTCGCCGACGCCCTCCACGCTCTCGGCACCCGCGCGCACCCATTCCACCATCATCTCATGCAGCGGGCACGACTGAGTCGATAGCGTCATCGTGACTTTGGCGTTGTTCGCCTCATCTACCGCTACGTCGTAGATGAGCCCTAGCGACACGACGTCAAAGCCCACCTCAGGGTCCACTACGGCGCGAAGTGCGTCGTAAATTTGCTCCTTCGTTACTTTCATTTTTCCTCTCCAAATTTTATGTAGTTAAAGATATTTACGATGTTGACTAGCACCAAAATTATACTTGCCGCTTGCAAGATCGCTGCAGGCGTTAGCGCTCCAAGGCCCGCGCACGCAAGCGCTAAGACGTTCGGCACGCAGGCTGCGTAGGCGATCTTTTTGATTATCATATCGTCTAGCATAGGGATTTTGCGCTTGCCGACGAAGGGCGAGACGTAGTGGTACCAGATGAGAAAGGGTGCGATTTTATAAAGGTGCGCGACGATGAAGGCGAACAAAAAGCCGTATAGCAGCCAAAACGCCGCCGCATCCGCGCGACCTGCGAGCCAAAATGCGCCGCTAAATCCCAAGGCCGCCAGCGAGATGTAGACGTTTAAATTCCAATAATCGATCGCTTTTCGCACGCGCCTGGCTAGGATATAGATCGCCTGAGCCGCAAAGCTCGCAAGCGCGGCAAAGGCGATGAAAATTCCAAAATCTTTTAACAAAAACGGCCCCGCGAGCAGATACAGCGCCAGCGAAGCTTTTGCTAGCGCGAAGCTTAGATCGTGCGCCAGGCTAAACATCGGCAGCAATACGCACGCGGCGCCTACAATGACGAAAAACACGAAGCCCAGCACGAAGTATATGTGATAGGATAAAATTTCTGAAAAATACACTCCGAAAATCTCCACGCCGCTAAGCGCTAGCACGAGCGCGAAGCCAAGGCTGATCCCTACCGCCAAAAACGCAGCCGAGATCGCAAGCGCTACGGCAGGGAAGCTCCATTTGGGCGTGCCGATGAAGCTTAGCGCGTAGCAGATCGTAAAATAAAATAGGCTAAGCAGCAAAACGGCGCCGCCTGCGTGCATCAAAGGGATGCTTGAAAGTAGCAATCCCGCGCTTAGCAGAGCCACGCTCGCGCCGTAGGCGAGGAGATTTAAAAACGCAAATTTGACGGTGAAAAATTCCTTTTGGATGATGACTGAAGTAAGCTGATAGAGCGCTCCAATGATTATGCTGATTACAAATCCCAGCAAAAATACGTGAAAAAAGCTCGCCGTCTGCGGCGCTTGGATCGCGCCGAAATCGGCCTTTAAAAAGCTCGCCGCACTTAGCAGCAAAAAGATAAAGCCGCAGATGAAATAGCCGCCTACGATGCGAAACGGCGGCGAAAAGGTCGTGATATTCATCTAAATTTTAAAGCACTTTAGCCGTGGCACTTCGCGTCGGTATCGAAGCCCTCATTGACCGCGCCGGGTTTTAGGCTGATGGTGAGCTTGACTGCGTCGCCGTCCAGATCCTCGCGGGCAATGTCAAATTTAGACTCGATCTTCGGGATCAGCCCCATCGGAAATTTATGATTGAGCATGACGACCTTTTTGGTGCCGTCCTTTACGAAATTTAACGCCACCAGCGCATTTACCATCGGCTCGGGCGGAATGCATTTGCGCGAATCAAAGCCGATGTATTCTACGCCGCCCTGCGATTTTTTATAAAATTTCACCGTGGCGCCCGCCGCGTCGAACTCCTGCCAGTCTGTGAAAAAATCCATACTAGGTCCTTTTTTTAAAATTTCGCGCGATTATATAGCAAATTTTAAAATTTTGAAATGAGGCAGATCAAGTCCTATTCGGAATTTGTAAATTTAGCCGAATTTTAATACACTACGCGTTAAAATTCTAAATCCGAGGACCATTATGCAGACCATCACGATCATCGATACGTTCGGCTTTTTTTTCAGGCTCTACTACGCTATGAGCGGGCTTAAAACAAAAGACGGCAAACCCAGCGGTATGGTGAGTGGATTTGCGAGCTTCATCGCAAATCTTTCGAAGGAATTTAAGAGCGATTATATAATTTTCGCTCTGGATAGTAAAGGCAAGACCTTCCGCTCGGATATCGATCCGAACTACAAAACCAACCGCCAAGCCCCGCCGCCCGCGCTTTTGCAGCAGCTGCCGGTCTGCATTGAGATGATCGAAAAGATGGGGCTTTACTCGCTCGGACGCGAGGGATATGAGGCGGACGATCTCATCGCAAGCGTCGTTAAAAAGCACGGCGCCACGCATAAAATCAACATCGTTACCTCCGACAAGGACCTGTATCAGCTCATCGGCGAAAACGTTAAAATTTACAGCCACGGCAAAAAGATGCTTTACGGAAGGGGCGAGTGCTTGCAGCGCTACGGCGTCTATCCCGAGCAGATCGTGGATTTTTTAGCGATCTGCGGCGACAGCGCCGATAATATCCCAGGCGTGCGCGGCATCGGCGACAAAGGAGCGAAGAAGCTTTTAGACGAATGGGGCTCGCTTGAGGGGATCTATTCAAATTTAGACCGCCTGCCGCAAAACAAACAGCGCGAGTATCTGATAGAAGGTAAGCAGAGCGCCTACATAAGCAAGCGCCTGGCTACGCTTTACGACGAGCTGGAAATCCCGCCTTTAGAGGATGCGAAATTTCCGCAGCAAAATCCGCTTTTTAAAATCCGCGAAATTTTAAAAGATTACGCGCTAAATAGGCTTCTTTCGGCGTTAAGCCTGCAGGAGCAGAACGGACTTGATCTTTGGGGCGAGGGCAAAGGCGCAAGCACAAAAAACTCTTTTTTAAGCGGGGGCGGGAAGGGCGCGGGCACAGAGCCGTCTCGCGGCGGCTCTATCTTGGACGCTGCCGTAGGAGGGCTAGACGGGCAAAATTCTATCCCGGGCGGTTCCGCTTGCGGCGGGCAAAACTATGAACGCGCTTTTAAAACGCCCTTTGAGCCCGTTTGCATTACCGATGCCGCGGAGCTTGCGAGGCTGTGCGAAGGCGTCAGCGCCGAGACCTTAGTGAGCTTCGATACGGAAACCACTAGCGTCGATAGCAAAAGCGCCAAGATCGTGGGTTTTTCGTTTGCATTTAACGAGGAGCGCGCCTATTACGTCCCGCTCGCGCACAGCTATTTGGGCGCTCCGGCTCAAATTTCTTCGGACGCGGCAAAGGCTGCGATCGGCTCGCTATTTCGCGGCTATGTCGTGGGGCAAAATTTAAAATACGATTTTGAGATCGTGAAAAATAATTTTAACATTGAGCCACCTGCGCGCTTTGCCGATACGATGGTGCTAGCGTGGCTGCTCGATCCCGCAAACGCCGTGGGGATGGACTCTATCTCGCCGCGGTATCTGGGGTATGAGACTGTGCATTTCGGCGACGTCGTCAAAAAGGGCGAGACCTTCGCCTCCGTGGAGCTGGACGCCGCTACGATCTATGCGAGCGAGGATGCGTGGGTGACGCTGAGGCTGTATTTTAAACTCAAACAGCTGCTCGAACCCGCGCTTTTTAAGCTCGCGCAAGAGCTTGAGTTCCCGTTCGTGCGGGTGCTTTGGCAGATGCAAAGATGCGGCATCAAGATCGACGCGGAGATGATAAAGCGCCTTATCGCGCGCAACGAAAAGTCCCTGCGAGCGCTCACGGATGAAATTTATGAGCTTTGCGGCGAGCAGTTTAACATCAACTCTCCCGCTCAGCTCGGCGCCGTGCTTTTCGAGCGGCTTGGGCTTCCTGCCGCAAAGCGCACCAAGACGGGCTACAGCACCGATGAAAGCGTGCTGAAGGATCTTACGGCGCTACATCCCGCGGTGGGTAAAATTTTAGACTACCGCGAGCTGTTTAAGCTGCAAAGCACCTACTGCGAGCCGCTGCTGCAGCTTGCCCTGACCGATGCGCAAAATCGCGTCAGATCGAATTTCTTGCAGACCGGCACGGCCACCGGGCGGCTAGCGAGCAAAAATCCGAACCTGCAAAATATCCCTGCGCGCGGCACCTTTGCGAAGGACGTGCGGGACTGCTTCCTCGCGAGCGAGGGCTACTCGCTGATCTCGCTTGATTATTCGCAGATCGAGCTGCGCCTGCTCGCGCACTTTTCGCGCGATCCTGCGCTTTTGGCGGCGTTTAGGGCGGATGAGGACATTCACGCGCGCACGGCGATCAGCATCTTCGGCGACGCGCAGCCCGCGCACCGCACGATCGCAAAGAGCATAAATTTCGGTCTCATCTACGGCATGGGCGCGGGCAAGCTAAGCGACAGCCTAGGCATCGCGCGCGTCGAGGCGAAGGGCTATATCGAGCGCTATTTCGCGGCGTTTTCCACGATCAAGGAGTTTTTGCAAAGCATAAAATCGGACGCGAAAGAAAGCGGCTACGTAAGCACGCTTTTTGGGCGCAGGCGCTACTTCGACTTCGCAAACGCGCGCAACAACATGGTCTATGCGAGCTACGAGCGCGAGGCGGTGAATACGAAATTTCAAGGCTCCGCAGCCGACATCATCAAAAAGGCGATGGTTGAGATTTCGCCGCTGTTAAGCGACGAGGCGCGGCTGATATTGCAGATCCACGATGAGCTGATCTTCGAGGTGCGGGACGATTTGGCGCAGAGCTTCGGCGAGCGCGCGCAGGAGATAATGCAAAGCGCAGCGAGCCTGAACGTGCCGCTTAAGACGAGCCTAAACATCGCCAAACGTTGGGGCGAGCTGAAGTAATTTCGCTAAATTTAAAGCGGCTAAAATTTTAAGCGAAATTTAAACGGCGCGCGGAATTTTAAATTTTGAGCAGGACGGAGCCTAAATTTGCTCGTTTGATAAATTTGATTGCTCTAAATTTAGACCGAGCAGTTGGCGTGGTGCGGCACAGATCCGCCGCCGTCTTTAAATTTTTGATTAAATTTAAGCTCTTCGCTCGGCAATATCAAACGGCGGTTAGATAGATTTATCCGAATTAAATTTAAACAATGTGTTTTAGCAAGAGGTCTAGATAAATTTTGCCGTGCGTATAAATTAAAATTTCATTTCAACGACGTAGTGACGGAATTTTTAAATTTAAATTTTACGCAAAGCCGCGCGCTTCGTAAAATTTAACGAGTGAAAATTCATACAAAATTTAGCCCGCGATAAATAGGCATAGGTTTTGCGAAAAAAGATTTTTGTAAGATGAAATAATCGGCGGCGGGTCTTTACGAACTCGCCCTGCGCGCCGGCTTGTAAAGACCGCGCCCTTATAGCCTCACGAGCGAAGCTATAAGGATTTCGGACTAAATTTTGGCATGAATTCTGCGCGCGTAAATTTTACAAGCCTGCATAAAATTCCACAAGCTTACGTAAAATTCGTGCCGCCTATTTTTTAGATTTTTCTAGCGCGGCGGCAAGGTCCGCTATGAGATCGTCCGCGTTTTCGATGCCTATGGCTAGACGCAGCAAATTTTGACTGATGCCGATGCGCTCTTGCAGCTCGCGCGGATAGCTCTCGTGCGTCATCGACGCAGGATGGCAGATCAGGCTCTCTACGCCGCCCAGACTAACCGCCAGATCAAATAGCTCAAGGCTGCGCGCAAAGGTTTTATAGTCGTATTGCGGCTTAAGCACCAGTGAGATGACCGCTCCGATGCCGCTGGCTTGGCGATTTTGTATCTCTTTTTCGTTAGCCGAATGCGAGCCTGCAAAATTTACCGCCTCTACCGCAGGATTGCCGCGTAAAAATTCTATTATCTTTAGCGTATTTTCGCTCTGGCGGTCGAAGCGCACGCTTAGCGTTTTAAGCCCGCGTATGAGCGAATACGCGTCGGTAGGCGATAGCGTCGCGCCCAGAGTGTTTTTCATAAACTGAATTCTTGCGGCAAGCTCGTCGTCATTCGTCGTAACGATGCCGGCGATCAGATCGGCATGCCCGCCTATGTATTTGGTCGCGCTATAAACCACGACGTCTGCGCCGTGCTCTAGCGGGCGCTGATAATATGGGGTCAAAAAGGTATTATCCATAACCACAAGCGCGCCGTTTTTGTGCGCGAGCTCGCTGATGCGCTCAATGTCGGTTACGCGCAAAAGCGGATTTGAGGGCGTTTCGATGAAGACCATTTTGACGTCGCTCGGAATTTCGGTGATCAAATTTAGATCGTCCACTAAGTCGTAATTGACCCCTTGATTTTTAAAAATCCCGCTTACGTATCGATAGGTGCCACCGTAAACGTTGTTATTTAGCAGCACGCGATCGCCGCTTTTAAGCAGCGCGAATGCAGCGCTCGTAGCCGCTATACCCGAGGCTAGCGCGAAGGCGTATTTGCTGCCTTCAAATTTTGCAAAAAGTTCCTCAAAGGCGTTGCGCGTAGGATTTGCGCCGCGCGAATAGGCGTATTTGCCGAAATCATCCAGGCTTTCTTGCACGAAGGTGCTGGCTAGATATATCGGCGGAATCACCGCGTTGTGGGGGTTGGACTTAGCCTCTATGCCCTTTACGATTAGGGTATCTATTTTCATCTTTTCTCCTTAAAATTTAATGGATTTAAAAGCTCATCGCTCCGATAAATTTAGCTATGCGCTCGTCGCCGCTACCGAAGAATTCCTCTGCGTCGCCGTCGAATGCGATAACTCCGCCGTCTAAGAATAAAATTCTATCTGCGATCTTGCGTGCAAAGCCCATATTGTGCGTGACGATGATAAGCGAGCGATCCTCTGCGGCAAGCTCTGCGATAGTCTTTAGCACCTGTGCCTCAAGCTCGGGATCAAGCGCGCTCGTAGGCTCATCCAGCAGCAAAAACTCAGGCTGCATCGCAAGCGCCCGCGCGATCGCTACGCGCTGGCTCTGACCGCCGGAGAGGCGAGCCGGATACGCGCCAGCTTTATCCGCCATGCCGACCTTTTTTAGCAGCGCCATTGCATTTGCCTCGGCAAGCTCGCGTGGCTGCTTTAATACGTGTACGGGCGCTTCGATGACGTTTTGTAAGACGTTGAGGTGCGGAAAGAGATTGAAGCTTTGAAAAACCATGCCCGTATGCGCGCGGAATGGATGATATTCGCTTGTTTTATGCTGAGCGTCGAAATTTATCTTAAACTCGCCTAGCTGTAGCTCGCCGCCGCTTGGAATTTCGAGCAGATTTATGCAGCGCAGCATCGTGGATTTGCCAGAGCCAGAGCTTCCTAAAATCACTGTCGTTTGCCCGTCGCGAAATTCTAAGCTTAGCCCGTTTAGCACGACGTGATCGCCAAAGCGCTTAGTTAAGTTCGTAAATTTTATCATCATACGAACCTTGAAAATCGTCGCTCTAGCTTGGATTGTAAGAACGTAAGAAGGGTGCAGACTGCTAGATAAAATAGCGCCGCCAGTACGTATAACGTAAGCGGATCGAATGCCCGCGCAGCAATACGTTGAGCGACCATAAACATATCGACCATCGTAATCGAGGCTACGAGCGAAGTGTCTTTAAGCGTAGAGATAAATATATTTGATAGCGGCGGCAGCGATATGCGTGCTGCTTGCGGAGCGATAATGCGGCGCAGGATTTGAGCGTAGCTCATGCCTAGCGAAGTAGCCGCTTCCCATTGTCCCTTTGGCACTGATAGGATCGCAGCTCGCACCGCCTCTGAAGCGTAAGCGCCGATATTGAGGCTAAAGGTAATGATCGCAGCAGCCCAAACATCAAGTGTGATCCCAACGATTGGAAGTCCGAAATAGACGATAAAAAGCTGCACCAAAAGCGGAGTGCCGCGAAAAATCCAAATATAAATTTCGCTTAGCTGCTTTAAAATTTTAAAATTTGCGATGCGTGCGACCGCCGTCAGCACCGCAAGTGCGAGCCCGAGCAGAAATGAGATTATCGTAAGCGGGATCGTAACTTGTAACAGGGCTAGCGCCATCGGCTCTAGCGAGCTGCTAACAAGCTCTAGAATTCTGCTTGTTTCGTTCATTCACTCACATCTTTGCCAAAATATTTAAGCGAAATTTCTTTTAGCTTGCCCTCGGCTTTGAGTTCGTTTAAAGCTCTGCTGATTTGATCTGCGAGCTCTTTATTGCCCTTTTGCACGATTGCAGCGCTATAATCGACGTCTTTTAGCTTTGCGGCGATCTTAATCGGAGCGTCCGGGCGCTGCTTTAAAAAGTCGTAAAATACGGTATTATCGCGTACGACGGTATCTACGCGGCGAGCGATCAGCAGCTCCATACTTTTGGCGAAACTATCGACGGTTACGTTTTGCGCGCCGTATTTTTTAGCGACTTGCGCCCAGTTGCTGGTAGCGGAGTCCGCATTTTTCTTGCCTTTTAAATCCTCGAAGCTTTTAATGTCGTTGTTATCTTTATGCACGATGATAGCTCCGTAAACGACGGTGTAGGGCACAGAATACTCATATTTTTTCTTGCGCTCATCAGTGATGCTTACTTGATTAAACACAGCGTCTGCCTTGCCTGCATCAAATGCTGCAAGCATCGCATCCCAAGGCGCGGTTAGAAATTCTATTTTTAGACCAAGCTTTTCGGCGACTGCGCGCGCGACATCTACGTCGTATCCTACGAGCTCATTTTTGTCGTTATAATACGAAAATGGCGAAAAGGTGCCTTCCGTAGCTACTTTAAGCGTGCCTTCGCGTAGTGTTTTAGAGTTTGCGCCGCATATTAAAAGCGCGCACGCAAGCAAAGTTTTTATTAAATTTTTCATAATTCCTCCAAAATTTTATGAGCGAAATTTAAAATGCGAAATCCCGCTCAACCAAGTTTAAAATTCCACGCTTCAACTAAGCGGTCGTAGAATTTATTCCGTAATGTCTTTGCCAAAATATTTAAGTGAAATTTCTTTCAGCACGCCTTTTTGCTTTAGCGATTTTAGCGCGGAATTTATCTGCGCCGTCAGCTCGTCGTCCTTTTTAAGCAGCACAGCTGAATAGATCGGCTCATTGCCTTGAGCTGCGATTTTTAGTGGGGCGTTTGGGCGCTGTTTCATATAGTCGAAAAATGTGATGTTATCGTTGATCGTAGCGTCTGCGCGACGAGCTATGATGAGCTCCACACCCTTGCTAAATCCGTCTGCCGTAACGACCTCGGCGCCATAGCTGCGCGCCATGTCAGCCCAGTTACTGGTAGCGGAGTGGACGCTTTTTTTGCCTTTAAGATCCGCAAAACTCTTAATCCCTTCGTTATCAGCTCGCACTACCAGCGCAGCATAAGCCACAGTATAAGGCTCGCTGAAGTTATATTTTTTCTTGCGCTCCTGCGTGATGCTTACTTGATTCATCGCTATGTCCGCTTTGCCTGCGTCAAATGCCGCCAGCATCGCATCCCACGGCGCGGTTAAAAATTCCGCCTTTAGCCCTAGCTCTTTTGCCAGCGCGCGAGCGATATCGACATCAAAGCCGGTAAGATTATTTTTCTCATCATAGAAAGAATACGGCGAGTAAGTCCCCTCCGTGGCTATTACGAGCGTGCCCTCTTTGAGCGTCTTAGCGCCTAAGGTAGCGGTGATTAGCGCTGTTGCGAGCAGGGCTTTAAATATTTTCATTGCATCTCCTTGAAATTTAGCTATCGCTCGCGCTGCGAGCAGATGCGCGATTATATCGTGCGGAATATATAATTTTTATTAAAAATTCTAAATTTTAGTAAGACGTGATACAAAATTTCGCCTGTATGGCAAAACTTTAGCGTCATATATTTTTAAAATTCTGACAGAGGTGATTTATAAAATTTCAAGTTTATTAGGTAAAAGTATCACAGACGGAATTTAGCCTGCGATATAAAATAAAATTTGCAAGTATTTCGAGGCGATTTTTTGAGTTAGAAGCTAAAAATTGCGCAAGCTAGACTTCTGCTTGCAAGTTGTGAGAGAAACGAAGCAAAAATAGCCTGTCAGGCAAAATTCTAGCAAACTCTGTAAAAGCGCTCAAAAAATGCAAATTTAAAGCGAATTATCTCGAGCTTTAGGCGAGGCGGATCTAAATTTTAGAGCGCAGATAGAATATTTAGTTCATCTAGCGATAAAATTTAATGAAGTACCGCAAGCCGAATTCTCGAAATCTTAAATTTGACCTGCGATACGAAATAGTATTTGCAAGTATTTTTGAGATGGATTTGAATGTTGCGACGAAAATTTCGGTCAAGATAAGGCATATAGCCTATCGCCGACCGAAATTTATAGCTCATTCAAAGCCGCTCAAAAGACGCCGCAAATTAGCCTATATTCTCTCCCGCAATCATCCCAAACGTTAAGCAGTCAGCTATCGCCACGCTACCTAAGCGGCTAGCTCCGTGTACGCCACCCGTGATCTCGCCTGCGGCAAATAGCCTAGGGATCGGCATCTCTGTTTGCAGCGAGATGACCTGAGCTTTGGTATTGATGTCGATACCGCCCATCGTGTGGTGAAGCTTTGGCGTACCGCGCATGGCGTAGAACGGCGGTTTAGAGATATCTACGCCGTTTGTGGTGGTTTTATCCATAGGCTTACCGAAGTCCTCGTCTTTGCCCGATTTAACGAAGCTATTATATCTCTCGACGGTCTTTTTTAGCTCTGCGGCAGGGATTTTATAAGCCGCCGCTAGCTCGTCTAGAGTTTCAAATTTCTTTAGTACGCCGGACTCTAGCGGTTTAGTGTAGTGCTCAGGTATGACCATGTTTTTTACACCATCGCTATCACAGAAGTTGATAGGATAGATATCGGCTTTTGCGTCGATTACTTTAAACATAGCTTGAGAGCGGGTGCGGCGGTCCGCTAGCTCGTTCATATAGCGTTTGCCGGTTCTTGGATCGACTGAAATTCCGTAGCGGAAGCTTCCGTTTACGTTAAACATAGAGCCTACGCCAAAGCCTTTTTCGTCAGGGCATGCCCATGGACCAAATTGTATCCAGCTTAGCTGAACAGGGGTAGCGCCGATCCTAAACGCCTCTTTCATAGCGCCTGCGGTTGCGCCCGGGTGGTTGGTGCTATCCGTAGTAGGCAAGATAGACGGATCTTGGACTTGTCTAAAGAATACGTCGCGGCAGAATCCTCCTGCGGCTAGTACTACGCCCTTTTTAGCTTTTATAACTTTTTTAGTTCCTGTAGTGTTTTCGGCGTCGTCTTTTTGGCTCTTTGGATCAAATTTATAATCCTCTCTGATGATCACGCCGTCTACGCCGCCGTCTTCACCGAGCACAAATTCGTCAAATTTAGCTCTTTGTCTTAGCTCGCAGCCTTGTAGATTTTTAAAGTATTCTACCATCGGCTGAACGATACCCGAACCCGAGCCGTTAGCGGTCTGAAGCGATCTAGGTACGCTGTGTCCGCCTGCGTGAGTAACTTTATCTATGTATTTAGCGCCGCATTTTAGAGTTAGTTTATATGCGTCTTGCGCGCGAGTAGCGATGGTGTCGATTAGATCTACGTGGTTTAGGCCGCGGCCGGCTTTTAGGCAGTCTTTGATAAATAGCTCGTTGCTATCTTTGATGCCTTCTGCTTTTTGTTTGTCGCTGTTTGGAACGGCAAATATACCGCCGTTAATAACTGAGTTACCGCCGACGCGTCCCATCTTTTCTAGGATTAGGACTTTATTGCCTTTTTCGGCTGCGGTGATACCCGCCGCAAGTCCTGCAAAACCGGAGCCAATGATGACTACGTCCCACTCTTCGTCAAATTTGACGTCCTTTGCGTTTACCGCAGCGTTTGCGTTTACGGAGCCGAGCGCTAAAGCACCCGCGCCAACTAGGCTCATTTTGAGCAGATCACGTCTTGAAACGTTTTCCATGATGTCTCCTTTATTTTACCGTTATACGGTTTTTCTGATGCCTAATTTTGGGAGTATTATAGCCAAAGTTAAATAAAAGCAAAATAACGTTATTTAAAAATTGTTTTTAAATTTTAAAAAACCGCCGCAGCCAAAAAGCTGCTTATTGGCTGTTTGCTAGCTCTAAATTTAGACAAATTCTAAATTTAAATCTCTTCATAAAATTTTATGCGCGCTATGAGAGCGTATCCTAGGCCGGATAAAAGACCCGCTAAAAGCAGGTCTTTATTTTTCGCAAAGCTTACCGCACGCATCGGCGCGGCATCTGCTGCAGTGAGTCATCTGCGCCATTGAGCCGCCGATTAGCTTTCGCATGCTGCGAATTTCTTCGTTAGAGGGCGATTTGATATTTGCAAAAGGGGTATCATGCACGGGGATCATCGCCATACAGTTCATGATATCGGCTCGCCACTCCTTGGCCTTTTTCGCGATTTGCGGGACGTGAGCCATATTTACGCCAGGTATTACGACCGTATTGATCTTTACGATCATGCGAGCTTCTTTTAGTTTGCGAATACCTTCCTCTTGGCGCGCCCCAAGAATTCTGGCGCCCTCTTCGCCGCGGTAAATTCTATTTCCGTGGCGTACCCACGCATAAATTTTGCCGCCCACTTCGGGCGTTACGGCATTGACCGTTACCGTCACGTGGCTCACGCCGATGCGCACGATATCATCCACGTGCTCGGGCAAAGATAGGCCATTTGTGGATAAGCAAAGTAGGGCGTGAGGGAAGCGGGCTTTGCATTTTTCAAAGGTAGACAAAGTCTTGTCGGCATCGCACATAGGATCCCCGGGCCCTGCGATACCGATGACCGAGATATCTTGTCTAAATTTAAATAGATTTTCCACGTATCCTACGGCCTCGTCCGGGCTCTGCACCCTCTCTGTTACGCCGGGGCGGTTTTCGTTGGCGCAGTCGTAGATGCGGTTGCAAAAATTGCATTGGATATTGCAATGCGGAGCTACAGGAAGGTGCACGCGCCCGTAGCTCGCGGACGCTTTTTTATTAAAACAAGGGTGATTATTTAAAAATGCCCGAGTATAAAAATTCATCAATCTTTTTCCCTTCCGAATTTGATGGCGTCCGCGTGGCAAACGTCCATACAATCGCCGCAGTTCGTGCAGTTTATCTCGTCCGGTCTCGTGCCCATTTCGCATTTGCGCAAACAGGCGTTGCAGTTATCGCAGGCACTCGTTTTATAAACGCGAAATATTGAAATTTTACGCAGCAGCTCCATTATGCCGCCGCTAGGACAGGCGAAGCGACACCATAAATTTGCGACGATCAAGGATGCGGCGATGAAGGCCACGACTACGGCAGTGCGAACCGCCCAGTACCAATCGGAAAATTTAAAGGACATGATAACGGCGTTTAGGTACTCGTCGCTGGTGCGAATAGGGATCATAACTCGAGGATTGCCGTAGATAAAATACACGCCCGCGCTCAGCAAAACGGCTAAAACCATGCCTATCTGCGCAAATCTAAGCTTTTTATTGCGAATTTTAAGCTTAAAAATAGCAAATTTACCGAGCATTTGATTTACGAATCCGCCCGGGCAAAGCCAGCCGCAAAACGCGCGCCCAAGGAAAATAACCAGCACGGGGATAAATAGCCAAAATCCGAAAAACACGGTCGCGATACGCCCCCAGCACGTGATGATCGGACAGGATTGGCAGTTTACGAAAGGCACAATAAAAGGGCATCTAAAAATCCCGTAATACGCCCATTGCCCGATCGCGCCGATAAAAATCAGCTGCACCAATCGACGAATTTTAGTTAGCCTAGAGACTTTTTTCATCTTTACCATATTTACTATACTAAACATCTTTTACACCAAACCTTTCTATGAGTTCGAGCCCGCGCGCCGAATGGATGGAGGTAAAGCCGTGTCGCTCGAAAATTTCCTGCCCCTCCACGGAGCAGACGAAGTCCGCAAAATCATCGGCTAGCTTCTCGTCCTTTACGTACTTCATGATATTTAGCGTAAAGGTAAGCGGCCCGGGCGGGATAAGTTTCTCGTCGATAGGCATATATTCGATCTTGTCTTTAAACCTATCGTGCGTCGTTAGGCGCTTTTCGATGATGGACGCATCGCCCTTGCCATCTACGAGATCGCACATCATCTGAATGACGCATGAGCCGTCGGCGACCATATTTTTCATAACGGGTCCCGTGAGACCGGAATTTTTCAAAATTCCCTTTACCGGTCCGCTGCCTGGAGGCGATGCCCTTAGCGGCAGCATCACCCGCACGCCGGGCTCTGCTAAATCCTTTAGGTCGCGAATGCCCGCGGGATTGCCCTTCGGCACTACTAAAACGTAGTCGGTAAAACATAGAGGTCTAAAGCGAAGGCTAAGCCCTGCTTTGCGTAGTTTTTGAGACAGCTCCAAAACGCGAGCGCCGAAAACCTCCGTCTTGCCCTGCAAGGCTAGCAGCGACTTTCCGAGTGCGCCCGCAAAGGCGCCGGTGTATTGGATATTATGTCCCGTTCTTGACTCATAAATGGCGTTTAGCTCGTTAAATGCTTCGGACAGTCCTCCGCACGACCAAACCTGCAGGGAACCTGGCTTAAACGGCGTATAGCCAGCGAGCATCGCTTCAGGTCCGGCGATGGTGGCTGCCGCTAGAGCTCCTTTTAAAAAGCCGCGACGAGATTCGTCTATCTCCTTAAATTTCATGCAATCTCTCCTTTCTTTGGTTTGTTTTTAAATTTAGAAAATTTTTAATTTTAAAATTTCAAATAAGACCTGCTAAAGCAGCTCTATAAAGGCTTCCAGCCGCGTGCGTATCTGCCCGACGTCTTGCTTGGAGTAGTCTGTTTCTAGGCTCATATAGTTCGCTCCCGCTTCGCGGCTCGCCTCTTTGATCTTATTCGTCTCGATCGCGTAGGTGTGGCAACCGCTTAGCACGACGTCGATGACGCCGTCTGCTTGATATTCGCGGATAAATTCCTTGATGATATCCGAACGTGCGTCGTTTTGATACATTACCGAACAGGGGATTTTGAGGTAGCGCTCGGCGATATTCGCGACCGGATCGCCCTTCGTTTGCACTTAGCGAGGACGGCCTCGGCAAAAACCGTGCATGGAGGCTTAGTTTGATTGCGGGATTTTTGCGGGCGGTTTTGTAAATTTCGCTAAGCTCAAGCCCCAAGCGGTCCGCGCTGATCTCTAAAAATTTACCCGTGCCCGCCGAGCATTTATCGTTCATGATAAAATCCGTCGGCTTGCCGTTTAGGGTCTTGATAGCCTTCGTATCCTGCCCGCCCACGCCCTCTACGGTGCGGCCTGGCTCAAATAAAAAGTGCGCGCCAAGGCCGTGGCATAAAATTTCGCTCATGCTAAGCTGCGCGTACTCTACGCTAACGCGTCCGTAGCCCGTAGCCGTCACGAAGCCCTCTGCGTAGCCTTTTTGCTCTAAGGCTTGCTTGATCTGGCGCGCGACCTTGACCGCGCTAAAGCCGCTTGGCAGCAAAAATAGCTCGCAAAATTCGCCGCGTTCGTCCATAACGGCGAGCTTTGACGAGGTAGAGCCGATGTCGATACCGATAAAATGCATAAAATTTTAAATCCGTCGAAAAATATTTCTACGCCGTAGAACTTTGATTTGAATGTTAGTCTTTTTAAGCTTTTAGACTGCTGAAATTTAGCGCAGGCGGGTGGCGCGGATGAAATTTAGCCTCACGCCGCGTTTGAATTGGTTTTAAATTTAGATTTAAATTTAGCGTTCGCGGGCGATTAGAATTCCGCTTAAAATCACCACCGCAATGCCTGCTAGCACGATCGGACCGGGCAGATGATCGCCTAGCATAATTCCTAGCGCCATGCTAAATAGGATGTCGCTGTAGCTGATCGCAGCGACAATGCCCGCTTTGCGCGAAGCGGCGTAGGCGCGCGTCATGTAAATTTGAAAGTAGATACCGCTGACGCCCAGAAGCGCCACGAGCACCCAGCCAAAAAGGCTTGGCGGGTTAAAGTAAGCAAGCCTCGCCAAATCAGCCCCGCTGAAAAGCCCTAAAATTTTAACCTCGCTATCACCGAGCACCCAGCCCGCAGCCATCATCATCGCGCTTAGAAAGGTAGCGGAGGAGACGAAAACCAGCACGATGAGGTTGGTGGCGTAGTGTTTGCGGAGCTCGCGCACGCTCGTGTATGCAAGCCCTGCGCACATGCCGCCGAAGATTCCCACCGCGTCGGTTACGCTGATGCCGATGTGCGGGCGCACGACGAGTAAAATTCCGCCAAAACCGAGCAGTATCGCAAACCAGCCCTTAGAGCTTAGCTTTTCGCCTAAGAAAAACGCCGAAAATAGCGCGGTGAAAATGGGCGCCGTTTTTTGGAATGTAAAAGCGGTGCCAAGATCGATGTGAGCGATGTTGTAAAAGGTCGCTAAGATGCCGCAGCTACCGATAAAACCGCGAAATGCGAGTAGCCACGGCTTACCGCCGGGGCCCAGGTTTTTTACCCGTCGTAGCGAAAACAGCACGATCGCTATCCCTACTACGTTGCGGAAAAATACGATCTCGGCGCTACTCATCCGCTCCGCCATCACCTTGGCTAGCGCGCCGTTTAGCGCGAAATAAAAGCTCGCTACGAGCATATAATAAACGCCAAGATGTTTCAGCCAAAACGCGGAGTAGAATTTTTGTTTCATCGCGCGCTACTTTCGGTTCGCTACAAGTGTGCCCGCGACGATGATGAGTGCCATGCCCGAAAGTGCCATGAAACCGGGCAGGGCGTCGCCTAGCAACAGCCCAAATAGCGTCGAAAAGATGATGTCTGCGTAGCTAATCGTAGCTACTATGCCAGCTTTACGCGTCGCGGCGTAGGCCTTGGTAACGTAGGTTTGATAAAATAGCCCCAGCAGCCCCAAAAGCACGGCAAAGAGCCAGCCCTGCGCGTTTGGAATTTTAAATTTGCAAAGCATAAAGCTAAGCGCCGGCGCATCTATAAATTCCGCCGCGATCATAAGCGCTGCGGGCATCAGCGTGCCGGCAAGAAGCGCCGAGAGGATGATCGTATCGGAGCTATAATATTTGCGCAGCCCGCGCACTGAGGTAAGCGCCATCGCTGCGAATAATCCGCTTAAAATTCCAAAAATATCGCTCGGCTGTAAGCCAAACTGCGGCTGAATTACCAAAACAATCCCTGCAAATCCGAGACAGACCGAGAACCAGCCCATCGCGCCGAATTTTTCGCCGAGGGTAAAATACGCGATGATCGCCGTCCAAATGGGCGCCGTTTTTTGAAAGGTAAATGCCTCGCCGAGGCTGATGTTAGCGATGTTGTAAAAAAACACCATTAGCCCCAAAATCCCGATAATGCCGCGAAACGCAAGCGTAAAAGGATGACCGCCTTTGTTTGCAAAGCGCGCCGTACGGGGACGCGCCTTGATTTTATAAAGCAGGATCAAAAGCCCTGGTAGATTGCGAAAGAGCACGACCTCAAGCGATGAAATTTGCGCGCCCAAAAGCTTGGCGAAAACGCCTGTAAGAGAGTTATAAAAGCACGCCATCAGCATATAATATACGCTTAGATGGTGCAGCAAGAAGTTGTTGTATTTCATCGCGACCCTTTAAATTTGCGGAATTATACACGCATAATGATTAAATTTTAATATCCCGTCGTTTTTAAGCTCACCCTCGCCGCTCCGTTGTTTCTAATCCTCGCTGCGTCATCACTTTTAATCTTGCCGCGCCGCCGCTTGCATGCGCAAAGCAGTAAAATTTACGCAGCTGCGGGCTTTTATGCTTTCGTGTAGTTGCGCCGGTTTTGCGCTTTGAAGCTTGCTTTGCGCCTTCCGCTTGCGGCGCTAGTTTGGCTCTTTGGCATTAGCTTTGCGATTTTGCGCGACCGCCCGTTTCGTGCGCCGTTATTGCATACGCGAAGTTCGCGCCGTCGCTAGTGCGCGCGGAGTAGCCGATTTTGCGCATACGCCGGTTTTTGCGTTTTGCGCGGCTACTTATGCTTCATCGCGGCGCCTATTTTTGGGCTTTTATTTTTAAATTTATAAAATTTCGCGCAGCCTCGGGTTCGAGTCACGGTTTGCGGCGACGGATCGCGCGCCTTTGCGCCTTTTATTCAAGCGGCGTTTTGCTAGTGCCGCGATAAAATTTCTAAATTTAGCGCCTAAATTTTATAAAATTTAGGCGCTTCCTTCCGCGAGCGAGCGCGTAGAATTTGGCTTTAATCTATTTTTGGTTATAATCGCGCCAAAAACTACAAGGACGAACGTGAAAAGTTTGATCATCATCGGGCGCCCCAACGTCGGCAAGTCGAGCCTTTTTAACCGCCTAGCGGGCGCTCGCATCGCCATCACGAGCGACGTTGCGGGTACGACGCGCGATACCAATAGGGCCGAAGCCGAAATTTTCGATCGCCGCGTGCGCGTGATCGATTCTGGCGGTCTGGACGACACCTCCGAGCTGTTTGCGCGCGTGCAAGCCAAGACGCTAAGCGAGGCCAAGAGCGCGGATTTGATAATCTTTATGACGGACGGCAAGCTGCTTCCAAGCGATGATGAGCGGCGGATATTTTTTTCGCTGCAGAGGCTCGGTAAGCCCATCGCTTTGGCGGTCAATAAGATCGACGGCAAGCGCGACGAGGAGCGCAGCTGGGAGTTTAACGAATTTGGCGTTAAATTTTTCCCGATCTCCGTCTCGCACAACAGCGGCATCGACGAGCTGAAAGAGTGGATCTACGGCTTTTTGGACCCTGCGCCCGCGAGGCAGGATGAGGATGAAATTTTTGATGATTTTATAGAGGGCTTTAACGACGAGGGCGAGCCGAAAGAGGGGCGCGACGAGGAATTTTATGCTAGTAAAACCATCGGCGTGGGTATCATTGGGCGGGTAAACGTCGGCAAATCTAGCCTTCTAAACGCGCTCGTGGGTTCGCAGCGCTCGGTCGTGAGCGATTATGCGGGCACGACGATCGATCCGGTGAACGAAAGCACGGAATTTGAGGGGCGCACGCTTGAGTTCATCGACACGGCGGGTATTCGCCGCCGCGGTAAGATCGAGGGCATCGAGCGTTTCGCATTAAATCGTACCGAAAAAATCTTGCAAAACTCCGACATCGCGCTTTTGGTACTTGATGCAAGCGAGCCGCTAAACGAGCTGGACGAGCGCATCGCGGGGCTTGCGGCTAAATTTGAACTCGGGCTCATCATAATTTTAAACAAATGGGATCTTTGCGAGCGCGATTACGACGAGTTTTGCCGCGATTTGAGAGATAGGTTTAAATTTCTTTCCTACGCGCCGATCATCAGCGTCAGCGCGACGGATAGGAAGCGGATACATAAAATTTACCCGCTCATTTTGGATGTTTATTCAAATTTCACGCGCAAGCTCGGCACTGCAAGGATCAATGAAGCCATAGAAGCCGCGATAAAGGCGCATCCGATACCTCGCGAGCGGGGCAAATCGGTTAAAATTTACTACGCCGCGCAGATCGGCTTTGCACCGCCGAAGATCGCTCTTGTAATGAACCGCCCCGGTGCGCTACATTTCAGTTACAAGCGCTATTTGATGAACAGACTGCGCGCGAGCTTCGCTCTTTCGGGGAGTCCGCTAGTGCTGCTGCCGCGCAAAAAAGGAGAGGGCGATGAAGAGCGGTAACATCGTACTCATCGGCTTTATGGGGGTCGGCAAGGGCACGGTAGCACGGGCTCTGGCTGCGCAAAGCGGGATGTTTGCGCTTGATTGCGACGATATGATCGAAAGCTACGCCAATAAAAAGATCGGGCAAATTTTTAAAGAGCAGGGCGAGCAGAGCTTTAGAAAGATGGAAGAGGGCCTTGCAAAATTTTTAGAAAAGTCCGTCCGCTGTGCCGTGATCTCCACCGGCGGCGGCTTTTACGCCGTAAAAAATTTAAACAAAATCGGCACCGTCGTGTATCTGAAATCAAGCTTTGAGGGGATCATTAATCGCTTAAAAAATAGCGAAAACGCGGAGAAAAAATTTGCCAAACGCCCGCTGTTAGCCGATCTGCAAAAGGCCGCGGCGCTTCACGCCGAAAGAGACGGGGCGTATGAAAAAAAGGCCGACATCGTAATCGACGTCGAAAATAAAAGCGTAAAAAAGATCGTAAAAGAAATTTGCTCCGCCTGCGACGGGCTAAGCTTGAAAGGAAAAAAGATGTCTAAGCAAAAGTGCCCGGGCGGCGGCAAAAATTCCGAGCCGCACGGTAAAGAGGGCAAAGGCGATAAGCTTAAAAAGAAAGAGGCGCTAAAGCAAAAGCTGCGTGAGCTGCTGGAGGGCTTAGAGCGCGAGCAAATTCCAAAGCGCGTAATCGCGTGGCACTTCGATCTTTACGAGCCTTACGCACTACAGCTGGCGGGATCGAGCAGCTACGATGCGGATGATGACGACTGGGCGTGCGAGGACGAGGATGAGTTTTATCCGCAAAGCTCGCGCTTGCAGCTTGATTTTTTAAGCGAGCTTTCGTGGCGGCAGGTTTTAAAAATGCTCGTGCAGGCTTTACGCGATCTGCGAGAGCAGATGCCAGATGCAAAAATTTTTAAGTGCAAGCACGTTGCCGCTGGCTTCGTAGACGGCGATTTGATTTTGATTTAAAGGAGCAACGATGAGAATTTTAACGGGTCTTCAGCCCAGCGGCAAGCTGCATTTGGGCAACTACTTCGCGAGCATCAAGCAGATGGTAGACGCGCAAAACGCGGGCGAGCAGATGTTTATGTTTATCGCAAACTACCATGCGCTCACGTCCGTAAGCGACGGCGCAAAGCTAAAAAACTCCACCTACGAGGCCGCCGCAGCGTTTTTGTCTCTCGGGATCGATCCGAAAAAGACGGTGTTTTGGGTGCAAAGCGACGTAAAAGAGGTGTTGGAGCTTTACTGGATTTTAAGCGGATATGCGCCGATGGGGCTACTCGAGCGAGCGCACGCATACAAAGACAAGATCGCCAAGGGCTTTGAGAGCAAGCACGATCTGTTCAGCTACCCCGTACTGATGGCGGCGGACATCCTGCTATACAGCGCGGAGGTCGTGCCCGTGGGCAAGGATCAGATCCAGCACGTCGAGATCGCCCGCGACATCGCGCTTAAATTTAACAACGCCCACGGCGAAATTTTAACTATTCCGCAAGCGCGCGTAAACGATGAAGTGGCGATCGTGCCGGGCACAGACGGCGCCAAGATGAGCAAAAGCTACGGCAATACGATCGATATTTTTGCAGATGCCGCGACGCTAAAGAAGCAAATTTCAAGTATCGTAACGACCTCTGAGCCCCTAGAGGCGCCTAAGCAGTGGCGCGGATGCAATGTCTATAATATCGCGAAACTATTTTTAAACGAAGCGGAGCAAGCGGCGCTGCGGGCTCGCTACGAGCGGGGCGGCGAGGGGCACGGGCACTTCAAGGCGTATCTAAACGAGCTAGTGCTCGGCTACTTCAAAGACGCGCGAGATAAATTCGAATACTATCAAAGCCACCGCGAAATTTTAGATGAGATGTTAAGGCAGGGTGCGCAAAGAGCGGCTGCGACGGCTGCTTCATTGATGCAAAAGGTTCGCGCCGCCGTGGGGATTTATCGCTAAGGAGAGTGAGATGACGGATTATGCTAGAGAAATTTTATCTGACGGCAAGCTGCTTCGGCAGAAGCTGGAAATTTTCTTGCAAACTCCTAGTAAGGTTGAAATTTACGCACGCGCCTGCGAGAAATTTTTTGCCGCGGGTAAGCAGCGCGAGTTAAATTATGTAAGTACATGGAGCTGGTGGGGATTTTTCGGCACGCTGTTCTTTTTTCTGTACCGCAAGGAGTACAAAATTGCCGCAGCCCTATTTGCCTTTGTGGTAATTTCTTGCTTTATTCCGTTTTTGGATGAATATGATAGAAGTATAGGAATGGCGGTTAGTGTCAGTAGTGGAACTATGGCGAAATATTTCGTTTGCTATAGATTTGTCGCGCTACTGGATAAAGGGGACGACGAAGCTCTAAGGCGGGGCGGCGGCGTGAATAGATG
Organism: uncultured Campylobacter sp.; assembly: GCF_905373215.1. Lineage (GTDB taxonomy): Bacteria > Campylobacterota > Campylobacteria > Campylobacterales > Campylobacteraceae > Campylobacter_B. The sequence continues at coordinate 105,382 of NZ_CAJPRT010000004.1, forward strand.
GGCGATATGGCTCGCGGTAATATTTTACGCTTTGGTCGCAATCGTGTTTGCGCTGATAATTTCAAACGGCGGCAAGGCTTAGTCGTTTTAAACGGCTTCCACGCTCAAAAGCACTAAATTTTAAAAAGGAGTAAGAATGAAAGCGATCGTAACGGTGATCGGTAAGGACAAGGTCGGCATTGTGGCGGGCGTTTCGGCTAAGCTCGCGCAGCTTGGGCTAAACATAGACGACATCAGCCAGACGGTTTTGGACGAGTTTTTCACGATGATGGCGGTGGTTTCCAGCGAGGAAAAGCAGGACTTCACGGCCCTACGCGAGGAACTAAACGAGCTAGGCGAAAAGTTAAAAGTTAAAATCAACATCCAAAGCTCGGCGATATTTGACGCCATGCACAACATCTAAGGCGCGCAAATGGACATCAAAAACGTAACCGAAACGATCGCGATGATCGAGGAGCAAAATTTCGACATCCGCACGATCACGATGGGCATCAGCCTGCTTGATTGCATCGATCCCGATATGGGCAAAGCGGCGGAGAAAATTTATGCAAAAATCACCGAAAAGGCGCGCGATCTAGTAAAGGTCGGCAATGAAATTTCAGCAGAGCTTGGCATCCCGATCGTAAACAAACGCGTCTGCGTAACGCCTATCGCCATCATCGGCGCGGCGACAAACGCTACTGATTACGTCCCGCTTGCTAGAGCGATGGACGAGGCGGCGCAAAAGGTCGGTATCGACTTTATCGGCGGCTTTTCGGCGCTAGTGCAAAAAGGCTACGCAAAGGGCGATAAAATTTTAATCGACTCCATCCCTGCCGCGCTCGCCGCGACGCAAAAGGTCTGCTCGTCGGTGAATATCGGCTCGACTAAGACGGGCATAAATATGAGCGCGGTCGCTGACATGGGGCGCGTGATCAAAGAAACGGCGCGACTTTCCGATCTAGGCGCCGCAAAGCTAGTCGTATTCGCTAACGCCGTCGAGGATAATCCCTTTATGGCGGGCGCATTTCACGGCGTGGGCGAGGCCGAGGTCGTCATAAACGTTGGCGTATCAGGCCCCGGCGTCGTTAAGCGCGCGCTTGAGAAGGTGCGCCAAGCGAGCTTTGACGTGGTTGCCGAGACCGTGAAAAAGACGGCGTTTAAGATCACGCGCATCGGACAGCTCGTAGGACAAATGGCGTCCGAGCGGCTGGGCGTGAAATTTGGCATCGTCGATCTCTCGCTGGCTCCGACTCCGGCGGTGGGCGATTCGGTCGCACGCGTGCTTGAGGAGATGGGACTAGAGCGCGTCGGTACGCACGGCACGACGGCTGCGCTTGCGCTGCTAAACGACGCGGTCAAAAAGGGCGGAGTGATGGCGTGCAACCAAGTAGGCGGGCTTAGCGGTGCGTTTATCCCCGTCTCGGAGGATGAGGGCATGATCGCTGCGGTGCGTGCAGGCTCGTTAAATTTGGAAAAGCTCGAAGCGATGACCGCGATCTGCTCGGTGGGGCTCGATATGATCGCGATCCCGCAGGATACGCCCGAGCAGACGATCGCCGCGATCATAGCCGACGAGGCCGCGATCGGCGTGATAAATCAAAAAACGACCGCCGTGCGCATAATCCCAAAGGGCAAAGAGGGCGACACGCTGGAATTCGGCGGGCTTCTGGGCAGCGCGCCCGTGATGAGCGTAAATAAAAACTCATCCGCCGACTTCATCGCCCGCGGCGGCCAGATCCCCGCGCCTATCCATAGTTTTAAAAACTAAATTTAACCGGCCTAAGGAGGAAAAATGAGAGCGTTTGCGTTATTTGCGGCGGTTTTGCTTTTTAGCGGCTGCTCCATAATCTCGGCATTTTATAGCAAGGAGAAAAAATTCGAGCTGGCGGGCTTGGGGCAAGACGGGGTCTATAGGACTTCGGACGGCAGCACAGACACGCTAATAAAAGTAATGTCCGCCCGCACAAAAGAGGGCGAGCCGTATCGTATAATCCACACGCTGGAAATTCCTAAAAATTCTACCCAGACGGATTTTGATAGCAACGATAAAGAGGTATTTAAAACAGACTGCTCAAAGAATTATTGCGAGCCCAAATACGACGAGGAGCCGAAAAGAATTGCCATTTCTTGGCCTGCGCCGAATGGAGGCGGCGTTTTTGACGGCGTCATATATCTAAAAAATTTACGGCTCGTAAAGGCGTATTAAATTTGTGGATTAAAAGCGCACAAAATTTATAAAATTTAGCGAGTAAAATTCTAAGTCGCCGCGATGGAATTTTTTGGGCTTTAAATTCTGTGCTACGGGCGTGGAATTTTGAGTTAGAATTTCGGCGCGGAATTTCGCTTTTAAATTTTACGGCGTGAAATTTTACGGTGCGCTGTCTCTACGGCGCGATCCCCGCGGCGAGCTAAAATTTTAAAATTTCGTCGCAAGACGCGGCGTCAAAATTTCATTACCGCTCGCGGCGGACAAGCGGCGGGTCTTTTAAAATTTTAAATTCTAAAGCAAACTGCGTTGGAATTTTAAAATTTCAAATCGGCTCGCTTGCCATCGCTACTCGCACTTTATCGCTTGTGCGGATCGTGCGAGGCCGTGTCGATACATCTCGCGTCGCTTTTAATTTAAAGCGTTCGTCGTATCGCAGCAAGCGGTAAAATTTAACGGCGAGGTTGCGCCGCGTACCGATTTAAAAGCGTGCGGGCAGGACGGGTAAATTGCAATAAGTATTTTCTACGCGCGATCGCGCGAATAAGGAGATAAAAATGCAAGGAAGTTTCAAAAGCTCCGGCGGCGATTTAGGCGGTTCGGGCGGCATGGGCGGCGGCTTCGGCGGTATGCGAAATCCCTTCAATCAAGGCAAGCTCGCAGACGCAAAGCGCTTCGGCATCATATCTGAGGTGCTTATGCTGATTTCTGCGCTTACGGAGCACCTACCGGGCGGCGAGGGGCTTTTTAGCATCAGGGCGTGCCTGGGCCTGGGCTCGCTCATCCTTCTTTACCGCGCGGCGAAAGGCATCTCCGAGCTTGCGGGCAGTGATACCGTCTCCAACGTCAAATTTATAATTATCACCGCGATTGCCTATACAGTTGCTTCGATATTGCAAAACCGCGCCCTTACGATTATCGGCGCGCTGGCGGTTTTGTTTTTCATAGCTAGGCTCTATTACGGGCTGTATAAAGACACGCAAAACGTGCTATTTCTGATCGCCGTGGGGGTTTCGTTCGCGGGCGGCATACTGTCCGTCATCTCAGGCGACGGCTCGCGCATATCCCTGCTGATGGACTTTGCGGCGCCGGCGGCGTTTTTGTTTGCGTGGCTTCGGACGGAAAAAATCGCTTAACGATTTGCGATCATTCGTCTAAGAAGCGAGCGGGATTCTATTTCGGCGGGGATTAAACACAGCGCGCAAAAAACGGGTGTGGCATCAAAATTTTAAAAGATGACGCGAAAATAGAGGCGGAGATAAAATGCAAAAAATGGCTTGGGAATTTGGCGAGCTTGAAAAGGTCGCGACGGACGAGGGCTTTATTTGGTATGCGGAGCTGAAGCTAAAAAGCGAAAGCTTCGGTGAGGTGCCGTTTTGCCTCGTGTCTGCAGACACGGCGGATGTGGACGATGAGACGATTTCGCTTGCTCGGCGGATCGCCCGAAATATCGATCGGTACGTAAAAGACGCTCTTGCCTTCCTGCGAGACGAGCTTAGGCGCGAGTATTGTTTGGGCGAGGATGAGCTTAGGCTGCTTGACGTGCCCGTTTGCGATCTGCCGTTTGAGCTGCCGCAATGCACGTTTTACGCGCGCGATACGCAGTGGCTACTGAGGTTTGCCGAGGGTGCGCTTGATATTTGTGAGCCTTTCGGCATCGGAGTGATTTTCGAGGGCGAAAGACCGCTGCGCGTGGAAAATTTAGAGCTTAGCAGAGAGTATTAACCGCGGATAAAATTTTAAATTTAGAGGCGATTTTAAAATTTACGCAGCGCGAAAATCGGCGCGTTATGGCGCGCTCTCGCGGATAAATTTAATCGCGGCTTCTTGCCGTTTTGAAATTTTGTGGCGCACCGCAGCGGCGAAGACACGCTTCGATAAACGCCGTCTAAATTTCATTTCCTGCGCCGTGTCGCGCAAATCCCTCTTTCGTACCCTTAAAAGCTAGCGTTTATGACGGCGGCGCAAATTTATGTGCAGGCAGTCTTGGAATTCTGCGTAAAATTTTGAAAGTATCCGCGCACAACGGCGCGTAAAAAGCGCGTGAATTCGGCGTCTGGGCGCATGTACGCTCATAGCCGCTACGGATTGAGCGAGCGAAGCGACAGAATTTAAACGCAGGGCGCGCGGGAAAAAGTCGAAGATGGATGCGGAGACATGCAAAAAAGTGTAAAGGCGCTCGGCGGTATAGAGTGCGATAGCGTGGGCTGCCACAAATCGGGCTCGCAAATTGCGGATCGAAAGCGAGTTAAAACAAAAAGCTCGGCGCGTAGATTTACGGATCGGGCGTCCGGTGCAGCAAGGGCGCGGAGTGTAAATTTAGCGAGAAAAATCGATGTATAAATTTCGCGCGCAAATCATCTTAAATTTAACGAGTAAATTTTAAAACCGCTCTCGCAGCAATCCGCCTCAAACTATCTAAAATTTAATGAGTAAATTTTAAAATTTCACCTTGCGGCATTCCTGCGCGAATTATTTAAATTTAATGATTAAATTTCAAAACTCGCCGTCTCGCATCACGCCCAAATTTACGCTCTGCCTCGCAGCATTTAACGCGTAGATCGCGCAAATTTCACGTTTTGCTTTACGGTATTCGGCGCGCAAATTCGCTCTGTATTACGCGCGCAAATTTCACGCTCCGCCAGGTGGAATTTAATGCGCAAATTTCACGACGAAATTTCAGGGCGTTTCGAGTCTCGCGATTTACAGCTTCCTAAGCTTTGCGATCTCATCGCGCAGCGCTGCAGCCTTTTCAAACTCCAGCGCCGCCGCGGCATCGAGCATCTGCTTGCGAAGCTCCTTTACGATCTTGGCGCGCTCGGCGGCGGGCATCTTCTCTAAATTGGCACCCTTTCTTAAAATTTCGGTGCCGTCCTCGATCTTTAGGCTCTCTTCGATATTGCGGCTCGCAGAATGCGGGGTTATGCCGTGAGCGCGGTTGTATTCATCTTGAAATTTACGGCGTTTTTGGGTGATGTCGATCGCCTCTTGCATCGAAGCGGTGATCTTTTTGCAAAACATCACGACCTGCCCGTTCACGTTTCGCGCGGCTCGCCCCATCGTCTGAATAAGGCTCGTGCGCGAGCGCAAAAAGCCCTCCTTATCGGCATCCATGATCGCGATAAGGCTTACTTCGGGCAGATCGAGCCCCTCGCGGAGCAAATTTATACCGATTAGCATATCGTATTCGCCGCTGCGTAGGTCGCGGATGAGCTCGTTGCGCTCGATCGCATCGATGTCCGAGTGCATATATTTGACCTTAAGGCCTAGCTCCAGATAGTATTTGCTCAGCTCCTCCGCCATCTTTTTGGTTAGCACGGTCACTAAAATCCGCTCGCCGCGCGCGATGACCTCCTTTGCCATATCGTGTAAAATTTCAACCTGGTTGTCGCTGTCTTTTAAGATAATCTGCGGATCGAGTAGTCCCGTCGGGCGCAGTATCTGCTCATATACGGCTCCGCGGCTAAGATCCAGCTCGTAATCATTAGGTGTTGCGGAGACAAATAGGAATTTAGCTTTTTTTTTGATAAACTCATCAAACATCAGCGGGCGGTTATCAAGTGCTGATGGCAGGCGGAAGCCGTATTCTACGAGCGTTTCTTTACGGCTGCGATCTCCTGCGAACATCCCGCGAAACTGCGGCAAGCTCACGTGGCTTTCATCGACGATGACGAGATAGTCCTTGCCTTTGCTCTCGTAGTAATCAAAGAGCGAATATGGCGTCTCGCCAGGTTTTTGACCGGTCAGATAGCGCGCGTAGTTTTCGATCCCCTTACACATCCCCGTAGCGCCCAGCATCTCAAGGTCAAACTCCACTCGCCCTTTCAGCCGCTGCGCCTCTACGAGCTTGCCCGCGTCCTCGAAAAATTTCAACCTCTGCTCAAGCTCCTCTTCGATCCCTTTGATTGTTGATTTCAGGCGCTGCTCGCCCACAATGAACTGGCTCGTCGGGTAGAGAATAAATTTTTTGACGCTCTGCGTCTTTTTGTTTTCGAGCACGTCCAGATGATACATCGCCTCTATCTCGTCGCCGAAAAACTCGACCCTAAACGCCTCATCGTTAAAATACGCGGGGTAGATGTCGATCACGTCGCCGTTTACGCGAAAATTCCCGCGATCAAAAAAATCGTCGTTGCGTTTGTAACCCATATCGACGAGCTTGCGAAGCAAAAATTTAGTGCTAAATTTTGATCCGATCTCAAAAAACAGCACCATGCCTTTGTATTCGGCGGGATCGCCCAGACCGTAGTTTGCCGAAACCGACGCTACGGTGATGACGTCATCAAAGCTCAGCAAACTCGCCGTGGCACTTAGTCGCAAGCGCTCGAGCTCTTGGTTTACGTCGCTGTCCTTTTCTATGAAAAGATCCTGCCTTGGGATGTAAGCCTCGGGCTGATAGTAATCGTAATAGCTGATGAAATACTCGACGTGGTTTTGCGGGAAAAAGCCTTTAAATTCGCTATAAAGCTGCGCCGCGAGAGATTTATTATGCGTCATTACGAGCGCAGGAATTCCGAGGCGCTTGATGATATTTGCCATGGTAAAAGTTTTGCCCGAGCCGGTAACTCCGAGAAGAGTTTGGTATTTGTTGCCGCTTTGAAAGCCCGTGACGATGCCTTCGATCGCTTTTTCTTGATCCTCGCTTGGAGAGAATTTGCTCTCGATTTTAAAATTTTGCAAAATTTTTCCTTTTTTAAAGCCAAAATTGGGTAATATTTTCATTTAAATTATATCAGAAAAGGCGAAATAATGGAATCAATCTTTGACGAAGAGAAAAAGGTCGAGGGCTTAAGCAATAAAGTAGCTGAGCTGATTAGGCGATACACCGAGGCTAGAGACGAAAACGAAAAGCTACGTACCGAGCTGGCGACGATTAAGGCGCAAAACGAGGCTTTGGGGATGCAGCTCGGCACGCTTGAAAACGATCTGGCATATCGCAAGATGAGCGATGAGGATCTAAGCAAGCAGATCGACGATATTTTGGCGGGCGATAATTTAGGCGAGAAATGAAAGAAATTTCGGTTCAGCTGACGAGTAAGTCTTTGACGAAAAAATACGCGATAAGCCTGGATGATGACTTTGCAAAGGTCTTCGGCAGGGACTGGCGGATTTTAACTCGTGGCAGCGATCATCTGGATGCGGGCGAACTACTTGAAGCCTATATCCAAAAAAGCTATGAAAATTTCATGCTTAATAAAAAAATAGATGCCTTAGTAAAGGACATCGACGAAGGAGTAAAATGATGAAAATGAGAAAAGGTGCGGCAGTAGGCGGCGGCGTAAGCGGGATAATATTTTTAGCGATCATAATTTTCGTGATAGTAAAGATCGTGATGCCCAAGCTTACCGGCGCTAAGGATGAGGTTTTAGTAAAAGCTTACGCAGTCGAGCTTGAAGGTGTATTTAAAGATATACAACGCGACTACTTAAATCAAGGAAATTTTCGCGAGCTAAAGAGCATGACAGGCTCCAGACAGTTTAGTGATAGCGATCTAGAAAAAACCGTCACTTTAAATCAATCCTTTGATTACGGAGTAGGACCGAAACTCAAAAACGATATGATCTTTTGCGCGACGATCACCTTGCGTCAAGATAGCGATGGATATTTTTTCGAGACCTCGAATATCAACCGCAATAGGGAGCGCTGCGAAGCATTTCATAAAGATACGACTTATATGAAGCTAAATGGCTTTAGGATAGGCAAATAATTTTTAAAATTTAATCGCGCGACTGCTATGGATTCGTAAAGCATCCGTGCAGCATAAGCGCGATAGTACTAGTGAAGTGCGATAAGCCGTATCTCAGCTCGCACCTCGTGCCAAAAACATGTTAAGATTTCAAAAAATTCCATCTTTATAAACATTTTTTCTAAAATTTATGCTTTTAAATCGATATTTTTGCATTTGTATTGACAGCTTATCGGCTAAATTTTAATCATATTTTAGTTTGCAATTCATATCGGTCATGATTCATGCTATTGCGGTTAAATTTATGAAATGTGTGCTTTGAAGCTATGCCCCTCGCGTGACGGCGATGTGAGCTGGGATTTACGAAAAGCGCCTTATAAAACAAGCGTATTAAGGCAAAATATCAAGAGTATCTTAAATTTATGAAATTTGCACCCCGAAAACGCGCGAAATTTTATCGATGCGGGTTTAGGCGTGAGTTTTAAAAGTCTTTTATAGAATTTTATTGCCGATTCTCAACCGCCGATTTGATCCAACTACGCAAATAATCTAGCTGCTGCGGTGTATGGAACCAATGCTCACCGTTTTTCATAACGCTTAAGTCGCAGTCGAACTTCTGCGCAAAATTTTTGACGATGTAAAGAGGCGTCATATCGTCGTTTTCTGCGCATAGAATCCCGCTCGGCGTTTCCCACTTAGTGATCGGATTATTCAAAACAAAACTCCAATATTCCCAAAAAAGCGGTTGCCCGGCAGGGGTCAAAATCATCCGCTCTTGCTTCAATCGCTCTTCGCTAACGCCAGCCCTACGCATAATATTCGAAATAACGTATTTCATATCAAGTATCGGCGAGAGGAAGAGGCAGTCGCTAAGCTTTTCGTCGCGGAAGCTTTGCAGGCCGAGCCATGCCCCTAGGCTAACGGCAAACAGCGCGACCTCGTCCCAGCGCTTCTTTGCATACGATAAAATTTCACGAAATTTCAAAATAGCGCGCTGTGGATCGCAAGAAGCGGGCTCGTGCCGCCTCTGTCCGTGCCCGGGCAGGTCAAAGCTAATAACCTGCCGACCTTGCTTACAAACGACGGAAGCCAAAAGCTCCGCATCCTCCTTGCTTCCGCATTGCCCGTGAGCGTAGATATAAACCTTTTTCGAGCGGTTCCCCCAAACGGCGGCGGGAACGCCACGTATCTCAATCGCGCTCTTTTGCATTTTTCGTTCCTTTAATTTTTTGCGTCGATACCCGCATTTGCAGCAATGTTACAAGCAAAACCATAAATATTGCCAAAATTTAATAGCACGCCCTGCTAGACTGCCTGCAATTAGCGATAAATTTTAAAATTTTACGCGCGAGCTGCGCCTGCCGCTTTGTTTTAAAATTTAGCCGCACGAAATTTCAGGCGGCATGATTTTGATTCTTGCAGCGCAATTAAATTTTTATGTCGTAGAATTCTGTAGGTTGCGAAATTTAAAATTTAAGACCACGCAAATTTTATCGCGACTCGTGCAAAATTTTAAAATTTTACGTTTGCTTTATTTGCAGGCTATGCGAGCCGCGAATAAATACTTCTTAAATTTCAGATTCCAAGCGGGCTCACGCCTCAGAAGTTAAAATTTGCGCTAATTCATAAGCCCGCTCAAGATGCGGTTTTTAAAATTTCGGTGCTTGATAGCGCCCGCAATCGCGCTGTGTTTGCCATGAGCACATCCAAAAAGCTTAAAAGATCAATCCCGCGGCACCGAGCCTGATCCCTAAAGAGATAACTATCAAAACCCCGAGCCCCGCAAAAAAGCCCGCCAGCACGTCATCTAGCATCACGCCTAGCCCGCCCTTTACGTCGCGATCCACGCGCCCGATGATCGAGGGTTTGCGGATGTCAAACGCCCTGAAAAACAGCAGCGCCAAAATCATCGAAAGGATCGATATCCTGCTGCTCTCAAAGCCCGCAATCAGCTCCCGCAGCGGTAGCGAAAAGATCTCGCCCGCGGGCGCGGCGACGCACATCGCGATCCACATCCCCACGACCTCGTCGATGACGATCTCGCTATTGTCGTGCGAGCAGGTTCGCTTCTCGTAATCGCTTACGATCTTAAGCGAGACGAAAAAGACGAGACCGGCGCACAAAAACAGCGTCACCTCGCCCGCTAAAATCAAGACCGCCATCCCCACTATCCAGCCTGCGATGCTGCCCCAGGTGCCGGGCGCGGGCTTTAGTAGCCCCGCGCCGAAAAATGTAACGAAAATTTTATCCATAATTGTCCTTTTAAATTTTGCTTTTTAAAATTTTACCGCTTATTTTAATTAGAGCATTCGCTCGCGCACGAAAATTTTAAATTCGCTTACGCGCAGAATTTTAAATTTCATTCGTGCATGTAGAATTAATTTGCCCACCTACATGAAATTAATTCTACTCGCTCGCCACAAAATTTCGCTCGCTAACGCAGGAATTTTAAAATTCTACTCATTTGCGTAAAAATTTTAAAATTTTGCTCGCCTGCGCGGAGTTTTCAAACACGTCCGCAAACGCAAGGCATTTTGCGCGAGCGAACAGTCGTTGCGCTGCATCCGAGTTTTGCGCTGTAACTCGCAGCAACCGCAATTTTAAGCTCGCTCGTCGAAAGCTCAAATTTTAGATCTGCCGCACTGCTATACATATCCATCGCGCCTTAAAATTTTAAATCCGCTTCGCCGCACGATTTTATTGCGTCGTTATAAATTTGCTACGTAGCCGAAGCTTTAAAATTTAAAGCTCGTTTTATTGCGCTGTTAATACTTTAAAAATTTAGCTTCGTTGTACCGCAAAATTTTACGCCAAATCTGCGTCCGCCGCTCTTTATGCTACAAAATTCCGCGCAGTTTATTCTTTCCGCACTATGAAATTTTACTTTATGCCTAGTCGCTGTAAATTCTAACGCCGCGAAATTTTACCCTCTGCCTAGCTTCCGCAAATTCCACGTCATTTTTTTGCGTTGCGCCCTCGAGAGCTACGTCTTTAGCGCGCTGGTTTGATACAGCTGCATCAGCTGCTCGTAAAACTCGCTCTCGCCGTGGCTCTGCAAGATCCCGCTGTTTGGAAAAAGCTCGTCGTAGAGCTTTTGTAGATCCGAAAATCGTGCGGGAAAAAGCTCGCTTAAAATCATCGCCGAGATCTCTTTACGCATAAAAATCGCAGGCGGCAAGATCCCCGCGCGCAGTAGTGCCTTGAGATTTTGCGCGCGGTAATGCACGTGATGATGGGCGCCGTGAGGGCAGTTTTTGGTGCTTACGAGCACCTTGCACTTCTCGCAATAGACGTATTCCGGCATAAGCAAAATCTCGATGTCGCCGCGCTTTTGATATTCGTCCAGCACAGAATGCACGCCGCCACCTTCGAAAAATAGCTCCATATTTGCGTGATTTTGCCCAAAAATTATTTTGTTTATACCTAAATTTTTTGCGATCGCGCACTGCAGGGCGGGCTTGTCGTCAAAAATCGCAAGCGAGCCCAGATCGATCATCATGGCGCGTTGCGCGACTAAAAAATTTTGCAGCAAATAGTTTAGCGTTTTTTTACGTAGTTCGTAGGGCAGGGCATCCGCGCTGCTCGTGCCGGTTAAAAAAATCACCACGAAATCCGCCTTGTCGATCATATGCCTAATCAGCCGCTCATGCACGCGGTGGATCGGATCAGCGCAGGTAAAAAACGCTGAAATTTTAGGCGCGGCAAGCGAGCTTGCGACTTTTTTTATGCGCGCGATTTGCTCTGCAAGCTCATTTTTTAGCAGCGTGATGCGCCCCTGCACCGCAGTTTGCTCTGCGTATGCGTTTTGAAACACCGAGCCTACGATCTCGCTTGCGCTTGGAGCATAAACGTCGCTAACGTCTATGCGCGCGACAAGCTCGCAAGAGGCGGGATTTTTGGTGAAATTTTCGGTGGAATTTGAAATAAAATTTCCCGCCGAATTTGCTACGGATTTTGCATCTGTGCTGCAAACGCGATTGAGTGCGGAATTTTCGGCAAAGCTCTGCGCGGAATTTACCGCAGAATTTTCACTAGAGCTTTTCGCCAAATCCAAAGCGGCATTGTTTTCAGATTTTACATCTGTGCTGCGAGTAAAAGTTTGATCATAGCACGCAGCAAGACTTTCTATATGGTCTAAGCCCTCGCTCGCGGCGTTTATAGTGCTTTGCGCACTTGCAGTGCGCGCGAAACCTGCGCCGCTTTTCGCAAAACTCTGCTCATTTTGCGCTGCAGCAGAAACTCTATCCTGCAAGTTGCATGATTCTTTAGCTAGCAAATACGCGCCGCTCTCGCCGCTAAGCGAATTTTTGGTGCGTTCAGCTATGCCGTCCTTGCTAAGATAAAGCTCCAAAATATCGCCCTTTTTTGCGTCCGCGCAGGAAAAAACGAAATTTATACCGCATACGCTTAGCTTGCTTGGGCGCAGTAGCTCGCAGCTCTTGCCGAAAGCGCCGTTTGCGAGCAGACTCAAGACGTTTAGGTCGGAGCGCGAGATCACTATCTTGCGGATTTGCGTTGCGCTATTATTTGCGCCTTTGCTCTCGCTTCCGGCTTGCTCTGCCTTTAAATTCCATGCCGCTCCCTTAGCTCGCGCCTCATCTTTTCTGGCATTACTCGCCTTTGACATTTTTAAATTTCGCATCGTTTTTAAATCGCGCTTTGCTTTTGAATTTTGTCTTGCTTTTAAATTTTGCTTTGCCTTTAAATTTAGCGTCGCGTCGCTCGAAGCTCTTGTAGCATTTAGAGTTTTTGTGCCATTTGAAATTCCTTCGCTTTCAAGCGGTTTTGTTTCGTGCAAATTGTCCGCATCGCACGAAATTTCTGTCTCGCCTGCGATCCGTACCGAACGCGCGCGGCTATTTTTTTCTTGCGATGCCATATTTTTTCCTTTTCTCCCAAAGCGATTTTCGCGAAATCCCTAAGGCGGCTGCCAGATCAGAGTCGAAATACTCGTCTTGGTGCGCTACGATCGTGAGCTTTACGTATTCTTCGATGCTTAAAATTTCACTGCGTTCTTTGCTGTTGCCAAGCGTAATTTCGTCGCTAAAGCCCTTTTGTGCGCCGATGGATCCGGCAATTACACGCATGGATTTGGTTTTGCTTATAAATTTTTCCTTCTGCGCGCCGCTTAGGCTGTCAAAATCTGGTGCGTAAAAAATCTCCGCGCCGCGTTCTAGCAGTTCAGGGCTTTGCGCGGATAGAATTTTAAGGCGCGATTTTAGCGCAAGCGCGATCTTAAATACCGCCGCAGCCCGCGCTGCCGCATCGCCGCGCAAAAGAAGCGGAAATTTTATCTGCGCTAAACGTGCGGGTGGTATCTCGCACGAAAGAGAGATCTCTTTAAGCAACGCTTCGTAGGCTTCATTTTGCGATTTTAGCGAGCGAAACTGCGCGTAATGCTCGATCTTTTTGATGAGCTCCTCTATCATAAATGGCTTTTGGATATAGTCCGTCGCGCCCGCTTTTACGGGGTTTAGCACCGTTTCGCTATCGACGTAGGCGACCATCAAAATTATGATCGAGCGCCTAAATTTCTCGATCAGCGGATAAAAGCTCGCGCCGCTCCAGCTTGTAGAAAGTAACACCGCTTCAAACTCCTCCGCAAGGCTCGCGGCGGCCGCCAAACTCGCCGCGTTAGTGCATTCATGCCCCAGCGCGCCCAGCTTGTTTGCGATACTTTGAGCAAGATAGCTTTCGCTCTCGATTATTAAAATTTTCATGCGCCAGGTGCCTTTGCTGCGTGCTTTTGCCAGTCGTAAAATTTCAAATTTACCGCAGCCTGCGCGGCGATACCCTCGCTTCTGCCCGTAAATCCCAGCCCTTCGGTCGTGGTCGCTTTGACATTGACGCGCGCGCAGTTTAAAATTTCGCTTAAAACCTCTTGTATCTGTGCTTTGTAAGCTCCGATCTTCGGGCGCTGCGCGATGATCGTAATATCGGCATTTACGAGCTCATAGCCGTAGCCTCTGACGCGCCGCATTACCTTTCGTAACAGCTCCTTGCTATCCGCGCCTTTAAGCTTAGCATCGCTATCGGGGAAAAGTTCACCGATGTCGCCCAGCATTGCTGCACCGCAAATAGCGTCGATTAGGGCGTGGATCGCTACGTCGCCGTCGCTGTGTGCGATTAGCGCGAACTCGCACGGGATCTGCACGCCGCCGAGCACGATGCCTGCGCCTTTTTCAAGCGCATGCACGTCAAAGCCCATACCGCAGAAGATATCGCGCGAGCATGGTTTTAAATTTAGCGCCGCCAGATCGCTTGCGCGCGTGATCTTAAGCGCGCCCGTTTCGCCTTTTATAAACTCCAAGCGTCCGCCCGCACTGCCGATCGCCGCGCTGTCGTCAGTAAAAATTTCGCTTCCATCAAGCGCCTTTTTAAGCAGTGCCGCGCGCGAAAGCTGCGGCGTCTGGATGAGGCGTAGCTCCTCCCTCTTCACTACGGCCTCGCCGAGATAGGTCGTGTCGTTTACGCCAAGATAGGGGCTAATACAATCTGCGCCGCCTAAATTTCGTATCAGCGAGGAGATTAGCTCTGGCGAAATTTGTGCGCGTGCTACGTCGCTTACGAGCACGAGTTCGCTATCTACGAGCTGCAGCGCGTTTTTTAGCGAGCTTTGGCGATTTACGCCGCCGGGGACGAAGTGAAATTTTAAATTTACAGAGCCGTATTCATCTGCGTTGCATCCGACTTGAGCTTTAAAATTTTCCGCGCCCCGCGGCTTGCTTGCGTCGTTTAGATCATCTGCGCCGCATTCGATCCCGCTCAGCTTTCTTTGAAATTTATACTCGCTCGTGCCGCGCTCCGCGCTTTCGCCGCGCGCCGAGGCCAAGCTGCACGCATAGAGGCGCTCGCAATAGTTCACGTCCTCCTCGTTTACGGCGATTATGATTTTTTTAAAAGGGTGTGCCCGCGCAATGCTCTGCGCGACGTATTGCCAAAGTGGCAGCTCGCCCACGCGCAGCCACTGCTTTTTGACGGGGAGCTCAAACCTACTCGAATCGCCCGCGGCGAGCAAAATCAGCGATATATCTTTCAAATTTTATCCTTGAAATTTTGTTACGAAATTATACGTATTAAAAATGAAAGCAAAATTAATCGCGGCTTGCGCGCTGAAATATCTTAAACTTAGGCGTAAATTTACGCGACGCGGCGGCGAAATTTCAGCTTGCGTTACGAAAATAAACGGTAAAAGAAAAGTAAGGATTAATGAAATTTGTTATATTATACGCGCATTTTTAAGAAGCGAGGCGAAAATGACCGAAAGCTGCGTAACGCAGATCTATTTTGCAAAAAGAGGCGAAGTGACGCCGCAGATGAAAGAGGTCGCGCAAAGCGAGCGCATGGACGTGCGGGCCTTGTGCGATCTCATCGCGCAAGGAAGAGCGATCATCCCCGCAAACGTTAATCACAAAAGCCTAAAGCCCGTCGGTATCGGGCGCGCGCTGCGGTGCAAGATCAACGCCAACATCGGCTCCTCGGGCACGACGAGCGATATTGAGGGCGAGCTGGAAAAGCTCGAAGCCTGCTTAAAGTATGGCGCCGATACGGTGATGGATCTAAGCACGGGCGGTGATTTGGACGAGATCCGCGCCGCGATAATCGAGCGCTCGCCCGTACCCATAGGCACGGTGCCGATCTATCAGATGATCCATGAGCTGAGCGATATTAAAAATTTAAAAACGAGCGCTATTCTTAGCACGATCGAGAAGCAGGCGCGGCAGGGAGTGGATTATTTCACGATCCATGCGGGCTTTAAGCTAGAGTTTATGCCGCTGCTGTCCCGTCGCAAGATGGGTATCGTAAGCAGAGGCGGCTCGCTGATAGCGTCGTGGATGATGAAATTTCATAAGCAAAATCCCTTCTATGAAGCGTTTGATGAAATTTGCAATATCTGCGCCGCTTACGACGTATCGCTATCTCTGGGAGACGGCTTGCGCCCCGGTTGCTTATACGACGCGACCGATAAAGCGCAGCTTAGCGAGCTTGAAATTTTAGGCGAGCTCGCCCTGCGCGCGAATGAAAAAAACGTGCAGGTGATGATTGAGGGGCCGGGACATATCCCGTTTAACGAGATCGAGCTAAATATGCAGCTAGAGCGCAAGCTCTGCCGCGACGCGCCGTTTTACGTGCTGGGGCCGCTGCCTACCGACATCGGCGCGGGCTACGATCACATCAGCTCGGCTATCGGCGGGACGATGGCTGCGTATTGCGGCGCTAGCATGCTCTGCTACGTAACGCCAAAGGAGCATCTGGGGCTTCCCAATGCAAGCAACGTCAGAGAGGGTATCATCGCGCATAAAATCGCCGCTCACGCCGCGGACATCGCGCTAGGCAAAGCGGGCGCGATAGAGCGCGATCACGCGATGAGCGACGCGAGGTATGGTTTTGATTGGAACAGGCAGTTTGAGCTTAGCTTCGATCCAGATCATGCGCGCGAGCTGCACGACGAGAGCCTGGGTGATGAAATTTACAAGGGCGCGGAGTTTTGCTCGATGTGCGGGCCGAAATTTTGCGCATATAAAATCAGTAGAAATTTAACCGAAAATAAGGAGAAAGAATGAGTAAAGACGAAGTCTTAAATTTGCTTAAAAGCGTGATCTATCCGGGCTTTTCTAAAAGCATCGTGGATTTTGGATTTGTAAAAGATATCGAGATCGGCGATAGAATTTTCGTAGGGATCGAAATCCCGAGCGCCAAGCCTGAGATCGCAGCGGAGCTCAGATCGGCGGTGCAAAAGGCGCTCGGCGCGGACGTGGAAATTTTAATCAAACAGCCAAAAATCGCCGAGGAAAAGAGCAACTCTCGCAGCGGCAAAAATATCGCGCCGCAGATCAAGCATTTCGTGATGATTAGCAGCGGCAAAGGCGGCGTAGGCAAGAGCACGACGACGCTAAATTTAGCCATCAGCACAGCAAAGCTCGGCAAGAGGGTAGGGATTTTGGATGCCGATATTTACGGGCCGAATTTGCCGCGAATGCTAGGAGAGGATAAGACGCAAGCAAGTGTCGTGGGGCAGAAGCTAAAGCCGATTTTAAGCCACGGTGTGGAGATGATGAGCATGGGCGTGCTGATGGAGGAGGGTGCGAGCCTCATCTGGCGCGGCTCGATGATAATGAAAGCGATCGAGCAACTGCTAAAAGACGTGGCGTGGAGCGATCTGGACGTGCTGTTTTTGGACATGCCTCCGGGTACGGGCGATGCGCAGCTTACGCTCGCTCAGAGTGTGCCGGTAACGGCGGGCGTGTGCGTTACGACGCCGCAGACGGTCGCGCTGGATGATAGCGCGCGCGGGCTTGATATGTTCGAAAAGCTTCACATCCCGATCGCAGGCCTTATCGAGAATATGAGCGGCTTCATCTGCCCCGATAACGGCAAGGAGTACGATATCTTCGGTCGCGGCGGTGCGCAAAAGCTGGCGCAGCGATACAACACCGAAGTAATCGGCGAGATCCCGATCGAGATCGCTATCCGCGAAGGCGGCGACAGCGGCAAGCCGGTAAGCTTCTACGCGCCCGATTCTTTGAGCGCGAAGCGCTACGAGAAGGCCGCGCGCAAGCTGTGGGAAAAGATTGAAAAGATCGATCGTGAGGAGCTCGCGGACAACTCCGCGATCCAGCCGGTGATGGACGGCAAGAGCGCCTGCTCGAATTAGGACTTTGGCGGGTGCGGTGTCAAATTTAGCGCGGAATTTCTCGTAAATTTTGCAGATTGAAATTCAACGTGGAATTTAATAATTTGGAATTTTACACCTAATTTCGCTGCAAATTTTATAATGCTCGCAAAATTTTGGTATGCAAATTCGCCATAGAATTTTGCCCGTAAATTTAGCGGGTAAAATTTCACGCGGGTTTTGTGGCTCGGAATTCTGCGTTAAAATTTCGCCACGAAATTTTGAAGTAATTTTACGGCGTCAGTAAAATTTTTGTGTATAGAATTTCGTGCGGAGTTTTGTAGCGCGAGTTTTTATACTAAATTTTAAGCTTAAAATTCCGCTTTGATTTTGAGCAAATTTATAGCGCTCGCAAAATTTGGGCAGACGAAATTTCGTAGTTTGAAATTTCGAGCTAAAATTTTACCAATCTCCGTTGCGTGAGGGTTCAGATAAAATTCTAAGCGCAGAATTTTACAGCGAAAATTAAATTCCAAACGCGCAATTCAATGAGGTAAAATTTGCCGTAGAACTTCGCTTTGGAGTTTTAAATGCAGAATTTTAAGCATAAAGCTTTGCCGCAGAATTTTAAAACGTGAAATTTTATCGCTAAAGCTCTATTTTGAAATTTCAAGATAGGGCTTTAAAATATGAATTTTAGGCTTGAAATTTTATCGCGCCTAGCTTTTTAGCGGTAGCCACAGCATTGCGCTAGTCTAAATTTTATTTCGCCCGGCTTTATGGCGGTGGAGCTTATCTGCGAAAGCCTCTGCGAAGCTTATTCGGGATGGAATTTTATCTGTAGTGATTGCTAAAGGAAATTTCTCGCGCAGCTGAAATTTAAGCAGCTGGAATTTCATTCGTATAGGCAGGAAGCTAAAGCGGCAAAATCCCTAAGCCTAGGGCTTTTAGGTTTAGGGATTTTACTTTTATACGAAATAAGAAAGGTCGGTAATGAGGTTTTTGATTATTTTGGTGCTTGCATTTGCGGCATTCGCGCAAGAGAGCAATATGCAAAAATGGGCGAAAGAGATTACCGCGGACGCGCAGATCCCGCAGGATAAGTTTTTGGCGTTTTATCTGAATAAAGATGAGCCTAAGAAGGTGATTTTCTCTGAAAATGTCGATCGCATCAGTGTCAATTACGAAGGAAATTCCTTCCATGAAATTCCATCTCCAAATCTTATGGCGTATTGGGTCGGCGAGTTTAATTTTGACGCAGATGTCGAAAAGATGGTGCTAGGAGATTACGGCTGGTCCACGCTGGTAATCGCCGTGGACGGCACGGATGTGCTAGGCGGGACATCTAGCAATCAAAAGCGCCCGCTTACGTATAAATTTAGCAAGGGCAAGCACAAGATCGAAGCGTGGTTTTTAAATGACGCGCATTCCAGCGAGCTTTTCGTGGATTTTAAAGACGTAGAGCCCTTTTATCGTCAAAAAGACGCCGTAGCCAAGATCCCTGCGGATAAGGACTACGATCTGTGGCTGGGCGCGATCTACGAAAGCGCGCAGATGAATAATCGCGTCAAGCTAAATCTAGCCAAATCCGATAAGCCTATCGTGCTACTGCTTAGCTCATATCGCGCCGTGGAGTGGGATATCTCAAATCCTCAAAAGAATGAAATTCTAGCCGTGTTAATTTACAACCCCATAAGTAGCGTCCGTGGCGTAAGCGGTGCGCTTTACGTCGAGGACTACAGATACACAGAGGCTGCGGATGGGCTTAAATGCGAGTGCATCTCGGGCAATGTCTTTCACTGCGACGGCAGCGAGATTTATGATATGAACGGGCGCGTAAACGGGATATTTGGCAGAGGCCTGGGGGCGTTTGCCGGCAAACACGCCGTAAATTCCTTAGACCTACCGGGGCTTGTTATTACACCAAAAATTTTAGACGACAGTAAAGCTCGCCTACTCTCGGTAGAAGCGGACCGCAAGAAATGCGAAAGCACGCCGATGGATGATGTGTTTAGGTAAGATGGACAGTATTTATAACAATTTCTTCAATAAATTTTACTGTTCATAAATTTTGATAATTTCTGTGAAATCTATGTTCCGATAAAGAGGATTAAAGTACTCTGTAGGTTTACATTATGAAATTAAGATAACGTAAAAGGTATATCAAGTGAAATATAATAGGGACATAAATATAGAAAGGAATTATTCATAATATGAAACATACAAGCATTGTAACTCCTAACGATTTGGCACGATATGCAGATACGCGTGAGAGCGAAGGAGTAATTCCCGAGCTTATTTGTCGACTTATCAAACAATCTGCACCCGATATAAGAGAGTGTCGCATACCTTATGGCGATGCCGTAAATCAATCCGGTATGGACGGTCTTGTATATTGCGAGACCGGGTTTTTTGAATTTGTTCCTGCGGGGAAATCTTATTGGGAAATAGGCACCGGAGAAGATCCTCAAGAAAAAGCAAGTAGCGACTTTCAAAAAAGAACCGATGAATTGAGCGATGAAGAACGGGCAGACTCTACTTTCGTCTTCGCTACTCCGCGTTTGGCCGAAGCAAATGGTTGGAATGAGCCAAAACAGAGGGCTTGGATCAAAAGGCGGCAAAGTAAAGGATGGAAACGAATTATAATAATAGATGGGGTAAAGCTAGCGGATTGGCTTAGAGAATTTCCCGCTATTGGTAGGTGGATAGCTGCTAAAATAGGAATTTTGCCAAATTTAAGCGGCGTTATAACGCCGCTTGAGCACTGGGATTTAGTTCGATATAAATTTGAAAATTGCAGCTTGATCCAGTCACAATTTAATGGGCTGGCTTTTCCGCCCAAGCTTTTTACCTCTTCTCGCGATAAAGCGTGTAGCGCGCTTAAGACCATCTTTTCGGGCGAAACCAAAAAGCTCTTTATTATTGCTGAGAGCGAAAATGATGTAGACGATTTTGTGCGGCTTATCTTATGACGCTTGAAAAAGAAAAGGCACAAAAATATGCAGATAAGTGTCTTTTTATAAAAGATAAAGATACATGGCAAGCAGCGATATCCGAGTTGCGACGATCACATGTATTGGTTGCTAGCCCAAGGCTAGGCTTAGATGATGAACAACAAAATTTACTTGCATTAGCCATAGAAAAAGGGCATGGAGTGATCGCGCCGTTTTGCGATGCCCTATCAATTGGTAATGACGATGTTATAAGCCTTAAAAGTCCTCCATCATATCAGGTCAAAGAGATACTGACGAAAGCGCAGTTCCCAGATGCTCTTGCAGAGGAATTTGCTAAAATAGGAAATAGGAGGCTGTCTGCACTTATGAGGTATCTCGTAGGAGTCGCTGCGCCGTCGTATGCGAAACGGAATACTGCTCGTGAATTGGCAAAAACCTGTTTAATAGGTCGATGGGATGAAGAAAATAAAGCGGACATTCAAGCTATAGAGGAATTTGTCGGCAAAAGCTATAAAGAATGGATAGAAAAATTTAGAGTTGACGCTTTACGTCCAGACTCTCCACTTACTTTGATAGAAGGAAAATGGAAGGTTATTTCTTGTGATGAGGCTTGGGATGTCCTTGGAGGTATGATCTCAAATGACGATCTAGCCCGTTTTAAGAATATGGCGATTTCAGCTTTAGAAGACAGAGATCCGGCGCTTGATTTGCTGAAAGAAGAACGATACGCCGCTAGTTTTTATGGAAAACAATTAAACTATTCGCAAAATATTAGAAAAGGAATTTCTCAAACGCTTGCTTTGATGGGTGGTCGCCCCAAAGCGCTTAGTAACTGCTCTTGCAATGAAGCTTTAAACACCGTAAATTTTATTGTACGCACATTACTTGATGGGGTGGGTTGGGAGCGATGGGCGAGTATAGATTATTACTTACCGCTTTTAGCAGAAGCCGCGCCCAGCGAATTTCTTAATGCTGTAGGGTCGTCATTGGTTGATATTTCGAATTCTCCTTTTCATAAACTATTTGAACAAGAAGGAAGCGGAATAGAGGGCCGTAATTACATGTGCGGCCTGTTATGGGCTCTTGAAGAGCTGGCATGGTCTCCTAATTATTTATCAAGAGTAGCGGTTATCTTGGCGGATCTTGCCTCTATTGATCCCGGCGGATCTTGGGCAAATCGTCCTATGAGATCGCTTGTGAATATATTTTTGCCTTGGCATGTGCAAACTATCGTAAAATTTGATAGAAGAAAAGCGGCGATCAAAGCCGTGATAAAAAATCAACCTAAAATCGGATGGTCTCTGCTGCTAGAGTTGCTTCCGCAAGGTTGCCAAGCCACAAGCGGAAACTATCGCCCTATTTGGAGAGATTTTATCCCGTTAGATTGGAAGGATGGTGTATTTCAAAATGAATATTTGGAGCAAATTGCTGCTTTATCCGAGCTTATGATTGATTTAGCAAAAGAAGACGTGGATAAATTTATTGAGCTTATAGAAAGGCTTTCAAATTTGCCCAAAAATGCACACGATTTTATTCTTGATTATTGCTTGTCGGATAATATAATAAATTTGCCTGAAGAAAAGCGCTATTTAGTTTGGGAAAAACTTGATGAGATTGTGCGTCGCCATAGAAAATTTTCTAATACTAACTGGGCATTGCCCGAAGAAAAACTTTGCAAAATCAAAAACATAGCCGATAGTCTTGCGCCATCTTCGCCGGAAATAAAATATCGTTATTTATTTAATGGCGTAGTTTTTTGAGTTGTTGGACGGAGATGGTGACCGCGATACGCAGATAGAAAGGCTCGTTAAAAAACGCAATTCCGCCATAAAAGAAATTTTGGACAGAGGAGGTTTGATGAGCTGCATCAATTTTGCCAAAAAAGTAGCTTCGCCGTTTGATGTAGGTCGAGCTTTGGGCGAGATAGAATACGATTTGATTGAAAATGAGCTATTGCCAACCTTTCTTGATTCAAACGATGAAGTTGAAAAGCAGGTTTTAAGCGGATATGTGCGAATTAAATTTTATAAAATCGGCATTGATTGGGTTGATATGATTATGCAAAAAGATTGGTCTTTAGAGCAACGCGCTAAATTTCTGTTGTTTTTACCTTTCAATGAAGAGGTATGGGAAACGGTTTCTAAGTATTTAGGAGAAAATAGCGAGGATCTGTACTGGAAAAACGTTAAAGTTAATCCCTATGAATCAGACGGCAATCTGAATGAAGCAACCGAAAAATTGCTTACGTATGGGCGCGAAGGTGCGGCCGTTATCTGCGCTGCTCACAAGGCAAATAAAGCCGAAATTAATGAAGCCTTAGCGGTTCGTTCGCTTATCTCGGTCCTTGATAGTAAAAGCGGTAAGCAAGAACTTACCGACTATAGCTATGTGGCCTATGATGTAGTTGAGCTAATTAAGCGTCTTCAAAAATCAAAAACCATAGATCAAGATGTGCTACTTAAAATCGAATTTAAGTTCTTTTCTTGGCTAAAAAGATTTTCTACAGAAGAATTACCTACCGCAATCGAGAAAAAACTTGCTTCCGATCCGCAATTCTTTGCCGATATGATTGCTCTCGCCTTTCGTTCCAAGTATGATAAAAGCGACAGTACTAAAGAAATAGATGAGAATAAACGCTATCTGGCCCAAAATGCCTACGATATTTTATATGAATGGAAACTTTGTCCAGGAGTTAAAGAAGATGGAAAATTTGACGAAAATGCATTTAAAGAGTGGATCAAGGAGGCCAAAAGGATTACCGAAGAGACAGGGCATATAGGAGTTGCTAGACACTATATTGGACAAATTTTAACTTATGCGCCTGCCGATCCGGGCGGACTTTGGATCCATAAAGCCGTGGCCGATATTTTAGATGCTAGAGATGCCGATAAAATACGCTCCGAATTCACGCTCACTCTTTTTAATCGGCGCGGAATACATACTTTTACTTACGGGCGGGAAGAGCGAGAGCTTGCTAAGCAGAATCAAGAAAAAGCTGAAGCCCTTGATGCGGAGGGTTTTACTAGATTCGCAACGATAATGCGTGAGTTCGCTGAGCAATATTTAAAAATAGCTAACGAAGAGGAAAAAGTGGATATTTACGAGTAAAAGCATTTTATGGCTGGAGAATCGATTTGGCAAAATTTGATTCTTTTTAAATTAAATTTAGCTATACTCCCGCGCAATTTTGCGATTAAGGATTAAATATGAAAGAGATTAAAAGCCTAAGTGAGCTGCGAGTTTTTGCAGATAAAGTTCGCGCCGAAAAGGGCTACCGCGATCCGATCATGTGGGCGGTCGGGCGCGTATTTAAGGGGCGTGCGGAGGAGCATAAAAGCCTAAGTGTGAATTACGCGCACGTAAATTTTAAAGACGGGCTAGTAAGCGCAGCAGTGCTAATCCATGCTCTAGCCGAATGCGGCGAGGTCGTGGATTTTAGCGGTAGCGAGTGCATTTTGACGCTGACGCATAAAGCCCTAAAAAAGGCGATCGAGGCTTTAAAATTTCTGCAGCCAGACGCCAAAGAGGGCGCGCACAAAAATCTGCAGGTGCTGCTTGCGGTTAAAGAGGCGATGAAATCAGACGAGCACGCGAGCTTTTGTGCTAGCTTCATCTTTGAGGATGCCGCGCCAAAAAGCGTCGAGAGCGTCTATCTCAAGCTTTACGCGCTTTCGCTAAATCTCTGCGAGCCGCGCACGCTCAATCTAGATGGCGCATTTAGCGTGCTTCCGAATGTCGCGTGGGACGAAAACGCCCGTCCGATCGAGCTTTGGTGGCTGCGAGAAAACGAAATCTCTTTAAAAATGCAGGGCCGCTATCCGCGCATCATCAGCGTCGATAAATTTCCGCGCTACCTAAGCCACGTCGTACCGCCGCAAAACGTTCGGATTTTAGATGACGCAAAGGTGCGTTTGGGTGCGCATATCGCTGCGGGTACGACCGTGATGCCGGGCGCTGCGTATGTAAATTTCAACGCAGGTACGACCGGTAGCGTTATGATCGAGGGGCGCGTTAGCAGCTCGGTCGTCGTGGGCGAGGGCAGCGACATAGGCGGCGGTGCGTCGATTTTGGGCGTGCTAAGCGGCACCAACGGCAATGCCGTGAGCATCGGCAAGCACTGCTTGCTGGGCGCAAACTCCGTAACGGGCATTCCGCTAGGCGACCGCTGCATCGTGGATGCCGGCATCGCGATACTTGAGGGCACGAAGGTTTTCATCGCGCAAAAGGATCGCGAAGCGCTAGCAGCGCTAAATGCGGGCTTTGCGTTCGATCGTGAAATTTATAAAGGGCTTGAGCTTGCCGGGCTTAGCGGTCTGCACTTCCGACAAAATAGCCAAAGCGGGCAGATTACGGCAAGCATTAGCAAGCGTGCGATCAAACTCAACGCGGAACTGCATTAAATTTATAAATTTAAACGGCGGGCGCGGATTGGCTGGAGCTTTTCAAAGCTGCGTTAAATCTATAACTTAAACGGCGAGTTTGAAAAAGATACGGACGATCTCGCCGCGCGCCGCTTTGAGCGAGTATATGCGATCCGCCGCGAAATTTCCGCTCATAGAATTTCATGCGGAATTTAAAGAATTTTTGCCGCGATTTAGAAAATTTCTAGCGGTGATTTATGGAATTTACGCCGCTATTTTAACGCAAGTAATTTTGGGGGCTAGCGGATTTTTGCCGCGCAGAGGGTTCTTAAATTTCAAAAAATAGATTGAATTTAAAATTTTAATATGATAGATTTCAAATAAAATTAGGAGGCTAAAATGAAAAAATTTATACTCGCCCTGTTTGGCGTATTTATCTGCACCGCGGCGCTTGCGGGAGATGCCAATGCACAGCGCTGCAAAGCTTTGGCGGACGCCGTAAATGGGCACAGTCACCCCGCGACTAAAAATATGGAGTTGGGCGCGGCTACATGCGAGGGTGATAAATTTGTAATTCCTACGATTCTAAAAAATGAAATTTGGGATAAAGTAGATCCTAAAATAAAGCAAAATTTTGAAAGCATTTTGCGCGCCAACAGGCAAAAGGATGTTTGCGCGATGATGAAAGCGGGCAGTCTAAATCGCATAGGCGTGCGAGAATTTCTGCAAAGCGGCGAAAAAATCGCCGATCTGACCTATACGCGCAGCGATTGCGGCTTAGAGTAAAATTTCAAAGGAGAGATAATGGAAGTGCCTCAAGCGGCGTATAGCAGGGATAAAATCATCATTCGCACCGGTGCGATCGGTATCATTTCAAACGTAATTTTAGCGGCATTTAAGGGCGTCGTGGGGCTGATCTCAGGCTCGATCGCGATCGTGCTTGATGCCGTAAATAACCTAAGCGACGCACTTTCGTCCGTCATTACGATCGTGGGCGTGCATCTTGCTAGCAAGCAGCCCGATCGCGCGCACCCCTTCGGACACGGCAGGATCGAGTATCTAAGCGCGATCGTAATCGCCGTCATCATCCTCTACACCGGCGGCGTCTCGCTCGTCGAATCGATCAAAAAGATCATTCATCCGCAAGCGGCGAATTATAATGCGGTTTCGCTCGCCATCATCGCTGTGGCGGTCGCGGCGAAATTTAGCCTGGGGCTTTACACGCAAAAGACGGGCGAGCGCGTGAACTCGGACTCGCTCATCGCTAGCGGCGTGGACGCCAAATATGACGCGCTCGTATCGCTAGCCACCCTCGTAGCGGCTTTGATTTCGCTTATTTTCGGACTGAGCTTGGAGGCGTATCTGGGCGCGATAATTTCGGCGCTTCTGATCAAAACGGCGTATGAAATTCTACGCGATACCATCAGCAAGCTTTTGGGCTCGCGTCCGAGCCTGGAGCTTACAAATGAAATTTACGACGTCGTGCGCGGCTTTGAGGGCGTCATCGGCGCGTATGATCTGATGTTTCATGACTACGGGCCCGATAAAATGGTAGGTTCGGTGCATATCGAGGTCGCGAGTGACACGACCGCGGCGCAGATCGACGCTCTTACGCGCCGCATCCAAAACGCCGTTTTTGCGAAATTTAATATCATCCTAGACACCGTAGGAATTTACGCGTTTAATAAAAACGATCCGCGCGCCGCCGAGATCTACGAGCATATCAAGCAGATGGCGTTTTCGCATGAGTTCGTCTCGCAGATACATGGGTTTTATCTCGACGAGGAAAAGCGCTCGATTAGCTTCGATGTTATCGTCGATTTCGCAGCGCCCGATATGGAGGCGACGTTTCGCGCGGTCTGCAAGCAGGTGCGCGCCGCGTATCCGAACTACACGCTCATCATCACTCGCGATAGCGATTACAGCGGCTAAAATTTAAATTGCTCTAGCGGTTTAAATTTAATCGCGCCCACCCGCGCACCCCTTCGGCGAAATTTCAGAATTTTAAGCTACAATAGGAGAAATTTATCGCGATTCCGCGCGGCGCAAAAGCCGCAATAAACCGCGAGATGAAATTTGCGCGCAAAACTTAGCAGAAGCCCGTGCGCAAGGCAACGCAAATAGAAATTTAAAAGGAAAAATATGGTTGAAATCAAAGATCTAACGATGCGCTTCGGCAAACAGCTGCTTTTTGAAAACGTGAATTTGAGCCTCGATAAGGGCAGACGCTACGGCCTCATCGGCGCAAACGGCGCGGGCAAATCGACGCTACTTAAAATTTTAAGCGGGCAGATCGAAGCAAGCAGCGGCGAAATTTTAATACAAAGCGGGCTTAAAATCGGCATTTTGGGGCAGGATCAATTCGCCTTTGAAAGCTTCAGTGTCAAAGACGCCGTACTCTACGGCAATAAGCGCCTCTATGACGCCGTGCGCGAAAAGACGCAGCTTTACGAAGCGGGCGAGTTTAACGACGAGATAAACGAGCGCCTCGGCGAGCTTGAGATGATCTGCGCCGAGGAGGATCCCGCTTACGAGTACGAAACGCGGATCGAGAAAATTTTAAGCTCGCTGGGGCTGAATGATTTCGATAAAAAGATGAGCGAGATCGAGACGAGCGATAAATTTAAGGTTCTTCTCGCGCAGGTGCTCTTCCCGCGCCCCGACGTGCTGTTTTTGGATGAGCCGACGAACAACCTCGATATCGACGCCATTTCGTGGCTCGAGTTTGAGCTAAATCGCCACGCGGGCACGCTCGTAGTCATCAGCCACGACCGCCACTTTTTAAACCGCGTCTGCACGGACATCCTCGACGTGGATTTTAGGCGGGTACGCGAATTTAGCGGCAATTACGACGACTGGTTCATCGCGTCCAACCTCATAGCCAAACAGGCGCAGTTTGAGCGCGAAAAAAAGCTCAAAGAAAAGGCTGAGCTTGAAAAATTTATCGCTCGCTTCAGCGCCAATGCAAGCAAAGCAAAGCAGGCAACGAGCCGTCAAAAACAGCTTGATAAACTCGATCTTAGCGGGCTTGCGACCTCTTCGCGCAGGGAGCCTAGCATTTTATTCAAGCCCGCGCGCGAGATCGGCAATGAAATTTTAGAGCTAAGCGGCGTAGATATGAGCTTCGGTGATATTCAGATTTTGAAAAATTTTAACCTCAAGCTCGCTCACGGCGATAAGATCGCGATCATCGGTCGAAACGGCGTGGGCAAAAGTACGCTTTGCAAGATCATCATGGGCGAGCTCGCGCCGCAGCGCGGCAAGGTGCACATGGGCGCCACGATCGAGCCCGGGTATTTCGCGCAGGATACGAATAATAAAATTTCAGGTGAGCTCAAGCTCTACGAATATCTACAAAGCCCACAGAATAGGGATCTGGATGAAATTCGCAAATGCCTTGGGCGTATGCTTTTTAGCGGCGCGGAGCAGGAGAAAAGCGTGGGTAGCCTAAGCGGCGGCGAGAAGCACCGCGTGATGCTAAGTAAGCTAATGCTGCAGCGCCCCAACCTGCTGGTGCTAGATGAGCCTAACAACCACCTCGATCTTGAGGCGATCATCGCGCTTGGCGAAGCGCTGTATAATTTTGCGGGCTGCGCGATCTGCGTGAGCCATGACCGCGAGCTCATCGACGCGTTCGCAAATAGAATTTTGCACCTCAAAGGAGACGGCGAAATCGTCGATTTTAGGGGCACTTATGAGGAGTATCGCGAGAGCTTGGGAGCGAGCGATGATTGAGATCTGCGTAAACGGCGAGCGGCTGCAGCTGGCGCAGGATATGAGCGTGAGCGAGTTTTTGCGCCGGCGCGGACACGATCTACGCCTAGTAGCGCTCGAGCGCGACGGCGAAATTTTAAAAAAAGAGACGTGGGAGCGCACGCAGATCTCAAGCGGCAAAAAATATGAGATCGTCGAGTTCGTAGGCGGCGGCTGAGGTCGGAGCTTTGAATTATTTTAAAATTGCGGCAGCCGAGGTTTAAATCTGCGCAGAGGCCGCTAAATTTTAAGCGGCGTAGTGACACGGCGGCTGGGACTTAAAATTTGCACGCGCGTCGTTAAAATTTTAGCGGTACGGCGACGGGTAGACATAAGCGGTGCTTGGGTTTTTAAATTGGAAGCCGCGGTAGCCTGGCGCCTGCGGCGAGCTTTTAAATTTTGCAAGCGAATTGAGCCGCGGCGGCAGAACGCAGGAGTTTTAAAATTCGCTTCGCGGCGATAGAGTTTAAATTTGTATCACGGCGAAACGTTAATTTGCGTCGCCAGCCGCGGCGGCAGGACGTGGCTTTAAAACTGCATCGGCGCCGTAGGTTTGAGCGCACGGCTTTAAAATTTCACTTCGTCGCGCTAGGCAACGGCACCCGACGCGCAAATTTTACCTCGCGAGCGCGCTAAATTAGCTCGTAAACACGGTATGTGCCGCGTGATCTATTTATATTAAACATAAAATTCCGCGTTCGGCGGCACGCCGCAGTGCGTAAAATTAACGGATCGATTCGGAGATCTATCGATATGCCGCGTTACAATACTGCGACGTAAAAAAGAGCGGGAATGCGACTTTGTTGCGCGGCGCACGGTAAAAAAGCGGCTTGCACCGATTAAATTTGGGCGGCGCGATAAATTTAAAAAGCTTAAGGCCGGTCAAAACAAAGCGCACGATACGGCGTCAAAATTTTATCGATCGAGCTTGTTTCGGGATTTGTATGCGAGCGATCATCGCGCTGGTGCGAAGCGAGCAATGCGCGCTACAGCTCGTAAAATCGTTAAAATTTGCGGCTTTGCGTGACGCAAAAAAGGCGCAGGATCGAAGCTCGCGCGGCGAGGCTCGGGCGCGCAAAAAGATAAAATTTAGGATCAAAATGCAGATAAAATTAAACGGCAAAGCTTACGAAACGGCCGCGAGCGATCTTGAGGGGCTGAAGCTAGAAGTTAAATTTAGCGGCGAGATCGCCGTGATAAACGGCTATGCGAGCGCGCAAAACTGCGAGCTGAAAGCGGGCGATGAGCTCTTTTTGCTCGCGCGCGGTGCGGAGCTATCTCTGCAGGAGCTTCGCGGGCTGATGTTTGCTCGCAACGCTCCTTCCGTAAACGCGGCGTTGCAAGGCTCGCGCGTGGCGATCTGCGGGCTCGGCGGGCTCGGCTCCAACGTTGCGATCCTGCTTGCGCGTGCGGGCGTGGGCGAGCTCTTTTTGATCGACTTCGACGTCGTCGAGCCGACCAACCTGAACCGCCAGCAGTATGAGATCGGCGATCTTTACAAACCTAAAACGGCCGCTCTGCGCGAAAAAATCGCGCGCATAAACCCGTTCGTGCGCGTGCGAACCTTAAACGAGCGACTTACCGCGCAAAACGTAGCCGAAATTTTAAAAAACGAGCGTATAATTTGCGAGTGCTTCGACAACGCGGCGGCGAAAGCGATGATTTTCGATGCGCTCGGCGGCACGGATCGCTTTTTGATCTGCGCTAGCGGTATGGCTGGCAGCGGCGGCGCCAACGAGATCCGCACGACGCGGTTCGGCAAAAACGTCTTCGTCTGCGGCGACCGCAAAAGCGCCGCGGCTCAGGGCGTGGGGCTGCTTGCGCCGCGCGTGGCGATCTGCGCCGCACATCAAGCAAACGTCGCGCTTAGGCTGATTTTGGGCGAGGAGGGCTAGGCTAGGCCGCTCATCGCGCGCCTGCATTTCTAAATTTACTCGCCTTTGCATGTTTTTTAGGCCTCGCGCGATTGTTTTGAGAAGCAGACGAGCGTTTCGGCGGGTATACAGCGTGTTTTAAAAACGATGTGAAATTTACTGCACGCCGAGCAAATTTAGCCGCGATATGCAAATTTAAACGACGAAATTTAAACCATTTGCCGTGCGCAGCTCGCGGATAAGTAAAATTTTAAAATTTATTCGGCGCGAGCGAGCTGCTTTTGAATGTAGGATTTAAAATTTCGTGCAGCGAAGCGAGCCGCAGTCTGCGCGTGAAATTTTAAAATTTTGTGTCGTGGCTAAAATTTGACGGGAAATTTTAAAGCTCGGGCGCGGCGTCGTGCAGCGCGTAAAAATAGCGATAGAAGCAAGGCGCACATCTGTGCCGCAATCTCGCGCTGTGTATAATGCACTGCGCCGATATACGCCATTTAGCGCCGCGCATAAAAACGAAAATTTAAACTAAAGAGGATAGAATGGACGATAAACTGATCTTAGGCGGCAGGGAGTTTAGCTCGCGCCTGATAATGGGCTCTGGGAAGTTCGATCACGCGATGATCGACGCCTGCGTGCGGCATGCGGGTTGTGAGATCGTAACGCTCGCGCTGCGCCGCGTGAACGAAAGCAAGAGCCGCAATATCTTGGATTTCATCCCCCGCGGCGTCACGCTGCTGCCAAACACCAGCGGCGCGCGAAATGCCGCCGAGGCGCTGCGGATCGCACGGCTCGCGCGCGAGCTTGGCTGCGGCGACTTCGTAAAGATCGAGATCATAGGCGATAGCAAATACCTTCTACCCGACAACGCCGAGGCGATCAAGGCCTGCGAGGCCCTAGCGCGCGAGGGTTTCGTGCCGCTTGCCTACATGCACGCCGATCTGTGCGTCGCGCGCGATCTGGTAAGCGCAGGGGCCGCCGCCGTGATGCCTCTAGCCGCACCAATCGGCTCTAATCGCGGGCTGATGATGCGCGGGATGATCGAAATTTTACTAGACGAAATCGACGTGCCGATCATCGTAGATGCGGGGCTCGGCGCGCCTAGCGAGGCTTGCGAGGCGATGCAGATGGGCTGCGCTGCGGTGATGGTAAATACGGCGATCGCCACGAGCGGGGATCTGGCGCTGATGGCGCGGGCGTTTGCGCTCGGCGTGCAGGCGGGGCGCGATGCCTATCTGGCGGGGCTCGGCGCCGTTTGCAAAACAGCTTGCGCAAGCTCGCCGCTAACTGGATTTTTACGCTAGCGGTTAAATTTAAGCGCGCTTGGTTGTGCGAGCCGTGTTTTTTGTGCCGAATTTGCATTTCTTGAGCTATAAATACATATCGCGCAAGCTCAGCGTGACAGCCGATAGACACGACGTGAAATTTTAAAATTTTACGTCGTGGAAATTTGCGCCATGTGAGTTAAATCCCAGCGCGTATTGTTAAGCTCTATGCCAAACGACATAAATCCCTCATTTCGCTAGGCATCTTAAAGTGTAGTGGCGAAAAGTATAATTTGGCAGCGGTGTAGCGCGCAGCAGGCTCGGCGATCAAATTTTAAAATTTAATCGGGCTGAAAGCAGCCCGATCGAGAGAAACCCGATTGATCGGCGGGCTATTTTAGTATGTCGTATTTATCGCAGTATTCTCGTAAAGAGTCTTTATCGTAGCCGAATAACCCTGGGTGTTTTTTGCCCATTTCGCAGGCCTTTTGATAGTATTGTGTCGCCCTTGCTCTGTCGCCACCTGCTTCAAGAACTGAAGCAAAATTCCCGCACGCCATCCAACTTCCCGCATCGCAGGCTCTTCTGGCATATCCCATAGCCCGCGTCATATCCATTTTAACCCCTTTACCATTTGCATACATATAACCTAAATTGTTGCAGCCGTCTGCATATCCGCCGTCGCAAGCTTTATCGAATAGTTCGACAGCCTTTTTATAATCTTTTTTCACCCCTTTGCCACCATGATACATTGCTCCCAAATCCGAGCAAGCTACATAATCGTTTCCGTCGCAAGCCTTTTTAAAGTAGTAAAGTGCTTTTTTATAATCCCTATCGGATGCGTTTCCCCCGAACAAGGTCGGATTTTTATAAAGAGCGCCGGCGTAACTGCAAGCCTCAAAATCACCTGCTTCGCAATTTTGCTCAAATTGTTTAACTTGCTCTTTGCTAAAAGTTATGCCAAAAGCCAAAGAGCCCAACAGGGCTAAACCTAAGATGATTTTTTTCATTACTTCTCCTTAAAATTTTACAAAAGTATATTCTTTCATCTTTTAATAATCACTAAAATTTAAAATGCGAACGGGGCGCTCCGTTTTAAAATTTTTTACCGAAATCCTGCTAAAATGCGCTTCTAAACCAAACGAAAATAAACTTTGCGGCGCGTAAATTTGCACGCGCAAGCGTGCCGAGTAGAATTTAAATGAAAATTTAAAAGGAAAATTTTAAAGATGATGGGAACCGGCTATCTAGCGGGCATGGAGGATATCGGAAGCGAGATGATGGAGCACACGCTTGCTCTGCGCGAGGATTTTTGCGAGGAGGCGAGCGAGGCTGACGTGCAAAGGGCAATCGGCGCGAAAAACAGAAGTCTACGCGATTTTGCCGCGCTACTAAGCGTGCAAGCTGGCGAGCATTTGGAGCAGATCGCGCAAGCTGCGGCGCGCGAAAAGGCGGCGCATTTCGGTAGCAACATCGCCGTTTTTACGCCGATTTACATCTCCAATTACTGCGATAATCTGTGCGTTTACTGTGGCTTTAACTGCAAAAACAAAATCGCGCGCGCTAGGCTCGATGAGGCGCAGCTAAAGGCGGAGTTTGAGGCAATCGCGGCGAGCGGGCTGGAGGAAATTTTAATCCTCACGGGCGAGAGCGAGAAAAACAGCCCCGTGCGCTACATCGGGCGCGCCTGCGAGCTCGCGCGGAAGTATTTTAAAGTAATCGGCGTCGAAATTTATCCGTTAAACTCCGCCGATTACGCCTATCTGCACGCTTGCGGCGTCGATTTCGTCACCGTTTTTCAAGAAACCTACGACCCCGCGCGCTACGCGCAGCTGCATCTTGCGGGCAACAAGCGCGTTTTTACGTATCGCTTCGCAGCTCAAGAGCGCGCGATTAGAGGCGGTATGCGCGGCGTGGGCTTTGCGGCGCTTTTGGGGCTTGGGGACTTCCGCCGCGATGCCTTTGCGACGGGCGTGCACGCATGGCTGCTTCAGCGCAAGTACCCGCGCGCGGAGATCTCCTTTTCGGTGCCGCGCCTGCGCCCGATCATCAACAACGACAAAATAAACCCGAAAGACGTCGGCGAGCGCGAGCTGCTGCAAGTGATGTGCGCGTATCGACTGCTGCTGCCAAGTGCGCAGATCACGATCTCCACGCGCGAGAGGGCGGGCTTCCGCGACAACGCGATCAGGATCGCGGCAAGTAAAATTTCAGCAGGCGTGAGCGTAGGTATCGGCGGGCACAGCGAGCAGAGGGGCGACGAGCAGTTCGAGATCAGCGACGCGCGCAGCGTAAGCGAGGTCTGCGAGGCGATCCGCGGCGGCGGGCTGCAGCCGCTGATGAGCGAGTATATCTATGTGTGAGGCGCGAAATTTTACCGTGTGCGTGGATGAAATTTATGGCGTTAGACGCGAGATTTACAGCGTCAGGCTCGAGGGCGGATTTCGCGCTACTCGGTGCAGAAATAAAATTTGTAGCGTAAAATACGGCGCGGAATTTTGCATTGCCGCACACGGAGATAAAATTTATGGCGCTATGGCAGATGATAAAATTTTCGATGTCGTGTCAGCTGGCGCGGGAAATTTTGAGCTACAAAATACGCGTGTAAATTTAAGACCTAGGAACACATACGCGGATTTAAAATTTAAAGGCAGCGCAAATTCCAAGCCTGCAGGCGGCATAAATTTTAAATTTAAAAACGGCGCGAGCTTCAGATTCTTATGCGACGGCAACGCAAAGCCGCTAAAATCGAATAACTGGGCGAACGCTTTGAGCCTTAGCGCTGCGGCGGAAATTTCAGCCCTTGTTAAGGCGGGCGAAATTTTGAAATATGACGTGACGGCGGGGATTTCGGCGCTCGCCCTAGCAAGTAAAATTTTAATTCCTAGCATCGCAGGCGAAATTTTAAATTTGAGTGCGGCGTCACGCACGGATGTTGAGTTTAAAGGAGCGGGCGGATGCTAGATTTGGAGCTTGCTTCGCGCATTACGATCATCACAAATCGCGCACTCTGTGGCGGTGAGGCGGCGCTGCTCGCGCGCATAGCGGATTTTGCCGCGGAAGGCGTAGGCGAGATCGTCGTGCGCGAAAAGGATTTAGACGAAGTGGCCTATGCGGCGCTGTTTGGTAAAATTTTACGCGCCTGCGAGAGTGGGTTTTGCGCGGATACAGCCCGCGCGGACGGGATTATCGCAAATGAAGCTCGTGCCGCTAAATTTAGCGAAACCCAAGCTTTCGCGAGTGAATTAGACGCGAGCGCAGCCTGCGCGGGTAAAATTTCACTCTACGAGCGCGACGAGGACGAAGTTTCGCCAAAAAAACTCCATTTGGGCGGCGGCAAGAGCGAGCTTTGCGCGGATACGGCCCGTAGGCACGGTGCCGCTACAGATGAGATACGGTCTAAAAATTCCGCTCGTGTTTTAGATGAAATTTTGTCTGAAAATTTTACCGGCGCTGCAAACTGCGCGAATGATAGCGCACCGGGTGAAATTTCGCTTCGCGGCGCTGCAAGCGAAACAAAACTCGTGACAGAAGGCGTACGGGGCGCAGAAAATGCGGAAAGTATGCAGGGTGTGCAAAGTACAGAAAACGAGAATGATGTGCATAGTGCAAAAAATGCGGAGAGCTCGCGGAGCGCGCAGTACACGGAAAGCTCGGAAAGTATAGAGGGCGTAGAAAATTCACAGAGCGTGAAAGAGGCGGAAAACTCGCAGAGCGCGAAGGGCGCGCAGAGCGCAGAGAGTGCAAGGCGCCTGCCCGCGATCTTTGTGCATAATTTTGCAGATTTTGCGCTGCAGGCGGGCGAGAGAAATTTATGGCTGCCGCTCGGGGTTTTGCGGAGCTTTAGTGCGGCGCGAGGGGCAGAGTTTTTGCGCGCAAATTTCAAAAAACTGATCGCTTCCTGCCACAGCGAGGCGGAGGCGCGCGAGGCGCTGGAGCTGGGCGCGAG
>NZ_CAJPRT010000005.1 GCF_905373215.1 uncultured Campylobacter sp.
GGATAAGATGAAAGACGAAGCTAAAGAAGAGGGATCGTCTAAGGCTAAAGGGAAGAGGGGTAAGAAGGGTAAGGGAGAGTAAAAAGAAAGAATATATAAAATAGGGAAAGGGCGTAAATTGGACTTCTCCCTTTGTTTTTATAAAAATTTATAAAGGGTATGACTCTATATTTTTCGGAGGCAGATAAGATTGTAAATTTTAGCTATTGTTTTGTCTGGGTTTTGGCAGAAATTGTTATGTCTAAGCATATTAACTTTATTTACTTCTCTGTTATTTTACCTAGTTGCTTTATTGCTTTTACAATTACTTTAGATTTTGAATAATTTATTCATAGGTAAATTTAAATCCGCATAATTTATTTATATTGTTTATTTGCTTTTAAATTTTTGCTGGATACAATTATACGATCTAAATTTTTAAAGGATTTTGAGCTTAAGACTATGAGCAACAAAATAAAATTTATCAAAAATATTTTCTGGCTTCTGTTCGAACATGGTATTAGGATCGGCGGCAGTATTGTGACGGCGTCGATTTTAGCCAGAGTTTTAGGGGTTGAAAAATATGGAATTTTTCAATATTTATTGGGGCTTATAGTTATTTTCAAATCGCTTTCATATGTCAATCCGGCAGAGATTATGGTGCCTAGGCTTACGAACGCGGATGCCATGCAGCGCAGATATTTAATGGGAGGCGGCTTTTTTATAAGAGCGTTTTTCTGCATAGTAGCATACATTGCTTTTTTGGTATTCGTATATTTTGGTGATGATATAAAAGTATTTTATTTGGGTTTGGTTCTTGGATTTTGTATATTGCTAGACGAGGCATTTGGTATAGTCACGGCTTTTTTACAATCTCAGACGATGATAAAATATAGAAGCGTGCTATATATCTGCTTTACGATCATCAAGATTACTATTTTGGCATTACTATTTTGGCTGGAAGTCACGAATATCTATCTTTATGCTTTTGTGTATATATTGGAGAGTATTTACATGGCGTTAGGTTTACTTTGGATCTATAAATTTTTAAATAAAGAGCTATTTTTTACATTTGATTTTAATAAAATTTTGTCTCTTCTTAAAGATGGATTGCCATTTTTTCTAGGTATCTGCTTTATGTGTATATTTTTGAGGGCGGACATCGTTGCGACGCGTTATCTAAGCGATGGCACGACTTTGGGGTTATATGCCTCGGCGATTCAGCTTTTTGGTAGCGTGACTGCTATCGCGCCAATTATAGCGGTATCATTTGCACCTTTATTTGTTTATAAATTTGACGAACTATACGCCATAAAGAAAAATATATGGCTGCTTGCTTGCGGTATGATTACTATTGCGCTTTTTACGTCTATGGCGATGTATTTTTTATCGCCAATTTTAATAAGCTTAATATTCGGAGTTAAATTTAACGACGCAGTAGAAATTTTTAGATATCTATTATTTATTTTGCCGCTTATATTTTTAAATGAGGCCTTAAATTTATATATAATTAAAATGAAGTTGGGTAAACTCCTTATTTATAAATGGGGGCTTGCCCTAGGCAGCGCTGTTGCGGCTTATTTATGTTTTATACCGCTGTACGGTGCCGTAGGGACGGTGATCGGACTTGGAGCCGGGTATTTAGTGGCATGTATATTCGGCGTCGCGGCGGTTTTAATGATTAATGAAATTTAACGGGGACTGCGTGTGAATGGGGTTTTAATATCCATAATAGTACCAATATATAATGTCGAAAAGTATTTTAGAAAATGTATCGATAGCATCATAAATCAAACTTATAAAAATTTAGAGATAATATTAGTTGATGACGGAAGTACCGATGGTTGCTTTGAAATTTGTGATGAATATGCGTTAAAAGACGGGCGTATAAAAGTAATCCATAAAGAGAACGGCGGTCTTAGCGATGCTAGAAATGTAGGCATCGATATTGCAAGCGGTGAATATTTAACTTTTATAGATAGCGATGATTGGGTAAGTAAATTTTATATACAAAATTTATATTGCTTGATAGATAGATGCGATGCGGATATGGCTATCACCTCAATTAGGCGTGCTTATGAAGACAGCGAGGATAAAATTTATGAAAAAAGTATAAACGATGAGCCTATTTTAATCCATACAGCTAAGGAATGCGTAGAAAATCTATTTTGTGGTAAATTTTATAATGTCGGTGCGGTTGCCAAAATTTATAAAAAAGAGTTATTTGCAGGCATTAGGTTTCCAAAAGGTCAGATATACGAAGACCTTTCGACCACACCCATAATAGCTTCAAAAGTAGACAAAATAGCTTTTTGCGACTTGAAGGATTATTTTTACTTTATAAGAGATAATTCTATCATGACGAGCAAAGGCGATATTAAAGATTTAATTATATTTAATATCCTAGACGAGCTAAAAAAATATTTCCGCGATGATAAAGATATCGTAAAATCCATAGAGATCAGAAAGCTCAGAGACGCATTTATGACCTTTTATAAATTTAAGGATAATTTAGACGATTTGGGCAGGGGTACTCTAATAAAAATGGATAAGATAATAAAAAACAATTCCGCGATCGCGCTGAAAGATAAAAATTCTAAGACGCAGGATAGGATCGGGGTTATTATATATAATTTATTAGGATTAAAAGCCTATCTAAAATTTAGAGAGATAGCTCTTTGGGTTAGGAAAAATACCTCTAAATAGACAATGAGTTAAAATATGCACACTTTATACGCAATTTTTATATTTTATTTTTTCGCCGCTTTAGCATATGGTTTTTCTATAAAATGCAGACAAATTCGACCTCCGCTATACTATGCTTTTTTATCTATCTTTTTTATTCTGGTGGCATTTCAGGATAATTACGGGACCGATTACGAGCTTTTTAGAGATATATTTTTAGGCAAGATTGAGCTATTTCCCCTATACAAGGGGATAATTATGTACTTTTTAATAAAATTTTTAAGCCCTTTGACCACAAATTATGTGCTATTTTTTACTATTTGGGCAGTGGTGCAGACCATCGCTTTAAATTGCATGATCAAAACATATGAGAAATTCTACCGTTTTGACGATAGACTTCAAATTTTTACATATATACTTTTTACTTTATCGTTTTTTGCTATGTCTTTTAATGCCTTTAGATCAATAATTGCTACAACCTTTATACCGATAGTTTTCATTTTATATTATGAGCGTGAAATTTTAAAATCTTTTGTGATTACTGCCGTAGGAGCGCTTTTTCATCCGACCATTATTATTATAATACCTCTATTTTTGATATTTGATTTATTTAAAAAGCACTATAAAGCCGCCTTGATGATTTTTACATTTATGCTATTTTTTGTATTTAATAGGATTGGAATCATTCAGATGGTTGCGGAATTTATCTATAATCACATCCCTGCCAATATCTACACGGACTATCTAGTCTCTTATCATATGAAACCGTATAGCGAAAGCATTTTTAGCTATTTGGGCATCTATTTTATTCTTTTTACGAATATGCTGTCTGTGCTGTTTTACAAAAAAGAGACGGATAAAAAGAGCATATTTTTATACAATCTCGCGTACTTTGCGGCACTGCTGCGGATTTTATTTTACGGCATCCCTATTTTAGGCAGAGTTTATTTGCTATTTAGCGTTTTTGAATTTTTTATCCCCTATGTTTTATTTAAAAATTTAAACACAAAAAAAACCTTCTACTTGGGGTATTTTATCCTAATAGCTTTTTTTATCACCGTGATAAAATATCTATTATTTAATAACAGGGTCTCGTTTTGAAAAAAATTTTTATTATCGGCGGAGCCGCTTCTATGATGATAAATTTCAGAAAAGAATTTATCGCTAGGCTCGCCGGGCAAAATTTTAAAATTTATTGCCTAGCGGATGATTACGACGATACTTCACGCAGCAGGATCAAGGAGCTCGGAGCGACGGCTTTGGATTACAGGCTAAATTCCAAAGGCTTAAATCCGCTTAGAGACGCCATTGCGGTATATGATTTGATAAAGCTCATTAAAAAACATAAGCCGGATATCGTATTTAGCTTTTTCGTCAAGCCCGTGATTTTCGGCACCATAGCGGCAAGATTAGCTGGGATACCGCGTATCGTCGGTATGCTTGAGGGGCTAGGCGGGGCCTTTACTTTGCATAAAAACGGATCTTCCGCTAAGGCTAAATTTATAAAATTTATTCAAATTTTACTTTATAAGTTTAGCCTTCCTCTGCTCGATAAACTCATCTTGCTAAATAACGACGATAAAAAAGACCTCGTAGATAGATATAAAATCGACGTAAAAAGCGTTGAAATTTTAGGCGGCATCGGGGTCGATCTGGTTAAATTTAAATACTCCAGGGCGCCCGCAAAGCCCGTGAGTTTTATATTTGTAGCTAGGCTTTTGGCGGAGAAGGGGGTGTTTGAGTATCTGCGGGCCGCAAAGATCATAAAGCAAAAGCACAAAGAGGCGAAATTTTATATTTTAGGCTCCTTTGACGAGACAAATCCTTTCGGTCTGAAAAAACGACAGCTAGATATGTATCTAAACGACGGTATCGTGATATATCCGGGCTTCGTGGAGAATGTGGATGAGTGGATCGCGGGCTCTAGCGTGTTCGTACTGCCGTCGTATTACAGAGAAGGCGTCCCTAGAAGCACGCAGGAGGCGATGGCGATAGGCAGGGCGGTGATCACGACCGATAGCGTGGGTTGCAAAGAGACGGTCGCGGACGGACTGAACGGCTTTTTGGTGCCGCCGTACGAATATGAAGCCCTGGTGCAGAAGATGGAGTATTTTATACAAAATCCAGGAGCGATCGATACAATGGGACTGGAGAGCAGAAGGATAGCGGAGGAAAAATTTGATGTTCATAAAGCAAACGATAGGCTTTTAAAGATGGTTTTGGGAGATTAAATTTCATAAACCCTTTTTTCTGATCATAACGGCGATCGTCACAAAGATCGTCTTGATCTCCAGCCACAGCGACCAGTATTTGATGTAGTAGAGATCATACATTAGCTTTTGCTTGGCATCCTCGATGTTTTCTCCATATGGGTAATTGACCTGCGCCCAGCCGGTGATGCCGGGGCGGACCAGATGGCGTTCGTTGTAATAGGGGATCGCTTTTTCGTAGTTTCTGACCAAAATGTCCCACTCCGCGCGAGGACCGATCAGGTGCATATCTCCGCGCAGTACGTTGATGCACTGTGGCAGCTCGTCCATCCTGGTCTTTCTCATAAATTTGCCGAACTCAAACACCCTACTATCGTTTTTCTGCGTGTATGGATTATGAACGCAATGCTCGTGCATGGTTCGAAATTTATAACATCTGAAATTTTTCAAATTTAGTCCTACGCGATTTTGGATGAAGTATAATTTCCCCGGTGACTGCTCGTCTATCTTCTTTTTTACGTGAAATTTGATCGCAAAAAATATAACGTACAGGATCGCTCCGCCTATGTAGTCTATGACGCGCTTCGTAGCGTACTCGAAGTCGTTATACGGCCTAATGTTGCTTAAAAATTCCAAATCCCTATCGTCGTCGGGAATATAGCATTTATGAAAGAATTTTTCTAAAAATTTTTCGATAGTTAGAATTTTGAGCCGCTTGTGATTGAAGCGAAACTGCAAAAGCGTGAGGAATTTTATCATTTTAGGATCGATAAATTCTTTGGTGTTTATGATCAGAAATTTATAATTGTGATTTTTAAGTAGGTTTTCGATCTGTAGCTGGACCTCTGCAAAGGGGCGAGCGGCGTATTTTACGATGTCGACCTTATCGAATTTTTTATTAAGCCTTCCTAGCTCCGCGTCGGTAAATTTGTATTTTTCACCAAGAATTAGCATGCTTTTACCGCTTTTGCCTTTCGTAAAATTTTGTTATTTTAGCATTGTTGTGTTAAAAGATATTTAATTCGCGATTGCTTTTTGTCTAAGCGTGGGTTCATTGAAGATATATGGGGTTATGGGGTGGTGGTTAGAGGCAGAATCGAACTGCCGACACGCAGATTTTCAGTCTGCTGCTCTACCGACTGAGCTATCCAACCACCAAAAAGAAAAAGTAATTTTAGCCATGCAATACTTAAATCTCGGTTAAAATTTGCGATTTTGCCGTATTTTTACGCGCCGTGCGGCAAAACGGCCGGTCGCTCGCTCGGAATTTAAACCGAGATCTAGCGGTAGGCCTTTGCGTTGACGAGACAAGCGATCGCTCTAGGAAATAAATTCGCCGTCTTGTTCGGTTAAAATTTAGCGCGGCACGCTGCGGCTCCGCGCCTGCTCATATCGGCGTAGCGGGTCTATTTGGATAGGCGCCCGCTCGGGGCCGATTTTAATAAATTTCTTTTGACCCATGGGCATTGCGGCGTATTTAATGAGCCCACTCAATCCGCGAGCGCCGCGACGCACTTTTTAAATTCCTCACCGCGCTGTGCATAGCTTTTAAACTGATCCAAGCTCGCACACGCGGGGCTTAACAGCGCGATCTCTTTTTCTTCGCCGTCGTTTGTGCGGCGTTTCGGCGAAGAGGCATTGTCGCTTGCAGCAGATGAGCCGCCGCCTTTTTGCAGCGTATTTTCGCCGATCTTTGCGCTTTCTTTTGCCTTGCTGTCGCCGTCACACCTGCTATCCGTGCTTGAATTTTGTACTTCTAATTCGCTTGCGCCGCTTTGTTCAAAGCCTACGTCTCGGTAGCGCTTCGAAATTTCGCTCACCGCCGTTTGTAAAATTTCGCAGCGCACGCAAGAAAGTTCGTATTCGTCGCACAAACGCACGATTTTATCGGTATTTGAGCCGATCGCGTAAATTTGCAGATCGTATTTTTTAAACTCCGCAAAAAGCGGGTGCAGATCCACGCCTTTATCGTCACCGCCTAGGATCAGATGTATTTTGCGCCCCGCGTATCGCTTCAGCGCCTGCGCGCACGCATCGATGTTGGTCGCCTTCGTGTCATTGACCCAGAGCCTGCCGCGCGCGTCGGTAAATTCCTCGAGTTTATTGCCCTCGATCACGAAGTCGTTTAGTCGCGCGACGTCGCATCTGTCGAATAAAATTTTCTCCACGCACAGCGCCAAAAGCGCGTCGATCAAAAATGGCGTGCGGAATTTTATCTCGCCTAAATCGATGCCGAATTTTTGCGCCAGATCCGCTTCGTCATCATAGCAGATTACGCGAGCTAGGCTGTTTTGCGCGGCAGCGGAGCTTTCGTAGGCGCGCGGGATCAGCGCCACGGAGCCTTCGCGCATCGCTAACAGCGGCGAGAGTTTGGCGCGCTCATACTCCGCGAAATCGCCGTGCCAGCTGAGATGATCGGGCGTGATCGCAAGTAGCACGTAGATATCGGGGCGCGCATGCTTGGTGTAGTGCAGCGTAAACGAGCTCGTCTCCAGCACCCAAATTTTGGCGCTTTTATCAAGCTTTGCAAGCGGGACGCCCACATTACCGCCCATTTGCGATCCGTATCGCTCGAGCAGGTGCTGTATCATCTTCGTCGTCGTGGTCTTGCCGTTCGT
The DNA here is from genome assembly GCF_905373215.1 of uncultured Campylobacter sp. Lineage (GTDB taxonomy): Bacteria > Campylobacterota > Campylobacteria > Campylobacterales > Campylobacteraceae > Campylobacter_B. Next base: position 7,493 of record NZ_CAJPRT010000005.1, read on the forward strand.
GCCGCTGATCCAAATTTTAAGGCCTTCGTAATCGTCAAAATAATCATATTCGCTGATTAAATTTTGCGCCTTTCGCACCAGCTCGTGATGCGGCGGGAAGCCTGGGCTTGGGATTTCAAGCTCGCTTGCGGCGGGATTGAAATCACTCGGGTTTAAAAGCGCGTTGCCGAACTCATCCAGCTTCGGCGCGCCCGAAGAAATTTCAAATTTATCGTCGTAGATCTCCCAGGAGCCGTCTTTGTGGCAGCACTCGGCGATCGCGCGCGTCGTAAGTCCGTAGCCAAATAGCGATTTTTTCATTTTTCTCCCCTTTTGCCCCATAAAATTTGAGTTATCTCATCCGCGCTAAGCTCGCTTATTTCTCCGCTTCTCTCGCATCTTTCAAAAAGCCGCGGATCGTAAGTATCCTTAAAATTTAACTTTAAAAACTCGGTAAAATATCCACCGTCTGCGGCAAAATTAGGACGGTAGTAAAAAGCGTCTAAAAAAGCATCTCCCGTCTCGCACGGCTCAAAAGTGCTCATCCGCTCCACGATCTCGCGCAGTTCGTCCTTTGTGATATCCGATACCAATTGCGGCTCCGGTAGTGCGATATCGAAAGCCAAATTTTCCGCGCCGTCCGCTTCCCACCACTCCCAAAGATCAAATTTACTCATATCTTTGCCCGTGATTTCGTGTAGCGTCGCCTCTAGCTCGCGGTATTTTGCGCCGTCAGGATCGCCGTTATCGTCGCAGTAAGCCGTGTAGGCTAAAATTTGCTTTAAAATTTCGCCGTATCTTTCGCGCGCCGTTTCGAAGTCGGGCTTGATCTGCGCTCGCATTTTATCTCAGTTTCAGCGATGTCAGCGCTATGATATTTGCGATCAGCGCGATGATCCAAAAGCGGATAATGATTTTGTTTTCGACCCAGCCTTTAAGCTCGAAATGGTGATGTATCGGCGCCATCAAGAAAATTCTGCGCTTGAAAATTTTAAAGCTGCCTACTTGCAAGATCACGCTGAGCGTTTCGATGACGAAGACGAAGCCGATCATTATGAGTAAAATTTCATTCTTCGTGATGACCGCGCAGTATCCTAAAAACGCGCCTACGCTGAGGCTGCCGCTATCGCCCATAAAGACTTCGGCGGGGTAGCAGTTAAACCACAAAAACCCAAGCAGCGCGCCGATGAGTGCCGAGACGATGATGCAGACCTCGCCTGCGCCTGCGACGCGCGGTAGCAAGAGATACTGCGAGTAGATCGCATGCCCGCAGAGATAGGCGAACACGCCCAAGCTGCAGAGCGAAAATACCGACGGAATGGTTGCTAATCCGTCCAGGCCGTCGGTTAAATTTACCGCGTTTGAGCTAGCGCTTATCACGATCGTCCAAAACAGCGGCGCGAAGATCCATAAATTTAGCAGAGGGTACTTAAAAAACGGCACGAAAAATTCCCCGCCCAGATCGCTAAAAGCATAAAGCGTCGCCCCGATCAGAAAGGCCAAGAAATTTTGCAGTGCAAATTTAGCCCGCGCGCTAAGGCCTGCGTGGTTTTGGCGGCCTAAAATTTTAGAGATGTCGTCCTTAAAGCCTATGTAGCCGAAACCTACCAAGCAAAGCAGCCCGCATAGCACGAAGACGTTGTTTAGCTTGGCGCACAGCAGGCTTGCGAACACCGCGGCGGTAACGAAAACAAGCCCACCCATCGTCGGGGTTTTGCTCTTTTTCTGATGGTTTTGCGGCGCGAGCTCGTAGATGGGCTGCGCGGCGTGTCTGGCTTGCGCCCAGCGGATAAACCGCGGCATAGCCCAGACCGAAAAACAAAAAGCGATAAAAAACGCGATTCCTGCGCGCGCGGTGATGTATTGGAAAAAATTTATATTCGTAAGATGGTAAAGATAATAAAACAAAGTTTGCCTTTTAAATTTTATGAAATTTTATATGAAAACGCGCATTTTAGTATAAAAGAGGTAAAATTTAGCTTTTAGGGCGGATGAAATTTTGCCGCATTTGCCAAAAAAAAGTATAATGCCGCTCGTAAAAACAGCGCCGCAGAACCTGCTTCAAAAGACCTGTGCGGCGAAATTTAGACGAAATTTAGGAGCCAAAATGGGGCAAAAGACGATTTTACTTATCACCGACGGCATCGGCTTTAACGCTAGCGATAAATTTAACGCGTTTGCAAACGCGAAAAAGCCCGCCTACGATTATCTTTTTAAAAACGTGCCCAATACGCTGCTGCATACCTCTGGGCTTGCCGTGGGTTTGCCGCAGGGGCAGATGGGAAACAGCGAAGTGGGGCACATGACGATCGGAAGTGGTAGAATTTTATATCAAAACCTAGTCAAAATCGATCGCGCGATCGATGAGGGCTTGCTTGAGAAAAACGAAGCGCTGCAAAGCCTGCTTTCAAAGTGCCGCAGGGTGCACGTCATAGGGCTTTACAGCGACGGCGGCGTGCATTCGCATCTACGCCATTTCGACGCGATCTGCGAGATAGCGCAGAATGCGGGTTGCGAGACATGGGCGCACGCTATCACCGATGGGCGCGACGTTTCGCCGAGCAGCGGAGCGGAATTTTTAAAGCATTTGGAGGCTAAATTTAAAGTTGCGAGCGTGTGCGGGCGCTTTTACGCGATGGATCGCGACAAGCGCTTTGATCGCGTAAGGCGCGCTTACGACGTGCTTATAGGCGAAGCGGCGCCACTTAAAATTTCGCCTAGCGGGTACATACTGCAAAGCTACGAGTGCGGCGTGAGCGACGAGTTTATCGAGCCTGCGAGCTTTAACGGCTTTAGCGGTATCGGCGCGGATGACGGAGTGATTTTTATAAATTTTAGAAACGATCGCGCTAGAGAGCTTTGCGCGGCTTTGGGTGATGAGAGCTTTAGTGAATTCAAGCGGAAGTTCGTCGTACAAAATTTAATCACGATGAGCGAATACGACGCGAGCTTTAAATTTCCTCTGCTATTTGAGAAGCCCGTGCTAAAAAACACGCTTTGCGAAGTGATCGCGGAAGCCGGTCTTACGCAGCTTCACACCGCCGAGACCGAAAAATACGCACACGTGACGTTTTTCTTTAACGGCGGCGTCGAGGAGCCGCTGCCAAACGAAACTCGCGTGCTAATCCCGAGCCCAAAAGTAAAAACCTACGACGAGCAGCCGCAGATGAGCGCGCCTGCGGTGTGCGACGCGGTGATCCGCGGCATCGAAGCGGGGATCGATTTCATCGTCGTAAATTTCGCAAACGGCGATATGGTCGGCCATACGGGCAACTACGACGCCGCGATAAAGGCGGTCGAGGCGGTGGATGAGTGCATCGGTAAAATTTTAAGCGCGGCGAGGGCGCATGATTACGCCTATGTGCAGATTAGCGACCACGGCAACTGCGAGGCGATGCGAGACGCGGACGGCGAAATTTTAACCAACCACACGACCTTTGACGTATTTTGTTTCGTGCTAGGACGCGGCGTGCGCGAGCTAAAGAGCGGACTTGGACTTAGCAACGTCGCAGCGACCGTGCTAAAGCTAATGGGGCTGCCGAAGCCTGCGGAGATGGACGAGGCGCTATTCTGAAATTTCAACGGCGCAGGTTATAGCTAAATTTAAACGGCTAAAATTTAGGTAAATTTGGATAAATTTACGCTAGAAATTAAAATTTTAATAAAAGGACAAATATGAAATTTAGCGGGAAAAACGTTTTAATCACGGGCGCGAGCCGCGGTATCGGCGCACAGATCGCAAGGACTTTGGCCTCTTACGGACTTAAGGTGTGGATCAATTATCGCTCTGCACCAGAGCCTGCCGACGCGCTGCTAGAGGAGATCCGCGCAAACGGCGGAGAGGGCGCCGTGATAAAATTTGACGCGACGAACGAGGCGGAATTTAGCGAGGCGCTAAGCTTGATCGCGCAAAGCGACGGCGAGCTAAGCTATCTCGTAAATAACGCGGGCGTCACTAACGACAAGCTCGCGCTTAGGATGAAGCTGGAAGACTTCATGGGCGTGATCGAAGCAAATTTAAGCAGCGCCTTTATCGGCTGCCGCGAAGCTCTAAAGCTGATGAGCAAAAAGCGCTTCGGCGCGGTCGTAAACATCGCCTCGATCGTCGGCGAAATGGGAAACGCCGGGCAGGTCAATTACAGCGCGAGCAAGGGCGGAATGATCGCGATGAGCAAGAGTTTCGCAAAAGAGGGCGCCGCGCGCGGCATCCGCTTTAATTGCATAACTCCAGGCTTCATCGCCACCGATATGACGGACGCGTTAAGCGACGACGTAAAAGCAAGCTACGAAGCAAGCATCCCGCTTAAGCGCCTCGGAAACACGAGCGACGTCGCCGAAGGAGTTGCGTTTTTACTCAGCGACGGCGCGGGCTACATTACGGGCGAGACGCTTAAAATCAACGGCGGACTCTATATGTAGCGTTAAATAGCGGAATTTAAGGTTAAATATTATAGAATTACGCGGTATTTTTTTAAAGGAGTGCTAAAATGGCAGTATTTGAAGATGTAAGAGACGTAGTTGTAGAACAACTAAGCGTTAGCCCGGATCAGGTTAAACTTGACTCTAAAATTATCGAGGATTTGGGCGCGGACTCTCTTGATGTAGTTGAGCTAGTAATGGCTTTAGAGGAGAAATTCGGTATCGAGATCCCTGATAGCGAGTCCGAAAAATTAGTAAGCATTAAAGACGTAGTAGATTATATAGAAAATTTGCCTAAGAAATAAAATTTTAAGGAAGCGGTTTTGAAACGAGTCGTAGTAACGGGCATCGGGATGATAACCTCTCTCGGGCTTGACAAACAGAGCAGTTTTGAAAATATCTGTAACGGAAAAACCGGGGTTGATAAAATTTCGCTCTTTGACGCTAGCGAATTTCCGGTTCAAATTGCAGCTGAAGTAAAAGGTTTCGATCCTTCGAGCATAATCGAGGATGGAAAAGAGATAAAAAAGATGGATAGATTTGTCCAGCTGGGGCTTAAAGCCGCGGGCGAAGCTATAGAGGACGCTAAATTTAGCGGTTTCGATAGCGACGAATTCGGCGTTAGCTCGGCTAGCGGTATCGGCGGTTTGCCGAATATCGAGATAAATGCCAATACCTGCTTGCAGCGTGGCCCTAGGCGAATTTCTCCGTTTTTTATCCCCTCTGCGTTAGTAAATATGCTCGGCGGCTTTGTTTCGATATATTATAAATTAAAAGGTCCGAATTTATCCAGCGTTACGGCTTGTGCGGCTTCTGCGCATGCGATTATGGACGCTGCAAGAGTTATCATGATCGGTGAAGCGAAAAAGATGCTTGCAGTGGGAGCCGAGGCTGCGGTTTGTCCCGTAGGTATCGGCGGATTTGCTGCGATGAAGGCGCTTTGCGCTAGAAACGACGATCCTGCGCACGCTTCACGTCCGTTTGATGCGGAGCGAAATGGCTTTGTAATGGGCGAAGGCGCGGCGGCTTTGGTTTTAGAAGAGCTACAGGACGCAAAAGCGCGCGGCGCTAAAATTTACGGCGAGCTCGTAGGGTTCGGCGCTAGCGGCGATGCCTATCATATCACTTCGCCTAGCCTAGACGGCCCGATCCGCGCGATGAAAAAGGCCTACGAGATGGCGGGATGCCCGAAGATTGATTATATCAACGCTCACGGAACGTCCACTGCGATAAACGATAAAAACGAAACCGCGGCGTTAAAAGAGCTTTTCGGTGAGGGCAAGGTGCCTGCGGTCAGCTCCACTAAGGGTCAGTTAGGACACTGCCTGGGTGCTGCTGGAGCTGTAGAGGCTGCGATCAGCCTTTTAGCGATGCAAAACGGCATCATACCGCCTACGATAAATCAAATTTCAAAAGATCCCGATTGCGATTTGGATTACGTGCCAAACGTCGCTAGAAAAGCCAAACTCGATTGCGTTATGAGCAATAATTTCGGTTTCGGCGGCACAAACGCGTCGCTTATTTTCAAAAGAGTAGATTAATGGCGAGTTATTTGGACTTTGAAAAGTCTATAAAGCAGATCGACGAGGACATCACCGCTGCAAAAATTCGCGGCGATGAGGAGGCGGTCGAAATTTTAAATAAGAACCTCGAAAAAGAAATTTCCAAAGTTTATAAGAATTTAAACGAATACCAAAGACTTCAGCTTGCGCGCCACCCGGATCGCCCTTACGCGATCGATTATATTCGTGCGCTTTTGCAAGACGCTAGGGAGCTTCATGGCGACCGCGCCTTTAGAGACGATCCTTCGATCGTGTGCTATCTGGGCATTATGGGCAACCGCAAAATCGCCGTGATCGCCGAGCAGAAGGGTCGCGGTACTAAAAACAAGCTGAAGCGAAATTTCGGCATGCCCCATCCGGAGGGCTATCGCAAGGCTCTGCGCGTAGCAAAACTTGCAGAGAAATTTAACCTTCCTATTTTGTTTTTGATCGACACTCCGGGTGCATATCCGGGGCTTGGCGCCGAGGAGCGCGGTCAGAGCGAGGCTATTGCGCGAAATCTGTATGAGTTTAGCGATATTAAAACCCCTACGATTGCCGTAGTTATAGGCGAGGGCGGCAGCGGCGGAGCTTTGGCTATCGGCGTGGCTGATCGGCTAGCGATGCTTCAAAACTCAATTTTTTCGGTTATCTCTCCAGAGGGCTGTGCTGCGATTTTGTGGAACGATCCAAGCAAGAGCGAGGCCGCTACAAAGGCGCTAAAGATCACCGCTGAGGAGCTAAAAGAGCTGGGCTTGATCGACGACGTGATCAAAGAACCTAAAACGGGCGCCCACAGAGATAAAGACGGCGCGATAAAAGCGCTTGGAAACTACGTTTTAACCGAGCTGCATAAGCTAGACGATCTTAGCATAGACGAGCTCATCAGCAGAAGACAACAAAAAATTTTAAGGTTCGGTGCTTATAAAGAAAACTAAATTTTAAATTTCACGACTTTTTTAAAACCAAATTTAATAACTTCACACTCTAAGAGGACAAATGGAAAATACAAATCAAAATTCCGCTCAGACCGCCGTTTCAAATTCTAATCAAAACGGCAGAAAAACTTACGCTAAAACGCACGTTCCCGTCGAGGGCTACCAGATCGAGGAGCTCCGCTCGATGGATCTTGAAAATCTCATCGCCATAGCAGACGAGCTAGGCGTCGAGAACCCGCGCGAATTCCGCCGCCAAGCGCTCGTTTTTGAAATTTTACGTATGCAGACGAAGCAGGGCGGCTTCATACTTTTTACGGGGATTTTGGAGGTTACCGCCGAGGGCTACGGCTTTTTGCGCGGCATAGATTCAAATTTAAGCGACAGCGCTAACGATGCCTACGTGAGCCTAAGCCAGATCCGCAAATTTGCCCTGCGCGTCGGCGACATCGTCACGGGCCAGGTGCGCGAGCCGAAGGATCAGGAGAAGTACTATGCGCTTTTAAAGATCGAGGCGATCAATTACAAATCCATCCAAGAGGCCAGAGAGCGCCCGCTATTTGACAATCTCACGCCGCTTTTCCCGACCGAAAAGCTCAAGCTTGAATATGACCCGATGCGCCTTACCGGTCGCGTACTAGATCTTTTCACCCCGATCGGCAAGGGGCAGCGCGGGCTCATCACGGCGCCTCCGCGTAGCGGTAAAACGGAGCTTATGAAGGAGCTTGCCAACGGCATTACGCGCAACCACCCCGAGGTCGAGCTTTTAGTGCTGCTAGTCGACGAGCGCCCAGAGGAGGTAACCGACATGGAGCGCAGCGTGCGCGGCGAAGTGTTTAGCTCGACTTTCGATCAGCCTGCGTTCAACCACGTTCGCGTCGCCGAGCTCGTCATCGAAAAGGCAAAACGCGCCGTCGAAAACGGCAAGGACGTCGTCATCCTGCTTGATAGCATCACCCGCCTTGCGCGCGCCTACAACACCGTCACGCCTAGTAGCGGCAAAGTCCTAAGCGGCGGCGTGGACGCAAACGCCCTGCATAAGCCGAAGCGCTTCTTCGGTGCGGCGCGAAATATCGAAAACGGCGGCTCGCTTACCATCGTCGCTACCGCGCTCATCGAGACCGGCTCACGAATGGATGACGTGATCTTCGAGGAGTTCAAAGGCACGGGCAACAGCGAGATCATCCTCGATCGTAATATCTCGGACCGCAGAATTTACCCCGCGATCAACATTACCAAGTCGGGTACGCGCAAAGAGGAGCTTTTGCAAGGCAGCGAAAATCTGCAAAAAATCTGGGCGTTGCGCTCGGCGATCTCGACGATGGACGATGTCGAGGCGCTGAAATTTTTATACGCCAAGATGCTAAAAACCAAAGACAACACCGAGCTGCTATCGATAATGAACGGTTAAATTTTATTAAATTTAGCCTTATTTAAAATTTCGCTCCAAATTTAGCGGCATGGTTTATACCGCTTGTCGCAAATATTGCCACGTAGCTTCGTACGCGCTTTGAAGGCGTCGCGTCTTTTCTTTCAAGTTCCACTATGATAAGTTTAAATTTATCGCGATATTTGCTAAACGTTTTGCGCTCGCAGCACGAGGTGCGGCGCCGTCCGATAAAATTTTACTTCGGTAAAATCTATTCGTAAGATGTCAAGCGTAAAATTTTACGAGGAATTTTATGTTTTGCTACGCACGGAGCTAGGGCGCTTGATATCGTTACTTCAAATTAATATAATACTGCCAACATCATATCATTTCATAAGCTCAAAAAGCTTCATAAATCCTATATATCTGCTTCCGTGGTTGTCTAATCTAGCCTCATAGCAATCAATAATACCGAGGCAGCTTTCTTCAGAATCTATATTTTTTAAAAATATATCAAAATTCCGTTTCGTGCTATTGAATATAAAATTTGGATCGTCACGATACCGCTTGCTCGGCTCATACTCATTGGGGATACGTTTTATCGCTATAAATTTCATACAAAATTGGCTTTCGCCCAGTATTCTATCAATAAACGATGTTTCTTTACGACATTCTTTTATGGTGAAAGTATCTGATAAATAAATATTTGATAAGTAATGTTGATCAAGAATAATCACTCTACCTTTTTCTTTTTTATAGTCTATTTTTCTATTACCTTCAAATGGTCTATACGTGTAATTATCTCCCGCATCGACATTATTGACAGTATGGTGGTAGATAAAATCTGAAAAAGTCCATGGGATTTTTTCATCCGATACCATTTCGTCTGTAATATCTCTAAAAGGGAGTGAAGAATTTAGATCATGTATTGAATTAAAGTCCTTGTCATTTGAATGATTTTCAAAGATTCCGTTGATTTTAGAAATAGCTTCGTGAAATGTTAAGTTGGTATCTATGGTGTAAAGTTTATTGTATTTGGACTTCCCTTTATAATAATAATTTTCCAATTCGTCCTGTACGAAATTTTGCACCATCTCATCTTTGCTAAGCCATTTTAGATCGCCGAAGCTAAACCCGCTGTAATTAAGCGCGCCGACGATCACACAAACGCCGAGCGCCGCGATTAGGGCTTTGGCTATAAATTTAAGAGCTTTCAAAATTTACTCCTTTAGCAAAACGCTAGTTAAAATACGAGCCTAGCGGGTTGCGGTGTTAACGTTTAAATTTAGCTCACGCAAAGAGGGTTAAATTTAAACCCATGCCGCTTTAAATTTAACCGAATCGCTTCCTACTTTCCGCCGAAAAACAGCAGATTTGCCATTATGATCACGATCGCGACGGGCGCTACGAAGCGCAGCGAAAAGTACCAAATTTTAAATCCAAGCTCGCCCATGTCGGCGCCAAAAAGCCCGCGCAGGCGCTGCGCATCCATCACAAAGCCCACGAAGATCGCCGAGGTTAGCGCGCCTAGGGGCAACATGACGTTTGAGCTTACGAAGTCCAGGCAGTCAAAAAAGCTTGCGCCGAAAAGCCTAAACCTGCTCGCATAATCCGCGTGCATCGATAGTAGCGAGCATGCGCCTAGCACCGCTATGACGCACCCCGAGATGCAGACTGCGCGCAGGCGCGAAATTTTAAATCTGCCGATGAGATAGAAGACGAAGGGCTCTATCATCGAAACTGCGCTCGTGATTCCCGCGAAAAAGAGCGAGACGAAAAACGCGACTTCAAGCACCTGCCCCGCTAGCCCCATTTTTGCAAACATCGTAGTGAGCGATACGAAGACCAGCCCCGCACCCTGCGCGGGATCGGCATGGAATTCGAAGATGAAGGTAAAGACGATTAGCCCCATCATCAGCCCGATCGCGATATTGATAAATACGATGTTTACCGAGCTTCGCACGAGCCGCACCCCTTCGCTAAGCGACGCCGCGTATGCCGCGATACAGCCGACGCCCACGCACAGGGTAAAGAGAGCGAGCCCGAGCGCGGATAGGACGGAGCTAACGGTGATTTTGCCGAAATCGGGGTAGAAAAGAAATTTCGCCGCCGCGCCGAAGCCCTGCATCGTGCACGCATACGCAAGCATCGCGAGCAGCAGCACGAAAAGAAGCGGCATCATCACGACGTTTAGCCGCTCGATACCGCTTTTGATGCCGCGCGCGACGACGGAGAGCGTCAGCACGAGCGCAAGCGCGTAAAAGCCGAGGCTCGTGGCTAGCGAATGCGAGATGAGATCGTCAAAGACGGCGCCCGCTTCCTCGGCGGTTGCGGGCAGCGGGGAAAAGCCCAAAAATATATAGCGGATCACCCAGCCGAGGATGACGAGGTAAAACGACAGCACCAGCATGCCGCCCGCGATGAAAACGCCTCCCGCGCGCCATTTGCGTCCGCCGCGCGGCGCTAGCGTCTCGTACGCGCTCGGTAGATCCCTCCCGCTCAGCCTGCCTAGCGCCATCTCGGCTAAGAATATGCTAAAGCCCACTCCCAACGTGAGCGCGAGGTATAAAAGCACAAAGGCGCTGCCGCCGTTTTGACCCACGAGGGTGGGGAATTTCCATGCGTTGCCAAGCCCCACCGCCCCACCTGCGACGGCAAGTATGAAGCCGATTTTGCTAAATTTATCGTTCATTTTCGCTCCGATGATTTTTAAATTTTAAAGCCGCGAAATTTTAAAATTCCGTAGCGCAATCAGACACGGCTGCGCTACGGCGTCTTTGCCGCGGTCTTGCGCAGGTTGCCGCGCAGGTTAGCGCGGTCACGCCGAAGGCTGATTGCGGTCGCCGCATGCTCCTATCTAGACGTAAAATTCCAAGCGCGATTTTTGACAGCCGCCATGGCCGCTCACGGATCGCCGCAAGTTTGCTATGAAATTTTGCCCGTCGCTTTTGGACTGCTTTAGCGCCAAATTTTAACTTCCATGCTATCCATCCGCTTTGCAAATTTTAAAAATTTAAAATTTTTAGCTGATTGAGCGCGATCACTACGATCGCGACTGGCGCCACGAAGCGCAGCAGCACGAAATACCACAGCTTAAAGCCCATTCGTCCCATATATGGGCGCAGTAGAATTTCGACGGCTCGTTTTTTGATCACGAAGCCGACGAAAATCGCCACAATTATGCCGCTAAGAGGCATTAAGATATTTGAGGTTAGGTAATCAAGCACGTCAAAAAAGCTCTTGCCACCTAGGCTAAAGTATTCGCTCGTGCCTCTGTAATAACCCGAAATGCAGCATATCCCTAAAACATACGTCACGGCAAAAACTAAAAGTGAAGCGCGCTTTCGGCTTAGCTTGCGGGAGTTTACGAGATAATAAATCGCAGGCTCCAGCATCGAAATTGCAGAAGTAATCGCCGCGAATAACAGCGAGGTAAAAAATAAAAAGGCTAGGATGTTTCCGATCGCACCAAGCTTTGAAAAAAGCACCACCAGCGAGACAAACACTAGTCCCGGACCTTGCGCTTTGGGATCGCCACCGAATTCAAAGATGAAAGTAAAGACGATAAGCCCCATCATCACGCCGATTAGGACATTAATGCAGACGATATTTATGCTTGAGGTTAGGATATTAGTGCGCGCAGGCAGGCTTGCAGCATAGGTCATAATCGTAGTAACGCCAAGTGAGAGTGTAAAAAACGCAAGTCCTAGCGCCGAAAGAACGCTATCCTTATTAAGCTTGGAAAAATCAGGTACTAGCAAGAATTTCGCGCTACGTCCGAATCCATCGAAACTCGCGGCGTACATTAGCATTAAAACCAGCAAAATAAATAGAGCGGGCATCATCCAGACATTAAGCCGCTCGATGCCGCTTTTAACGCCCTTAGATACGATGAAAAAGCAAAACGCCGACGCTACGGTGAAGCACACCGCCACGCTTGAAAAATCGCTGCCTAAAAGTGCATTAAACGCTGCGCCGCTTTCATCTATGCTTTTTGGCAGATACAAAGCGCTTGAGACCACGTATTTTAGGATCCAGCCCATTACGACGCTGTAAAAAGCATAGATCAAAAGCGCACTAATCATAAAAAATCCCGCGTATTTCCATACGCCTTTGTATGAGGGTGCGAGCTTTTCAAATGCGCGCACCGGATCACTTTCGCTTAGCCTGCCGATGACGATCTCGGCTAAAAAAATCACGAAGCTAACCAAAAGCGTCAGCAAAAGATATAGCAAGATAAATGCGCTGCCGCCGTTGGTGCCTACTAAAGTGGGGAATTTCCACGCATTACCGAGCCCCACGGCGCTGCCTGCGACTGCGAGGATGAAGCCGATTTTGCTAAATTTATCATTCATATTATGCCTTGTGGCGGAATTTAAAAGGGCAATATTAGCAAAATCTAGCTTAACTCGCCAAGCTAACCGGGTGGAATTTAGGCAAACCCGCTATAATGCCGCGAATTTTAAAGGAGATAAAATGAAATCGATAAAAGAAGTGATGCTCTCTCGCCACAGCTGCCGTAAATTTTGCAGCGACAAGCTAAATAGCGAGCTCGTGCGCGAGATACTTGATCTTGCGCACTTAAGTCCCAGCTCATGCGGATTGGAGCCGTGGAGGATGATGATAATCTCGGATCCTTGTGAGCTAAAAGAGCTTTCTGTAGCCTGCAACAGCCAGCCACAAGTAGCCGAGTGCTCGCACGCCGTGATTTTAATCGCGCGTAACGATCTGCGCGTGGGCGAAGCGTATTTAGAGCGCACCGTCCGCCGCCGCGCAAATACTCCGCAAAAATATGAAGCTGCGATGAATTATTTCCGCGCGAAATTTGCGGGCTTAGACGACGAAGCGCTGATGAACTACGCGACCAAGCAGCTTTATATCTTAGTGGCAAATATCGCTAATATCGCCGAGGGCTTTGACGTGCGCTCGTGTATAATGACTGGTTTTGACGCCGCAGCTTTGGAAAAATTCTGCGCTTTAGAGGCGAAATTTCGTCCTGCGATCATCGTGGCTTTGGGGCGTGGTGAGCCTAGCAAATATTCACACACACGCTACAAGCTGAATGAAATTTTAATCTCTCGCGGCGGCAGCGAAAAAAGATAAAATGAAGCATTTCTGCTCGCAAAGCTTAGGCGCAAGCTTCGTTTATTAAAAGCATCGTTTTGCGAAATTTTATCGGTTTAAAAGTGCGATAGCGTTAAAATGCGCTTAAAATTTCAAAGGATAATCATGCAAGTCAAACTCCTAAATTTCACTCCGCTTTGGGTCTGCTCAAATGCGATCCGCACCTGCTGGCAGAGCTTTGAGCGCGGCGATTGCGGCGGCGCCAAAGACCTAGCGCTCATTGACCGCGTCGGCAACCAGCTCAAGCACTCAAGCACGCTCGAACACCTCTACTACAACTTCTACATCAGCGGCATCTCGCGCGCGCTGCTTCAGGAGCTGGCGCGCCACCGCCTAGCAAGCCTTAGCGTAAAATCCACGCGCTACACTCTCAAAGAATTGCGCGGCGAGGGTAGTTTCGCGCAAGGGGATTTCGAAAACGCCGCGCGATACATCGTGCTTACCGGCAACGAAACGGTCGATAATGCAAGTATCGCGGCTCTTGAAAATCTACGCGTAATCTTACAAAGCCCAATCAGCCTTGATATTGCCAAATACTGCCTGCCCGAGTGCTACAAGAGTGAGCTTAGCTGGAGCATAAACGCGCGTAGCTTGCAAAACTTCCTCGCTCTGCGTTCTAGTAAGGCGGCACTTTGGGAGATCCGCGAGCTTGCCGGTAAAATTTACGAAGCGCTGCCGCAGGAGCATAAATTTATATTCCAAAGCTGCATGGCGGGCGAGAAGACGCAGGACGAAGAGTAGCGAGCGGGATAAAATTTAGATACAAAAGGGCTGCGATGATAAAACTTACGCAGATGAGAGCGGCTTTTGAAAAAGAGGAGCCGAACGCGCTTTATCTTAGCTACTTAGGATGGGTAAAAACCCTGATTCCGTTTTGGAGGCAGGCCGTTGCGAGGATCGCGGAGCTAAGCGGCGCGGCGGATGAAAAAAGAGACAAGCATTTGCGAGCTATCGATAGCTCTTTGCAGCTGATGCAAGCTTGGCGATTTAAAAAGATAAAATACGTGCAAGCAAGAAGAAAAGAGATCGATAGCGCCATAAGTTTTATTCGAAACGGTGCCTTAACGCAGCAGGCATGCAGATACGCCTTTGCGCCCGTTTGCAGAAATTTAGCGAGCATTTTGCGCAGCTTTTTATACGTTTCGACTTTTGGCTATTCGGACGAGCAGCTTCCGACCGTATTCGCTCAAAAAATTTACGGCATTGCGCTGTGTCATACTCTCTTTCCCTTTGATACGGGCGATTTTGTGTATTATCTGCCGCGCGAAAAATCCATCCACACCGAAGACCCCGCCGATTTGGATAACTGGCATTTGATGATGGAGATAGCGGGCGGCGATTTAGGGATTTCTGCGTTGATTGAGCGGCTAAACGAACGCGCGTATGAAATTTGGACGAATTACAAAACGCCGTTTGAATGGAAATACGACGAGGGGATTTGGAATTTAGAATTTGAGAATGCTTCAAAAAGGCTGCACTATGCGGGCTTGCGGGCTTTTGCAAGTCTGAATAAAGCGGAATAAAAGGCACGCAAAATTTAAACCGCTTCTGAAATTTCATTCGCGGGCGGTAAAATTCTGTAAGTTTTTAATGCGTGTAAAATTTAAAATTTATTTGAGCGGGTTTTTTTTGGGTAGCCTGTGGTATAAATTTTAGCTGCCGCGTATTTTACGACTTGCGGCGCCGAGAATTGCAGCAGCGGCAAACCGAAAGCTCATAGGCGAGCGATAAATTTAAAGGACGGATCATGAAAAATCTAGCGCTTGTGATGTTTAGCGGACAGACGCACCTCGATTTCGTGGGATTTTACGATTGTATGCTAAGGCTCAAAGCCGTCCGTCCGCAGCTTGAGATGAGGTTTTGCTCGCGCGAGCAGCAGGTTTCGGACAGCGGCGGCCTTACGATCGATGGGGGCGAGATCACGACGGATCTAGGCGGCTTTGATGCGGTTTTTGTGCCCGGCGGTATGGCGACGCGCCGCCTGAGGGACGATGCGGGCTTCATCTCGTGGCTCGCGACCGCCCGCGATGCGAAGTATAAGTTTAGCGTTTGCACCGGTTCGCTGCTTCTGGGCGCGGCGGGGTTTTTGCGCGGAAAGCGCGCTACCACGCACCCGTTTTGCTACGATCTGCTGGCGCCTTACTGCGCGGATGTGGTGCACGAGCGACTCGTACGCGAAAGCCTGCCAGAAGGAGGCGAGATCATCACCGCAGGCGGCGTGAGCAGCTCTATCGAGCTTGGTCTTTGCGTGATCGAGAAATTCGCAGGCGCCTCTGCGCGAGAGGCTGCCGCTGCGGCGATGGATTATCCGTATTACGGCCTTAGAGGCAAGCCCGCGCGATGAAATTTTAAAGCCGCTAAGGTCGGCGGTGCGGTTTATAAATACCGCAGTAAATTTTAAAATAGAGAGGAGGTAAATCTTAATGCAAGCAGTAAAGATATTAAAAATATTGTGGAAAGTCATCAAGATCGTCATACTCGCAGCATTGATATTACCGTTTGCGGCATTGATATTGTTTGTTTTGTTTATAGCCTTTCTATTTTCACCCCTTAATACGGATTTTTCATATATAGAAAATAAAAATCTGGCTAAATTTGAAGCCTTGACAAATACGAAGGGAGAAACTTTGCTTATCTATCGCAAAAAAAGTCCTCCTTTATCGTGTAGTGAAAAAATACAGACTTGTATCTGTTACGCGCATTTTATAAAGGCGGATAAGCCTTTTATTTTGACGCAACAAAAAATGTTGCAAGAGGGCTACGAGTTTGTTTCCGAGTCCGATTGCATAGCTGAAACTACAAATTTGCATGAATTTAAACTATCGTGGGCGATGCCGTCTTATCATTATGCCGGCAGTCGGGAGTATTTGATATATGGTTCGATCAAAAATTTAAATATAACGGCAATAGTGAACGATAAAAGGCGAATATGGCACAAAAAAGAGCATGAATGGGGACAACCGAGCGATTATGATCACGAGGTTATTTTTTATCCGGAACTTAATATAGTTCAAATAAATAAAATGGGGTATTAATGGACGCATCTGTAATTGGTCGCGACGCTATTTTTAAAATTTATTGTAAAATTATGGCGTTAATTCGTTAAATTTAAAGGATTGGTATGCAGATAAACTTAGACGACGTGAGGATCGAGAGCGGCTGGAAAGAGGCGCTTAGGGAGGAATTTTTAAGCGAGTATTTTGCGAAGATCAAAGAAAATCTGCTCGCCGCAAAGGCGCGCGAGATCGTATATCCGCCGGGAAATTTGATCTTCAATGCCTTCAATCTCACTCCGTTTGAGCGGGTGCGCGCGGTAATTTTGGGGCAGGATCCCTACCACGGCGCGCATCAGGCGATGGGGCTTAGCTTTTCGGTGCCGCGCGGCGTGCGAATCCCGCCCAGCCTCGTAAATATCTACAAAGAGATTAAAAGCGATCTGGGTATCAGCGAGCCTGCTAGCGGCGATCTGAGCTACTGGGCGAAGCAGGGCGTGCTACTACTTAATGCGAGCCTTAGCGTGGGTGCGAACCGCGCGAACTCGCACAGCGGCTTTGGGTGGCAAATTTTTACCGACGCCGTGATTAAAATTTTAAGCGCTAGGCGGCAAAGCTTAGTCTTTATGCTGTGGGGAAATTTTGCCAAAGCAAAATCGGCGCTGATCGATGCGCAGAGGCATCTCATTTTAACCGCCGCGCATCCTAGCCCGCTTGCAGGAGGGGCGTTTTTCGGCTGCAGGCATTTTAGCAGATGCAACGAATATCTGCGCGCGCACGGTCTGGGAGAGATCGATTGGGATCTAAATCACGGCGCAGATTAAATGTATTTTAAATGAAATTTGCGTAAAATGCGCCGCAAAATTTCAAAGTAAAGAAATTTTAAAAAATGTCGAAAGGAGAAGTGAGCGAATAATATACGACCGGCTTAAGACGGCTTGCCGAAGCGACGCGAATGCGCGGCTAGGCTAATCATTGCAAATTAAAGGAACGATATGAAAAAGATAATTTTGGGAATTTTCTTGCTATTTACAAGTAGTGTAGTGGCAAATACCCTATCAGAGATCAGGCAATCGGGCAGTGTGCGTGTAGGCGTATTTGAGGCGCAACCCCCTTTTAGTAAATTCGAAGACGGCAAATTTCAAGGATTTGAGGTTACTCTAGCCGAGGCGCTATCAAAAGATATATTTGGCGGCAAGGCAGGCAAGGTGGAATTCGTGCCCGTAAAGGCTAGCGAGCGTTTAAAAGTGTTGGAAGAAAATAAAGTAGATATGGTGCTTGCGACCTTTACGATCACAAATGAGCGTAAGCAGCTAGTTGATTTTACGACGCCGTATTTCGCAGTAAATATCGGCGTGCTAACCCGCAAGGGAGATAAGATCAAAACTATGTCTGATTTACACGGTAAGCCGATCATCGCAGAAACCGGAACTACGGGCGAAGCGTATTTTAGAAAAGAGGGTTTTGAAATTGTAAATTGCGCTACCGCAAACGAATGCTATAAAATGCTAAAGGACGGTAAAGGCATCGGATATGCGACAGACAATCTGATAGTTTTAGCTTATGCCGTAATCGACAGCGACACCGAGGTAAATATCAAGAATTTAGGCGTTTCGGATTTCTTAGGCATTGCGGTTTCTAAGGGCAATAAGGATCTGCTTGAGTTCTTAAACGGCGAGCTAGTCAAGCTAAGCAAGAACGGCTTTATGAAAAAGACCTATGACGAGACGATTGAGCCGTATTACAAGGGCACTGCGGAGAAAAAATATTTCTTGCTGGATGATCTTTATAGCCTATTTTAGGTGGTCGTAGCGGTACAGCTCGCCTGAATTTGCTTGCAGTAAGCATAGCTGTGTGCTCTCGCCAGGTAAAATTTAAAAGGCTCGCATAGCCTTGCTATTTTGCCAGACTTTGCTAGCTTGGTTTAGATTGTAAATTTTACTAACGCACCGTTGCAGAATTTATAAAATTCCATAGAATTTCGCAGCGGCGTGCTATTTTTGCGCGGCGCTAATAGACGCACAGAATTTATAGCGAAGCGCTAAAATTTAATGAGAGCAGGCGGAGCTTGGCGCAAGGCAGCAAAATTTAAAAAGCCTCTATCATTATGCTTAGAAATTTTAGTTGCGAAATTTTATCGCTAAGCTCGCAATTTAGGGAATAATTTCAGTTTTGGTAAAATGAAATTTTAAGAAAATTTACATTACAATTACGAAAAATTTAAAATTCAAGGAGGAAATTATGAAAAAGTCATTTTTTCTTATTCTATTGTCGGCGATCTTTGTTTTTGCGAATTCCTTAAGCGAAATAAAGCAAAGCAAGGTTATCAGAGTGGGCGTTTATGAAAATGAGCCGCCTTTTAGTAAGTCGAGCGAGAAAGGATTTGAGGGATTTGAGGTCGAGCTTGCCAATGCGCTAGCCGGTAAAATTTTCGGCAACAGCGGCGGTCGTATCGAGCTTATACCGGTAACGAACGAAGTGCGCTTTCCGATGCTGCAAAACAATCAGGCCGATATGATAATCGCAGCCGCAAGTATCACTGAAGAGCGTAAAGGCAGCGTGGATTTTTCGATGCCGTATTTTACGGTGAATTTGGGAATTTTAACGAAAAAAGACTCAAATATTCACAAAATAGGCGATCTGATGGGCAAAAAGATCGGCATCATCCGCAAGACTACCGGCGAAGCGTATATCAAAAAAGACGGCGGTTATAATGTTTCTTATTGCAACGATTCGGTCGATTGCTATAGGAGATTAAAAAGTGGCGAGATCGACGGGTATTGCAACAACAACCTTTTTGTAATGGTCTATCCGATCGTAGATCCTGCGGTCGAGGTCAATATAAAAAATTTAGGCGATAATGTATTCTTAGGCGTCGCGGTGCAAAAGGGTAACGCGGAGCTGCTAGAAGCGATCAATAAAGGCTTGATCGCACTTAGCAAAGAGGGCTTTTTCAAAAAGGCCTATGAGGATACTTTCGAATCCTTCTATAAAGGCACCGTCGATAAAAAATACTTCTTGCTTGACGATCTTTACAGCTTTTTTTAATAAAAAAAGGAATTTGAAATGAAAAAATCACTGTTTTTAATTCTTCTATCTTGTATCTTTGCGCTTGCGAATTCTTTAAGTCAAATAAAGCAGAGTAAAGTCATTCGTATCGCTGTTTATGAAAATGAGCCTCCATTTAGTAGAGTTACGGATAACGGCTTTGAGGGCTTTGACGTAGAGCTTGCTAATGCAATCGGAGGCAAAATTTTAGGCGATACCGGCGGCAGGATCGAGCTCATACCGGTATCGGCGCAAGCGCGCTTTCCGTCCATTCAAAATAATCAGGCGGATATGCTTATCGCGGCTGCGAGCGTTACTGAGGAGAGAAAGAAAAATTATGAGTTTTCGATGCCCTATCTTTCGGTAAATTCCGGAGTTTTAACCAAAAAAAGCGACAATATCCAAAAAATGAGCGATCTACGAGGTAAAAAAGTAGGCGTCATCCGCGGCTCGACGGGCGAAGCGTTTATGCAAAAGGATGGCGGCTACAATCTAGTGTATTGCAAAAATTCCTCCGATTGCTACAAGCGGCTAAAAAGTGGCGAGATCGACGGTGCGTGCGACGATAATCTATTTGTGATGGTCTATCCGGTCGCAGATCCTAGCGTCGAGGTTAATATCAAAAGTCTTGGCGAGAATGTATTTTTGGGTATCGCGATGCAAAAGGGCAACGCAGATCTCGCAGAAGCCGTCAATCAAGCGCTCATCTCGCTTAGTAAAGAGGGCTTTTTCAAAAAGGCGTATAATGATACCTTCGAGCCTTTCTATAAAGGCACCGTCGATAAAAAATACTTCCTTTTAGACGACATATACAGCTTCTTTTAGAATTTTAAATTTGATGTGGGTTAGGATTTTAAGCTTTGCGGCTTTAAATCCTAACCCGCGCATAAGCGGTGCGTCATTAAAATTCCATCTCAAAATTTTGTCCTAAAATTTCATTTCAAATTTTATTAGTCCCACTGCCGCGCCTAAGCCCAGCGTGCACACGGCAGTCGTAATCTTTAGTATTTGCGAGTATTTACGGCGCGCAAAGCTAGATCGAGCTAGGCTTTAAAATTTTACTTCGAGCCCTTGGAATTTTCCAAATCCCGCATGCTCTCCTGCTGAGCCTGCACGAACGCCCCGTATCTCGTAAAAAGATAATCCTTGATCTCAAAAATCATCAATGTAAAAATCGAAGGCAGCGTAAAAAATCTAATCGTCATAAATACCAGATCAAGCGCATTTAGTTCGTCGCTGCCCGCGCGATACCCTCCCGCGCCCGCGGTTAAAATCCCATGCAGTGCCTCGTAGTTATAAAGGATGAAAATCGTCACGAAAAGCGTCGAGAGCTTCGATACGATCTTATTCATGATCTGCGCCACATCCTCATCTGCGATCACCGACATCGCAAACCACACGAGGGTGAAAAACAGCGGAAAGACGATGTTGAAATTTAGCGAGTTATCAAGCTTCTGTGCGCCCGTCACCGCGATGATCGCAAACACCGCCGCAAAGGGGATCACAAATAGCGCGAAGGTCATCGCCGATTTTATCGCCTTAAAAAAGCTATATGTAAGCAGAGGTGCGCCCAAAGCGAGCAAAAAGAGTGTCAGCGCGTAGTTTGCTTTGGCAAAACCATATAAATTAAACAGCGCAAATGCCGATGCTACGGCAAGTAGCGGCACGCTTAGCCTAAACAGCACCCCGTATTTGGCGTAAGCACGCGATACGACGGCATCTAGCCTGCTAAATTTGACGTTTAAGCTTTGCGCTCTGATGAAAAACAAAATGACGAATTTTACGATTACGTTTGGGCTCATACACACCTTTCCGTTTAAATTTATGAAATTTTATCCACTCTAAATTTGCGAAATTTTATCCGCGGAGCCTGTCCGTAGAATTTCACCGGCAAAATTTTCAGATAAAATTTTCCGCGTTAAAATTCGCTCTGCGCTAGCCTGCATAGGAATTTTATCTATGCCGTTCGCACGGGGCTTTCGTGCTATTCATACGACGGGATTTGAAATTTTTACTCACGCAATCCATGTTTAAAATTTCCGCTGCGTTTAAGACTTGCGCGGCAATAAAATTTCCGCAATGTAAATCGCAGTGCTAAAATTTACGGCCTCTGCGCCGCGCAGCTCGCAGTAAAATTCTCCATGCGAATAGGGCTTGCTGCTCAAAGTCTATTTCCGCTTGCTCGCGCCGCCCGCCAAGCTGAAGCCAAGAAGCGCGCCGTCTCACATCCAATCTAAAATTTGCGTGATCTCGGTGGCGTGAAAAATTTTAAGTCCCTGCGCATTTTGCGGCTTCATCGGGACGATCGCGTTTTTAAATTTCTGCATCGCGGCCTCCTTCAGGCGCGCATCGAGGTTGAAGATCTCTCTGATCTCGCCGTTTAGGCTCACCTCGCCGATGAAGACGCTCTCTTTACTGATCGGGCGGTTTTTGAAGCTACTTACGATCGCCGCGACGACGGCGAGATCGCACGCCGTTTCGGTGATCTTGACGCCGCCGCTTACGTTTACGAAGACGTCGTATCCGCCAAGCCCGATCTCAAGCTTGCGATCAAGTAGCGCTAGAAGCATATCGAGGCGGTTTTTATCAAAGCCCGTAGCGCTGCGCTTCGGGTAGCCGCTCTCGCACACGAGCGCTTGGATCTCCACGACGAGCGCGCGCGTGCCCTCCATCGTGATCGTGATCGCCGAGCCGCTTACCGCCTTGCCGCGCGTAAAAAATTTACTCGCGACGTCCTTGGCGCTTACGAGCCCGTGCGGCCCCATCTCGAAAATCCCCACCTCGCTCGTAGCCCCGAAGCGGTTTTTAAAACCGCGCAAAATTCTAAGCTGCTTGCTCGCATCGCCCTCGAAATACAGCACCACATCCACCATATGCTCTAATATGCGCGGGCCCGCGATCGAGCCCTCTTTGGTGATGTGGCCGATGATGAAGATCGAAATCCCGCGCGCTTTGGCAAGTCGCATCAGCTCGAAAGTGATCTCGCGCACCTGTGTGATCGAGCCCGGCGCAGAGGAGGCTTTGTCGCTAAAAAGCGTCTGGATGCTGTCGATGACGATAAACTTATAATCCCTGCGCTCCACCTCTTCAAGCACGGCGCTTAGATCTATCTCGGTGAGCAAAAACAGCTGCTCGCTTATCGCGCCCAGCCGCTGCGCACGCATTTTAATCTGGCTAGCGCTCTCCTCGCCGCTTACGTAAAGCACGGCGCGGCCGCCGCTTGCTAAATTTGCCGCGATCTTAAGCAGTAGCGTGGATTTTCCGATGCCGGGGCTGCCACCGATTAGCACGAGCGAGCCCTCCACGACGCCGCCTCCGAGAACTAAATTTAGCTCGCTATCCTTAGTGTCGATGCGTGAAATTTGCTCGATCTGTATCTCGCTGATCGCTTTGGCGCTTGCGGACGAGGCGCGGGTAAGCTCGCCCTCGATCTCTTTTAGCGCTTTGATCTGAGCGGGCTTGAGCTCGACGAAGCTATCAAACGCGCCGCAGTCGGGGCATCTGCCGAGCCATCTGCTTTGCTGATTGCCGCAGTGCTGGCACTCAAAAATCGTAGTTTTAATCTTCGCCATCTTTATCCCTCGCTCATTTTCGCTTAAATTTAGCCTCAAGCTTTGCGAAATTATACTTAAAATTTTTAAAATTTTAGCCGCCTTGCGCGCTGTTTGCGGGATCAAAAATCACGAGAGGGAGGATTTGCGGCTAAATTTGAGCTAAATTTAAATATGTTTTAAACATTTATAACTATAATACAAATTTCACTTTATTTAAAGAAGGTTTAAGATGAAGGGCAAGCTTAGTAGAAGCCAGTTTTTGACGATATCGCTTACGCTATTTGCGATGTTTTTCGGTGCGGGAAATTTTATTTTTCCGCCGGGTCTCGGTAGGGAATCCGGGCAGAATTTTTATATCGCGATAATGTTTTTTTGCGCTACGGCGGTGCTTCTGCCGGTGCTTGGCGTCGCAGCCATCGCGCGCGCAAAGGGACTTCAGAGCCTGGTACGCCGCATAGATCCGGTGTTTGCGATCGTTTTTACCGCGCTTTTATATCTTACGATCGGGCCGCTTTTTGCGATACCGCGTGCGGCAAATATGCCTTTTGATATCGCGATTAAGCCTTTTATTGCGGAAGATCGCCTTCAAATTTGGCTATTTGTTTATTCTGCGGCATATTTTGCGCTGAACTATTACATCTGTATGAACCCTTCAAAGCTCGTCGATCTGCTAGGAAAATACCTTACGCCGATACTTTTAGCGCTTATTTTGCTACTTTTCGGCGCGGGATTTTTGTTTCCTGTCGGAAGCTTCGTCGCCCCTAGCGGCGAGTACGTTGATCACGCCGCGGCAAAGGGCTTCGTAGAGGGCTATCAGACGATGGATGCGCTTGCGTCGCTGGCATTTGGAATCATCGTAATTAATGCCATTAAAGCAACCGGCGTGAGCGACGAGAAGCACCTCGTCACCTCTACCATAAAAGCAGGAATGATGTCGGGCGTCATACTGATGACGATATATTTCATGCTGGGCTATCTGGGCGCGACCTCCGCGGAGCTTTTCAAGGATGCGCCGAATATAAACGGAGCAGAGCTTCTGTCGCGAGTAAGCGATCATTACTTTGGAAGAGTTGGCGTCGTGATCCTAGGCAGCGCGTTTTTCCTAGCGTGCATCACCACGACTCTGGGTCTTATAAGCTCGGCTAGCGAATACTTTGAAGAGCTTACGAAAGGCAAGATCAAATATAAAACCTGGGCGATCGCTTGGTGCGTGATCGGCTTTGGAGTCGCAAATTTCGGCCTTACGACCATCATCAAAGGCTCCATCCCGGTCCTCGTCGCCATCTATCCGATCTCGATCATGCTGATAATCCTCTCGCTGATCAATCCGTGGATCGATTCAAGCAAGCTGATTTACCGCGCCTGCGTCTATGTCTGCGTAGTCGAGGGCGTCATAAACGGGCTTGATATTTTGGGGATTTCGGTGCCGCTTGTTACGTTTATCGTAAAGAAAATGCCGTTTTACGACTCGATGCTCGGCTGGATCGTGCCTAGCACAGTGACCTTCGCCGTGACCTACGTGCTGCATCTGATCTTTGAAAAAAGAGACGATAGCTTCTAAATTTAAGAACTATTTTAAAATTTAGCCGGGCTCTACGGGGCTCGGCATACTTCTAAATTTTAATTCGTCGCCGAATTTAATCTCCCATATTTTTCCATAGAATTTCGACATATAAAATAAGCCGTCTTCAAAAATTTAACTTAAATTTTACGCTAGAATTATCAAAATAAAATTTCAAAAGTAAGGATGGCAAGATGGGTAAGCGGGACGAGGCGCTAAGCTTGGCGCGAGATTTCGAACGCGACGGCTTTAGTATGCCTGATTTATACGAGCGGTTTTGGCGGCTGCAAGGCGACGAGACGGCGTATTTTACGCTAGCGGACAGCCTGCTGCGCGGGCGGAGGGACGGCCGCACGCTGCTAAAGGACGCTCTGGGCTATGTAGGCAAGGAGGATTTTAAAGCTCTGATCGCCACGGCGGTTGAAATTTTGCGCGAAGAAGCAGCAGGGTGGCGCAAAACCCAACAGGACGAAAGCGCGGCACAGATGGGAGAGAATGCACGCTCGGCGCGGGCGGACGAAAGCGCAGGCAAAAGTGTACGGCAACGCGGCAGAGATGAAAAGAGCTCGCGCTGGAAAAACGCCGAAGAGGTCATCATCATGGCAAGTCTCGAGTTCGCGCCGTTTTTGCACCCGTATCTGGGCGAGCTTTTTAAATTGCAGCCGAACGAGAGCGCGTATTACGCGGAGTATCCGTGGCGCGGGCTTAGTTGCGAGAGCTCGCAAATCTGGCGCGAGAGGCTTGCGGATCCGCATACGAGCAAAGACGATAAGCGAAAAATTTTTAGCTGCCTGCTGCAAACCCGCGATCCGCGAAACGTGAAATTTGCCTGCGAGTTCGCGCTTGCGGAGGATTTTTTCGACCGTCCGTGCGACCTGCTAGAGTATATCGGCTACTGGCTGGAGGCCGTGGGATTTACTTTTGAGCGGGTTAAATTTGACGCAGACGGCGAAGCTCAAGCGGCAGCGGATGAAATTTTAAAAACGGATGCAAACGAATGCAGCGGTGCCAAGCAAGCTCAAGCGAGCGAAAATCTTAAAAGCGGGCGCAGTCGAATATGACTCTAAATTTAACTCAAACGAAGCCAACTCCGATAAATCACAAAAAGCGCCGAACGATGAAATTTGCTTTGGCGGCGAGAAATTCAGGCTCAAAAGATACTGCGGCCAGCGCGTGTATCACATAATCTTTCCGCGCGGCTATTTCGGCGCGCCCTATGCGCCGCATCTGGCGAAACACCATCCGACCTGGCGGTTTGAGGGCGGCGAGGCAGGATATAAGCTCGGCGGGGTTTTGGATGAGGTGAACGGCGATGCGCAAAATCCGCTATTTCATCTTATCACGCTTGATCCGCCGCCCCGCGACTTGCCAGTGCGATCGCTACCCCGCCTAAACCTCGCTGCGCACGTCAGAGAGGTAAACGAAGGCGAGATAGTCTTTTACGAGCACGACGCGCAGGGTATGCCGCGACGTATCGGCGAAAGGACGCAGGTGGAATACGCATTTGACGAACCGATAAAGGAGTGCGAAGTAGTACTTGCGCCCACGCCGGCGCGCTGGACGGCTCAGGACTGGGGGATGTCAAACAGCAGGCAAAACCTCGCGCGCATCGGCGGCGAGCCATCATGGATACAGGGCGCCTTGATGCCGACGTGTCCGATATGCGGCGAAAAGATGGAGTTTTTGATGCAGCTTGACAGCGAGCTTCCAAGCTGCGAGCAAGGCGGCGAGGTGATGTTCGGCAGCGGCGGGATTTTGTACGTGTTTTGGTGCGAGCGGACGCGGGTGAGCGGGTTTTTCATACAGTGTACGTGAATAAAATTTAAGAAAGACGCGCAAATGGACGGACAGATGATCACGGCAAAAATAAAAAGAAGGGGCAATATCTGGTATTTTGACGATTATTTTAAGTCGCTTCGCAAGAATGAAAACGAAATAGCAAAGCCTATCAGGCGGTTTGTCTTGGATCCAAAAAGGTATCTGTTTAATACGAAAGAGACCCTTCACGACGCCGTTTTGACTGAATTTAAATTCGCCATTTTAAAAAACGAAGATAGATTAACGATGAAATTTTTATCGCCCTACCAAGATAGAAATTTTAAATTTATTTTCAAAAACGTCCTAGCCGTCCGCTTCAAAACGGACGACAAGAGCTTTAAAAATAACGATCTGATAGTTCATCAATTTTCGTTAAAGCCTAGAGGCCTTTGCGAGTATGATTTTATCTTTGTGAGCGGGCAGAGGATAACCGTGAAATTTAAGCGGCTTGAGATCATTGAAGAATTCTTGTAAGCACGCCGCGTTGCAGGCGGAGGGATTTTATGTTTTTTGATGCGAGCGGACGCGGTGAGCGCGTTTTTTATGCAGTGCACGTGAGCTAAAATTTTGTAAAATTCTAAGTAAAATTTGTTCTAAGATAATCGAGCGGCAAAATTTGACGAGCATTTCGGCGCGTAAATTTAAACTTCTTTGGCGAGAATATGAATATAAATTTACGCAGACACGCAGAGTTTAAGCGTAAATCCCATCTACCAGCGTCTCTACGAACTGATCCGAGTTAAATTCCGCCAAATCCTCCATCCGTTCGCCAACGCCGACGAAAAGTATCGGCAGCCGCAGCTCGCGCGCTATGACGAAAAGTGCGCCGCCCTTAGGCGTGCCGTCGAGCTTCGTGATGATGATGCCATCGAGCCTTACGATCTCGTTGAATGCCCTAGCTTGCGCGACGCTGTGATTGCCCTGAGTGGCGTCTAGAACGATGATCTTTCGGTGCGGTGCGCCGCTTTTTGCGCGGTCGCAGATGCGCACAATCTTCTCTAACTCCGCGGCTAAATTTTTCTGATTTTGCAGGCGTCCGGCGGTGTCGATCAGGACGCGATCGATGTTTTTGGCACTAGCTGAGCTAACGGTGTCAAACGCCACAGCAGCGGGATCGTGCCCTTGCGCGGTCGCTACGATCGGTAGATTTAGGATCTGCGCCCATTTTTTTAATTGCTCGACTGCGCCCGCGCGAAAGGTATCGCATGCGCCTAAAATCACGCTCTGGCTGCTATTTTTATATAAATTTGCAAGCTTTGCGGTTGTTGTAGTTTTGCCCGCGCCGTTTACGCCTAAAATCAGCTCAACGAAGGGTTTTCCACCCGCAGGACGGGCGATCTCGTAATCGAAATAGCTCTTCAAAACGCTCTTGAGATCATCTTTTGCGACCAGCTTTTTTGCGGGCAGTTTTTCTAAAATTTCCTCCACGAGCTCGTAGCCTACGTCGGCTTCAAGCAGCATCTCTTCTAAAATTTCTTTTGAAATTTTATCCTCGCCCTTTGCACCTCGCATCGCGTCTATGGTCTTGCTAAGCCCTTTTTTAAAAAATTCGAACATCAGAAAATTTTCTCCAATTCGGTCATTAAAATTTCTTCCGGCATCAGCCCGAAATACTGCGCGCTAAACTCGCCTTTTTCATCGTATATCGCCATATACGGCACTTCGTTTATGCCACCTAGCGCCTTTGTAAAAAAGTCCGTCCCTTCGCCGTAAGCGATCGCGTAATTTACTTCGTGTGCGCTTGCGTAATTTTTTGCATCGTCTAAATTCGCATCACCGATCATTACGCCGATTATGTCAAGCTTGCCAGAGTAAGCTTGCTTTGCGGCATTTAGCGCGCTTACTTGCACGGCGCAGGCGTCGCACCACGGCGTAAAAAACGCAAATAGCGTCACGGTGGAGTTATTATCGATTTGAAAACCCTGCTTTGTCTTTTGCATATTTAAAATTTTGCCGTTACTTAGCTGAAGTGTAAAAGGAGCGGTATAATCGACCTGGATCACGGCTTCAGTTTCGGACTGCGGCTGCGTGGCGTTGGCCTCGGTCGGGGTATCGCTTGATTTTTTATCCTCATCATCGCCGCAACCCGCAAGAAATAAAACAGCCGTAAAAAGTGCTAGAAAAAAACGAAATTTCATAATAAACCTTAAAATTTAATCGCAAGATTATACAAAAACTAGCTAAAATAAGCGTTAAAATTTTATAAAAGGCTTAAGCTATGCAAAAGAATGAATTTAGAGCAATTTGCAAATCGCGTTTAAAATCTCACGCCGTGCGCGCGGCTAGATGCGAGCATTACGCACTTTTATGGCGGCTAGAGCGGCTTATAAAATTTTTAAAAGCACGTAAAATTTTAATATTTTTGCCGATGAGCTACGAGCCGAACGTTTTGATTTTAAGAAAAAAGCTATCAAAAAGCTGTGAATTTTACGCTCCGTTTATGGTGGATATTAGCTTAAAAATGGTAAGATTGCGCCAGCCTTTTAAAATTTCACGCTTTGGATTGCGCCAGACGCTTCCGCAAAACGGGTATTTTAAAAAGGTTGATCTAGCCGTGGTTCCAGCTATCGGAGTGGATGGTGCAATGGCTAGAATAGGACATGGGAAAGGATTTTACGATATGTTTTTTTCAGGTCTGAAGCTTAAGCCCGCAATCGCGTTCGTGAGTATAAAAGACTGCTTTTGCAGCGAAATTTTATCGCTTGATCACGACGTAAAGGGCGATTTTTACATAACTCCGAGCCAAAATTACCTAAAAAGAGGAAAGTATGATAGAGATTTTAATCGCCTTGTGCGCTCTTGCGGTGGGCGCTGGCATAGGATACTTAGTAGCTAGAAAAATCAATAACGCCAATTACGATTTTTTCGTAGAACAAGCTAAAGCTAAAGCCAAAGCTATAGAATTTGAAGCCGAGGGCATCTTGCGAAATTCTAAAATTTCGGTGCAGGAAGCTGAGTTTGAAGCGAAGAAAAAATACGAAGATAAGGCAAGCAAACTGCAGAAGGAATTTAACGTTAAATTTGACGAGCTCGGCAAAAAGGAGCACGCGCTTCTAACCGAGCAAGAGATTTTAAAAGACAGCAAAAAAGAGCTCGAAAGTGCCAAAAAAGAGGCGAAATTCCTCTATGAAGAGGGCTCAAATTTAAAGAAAAGCTATGAAGAGAAGCTAGCTGAAGCGCTTAAGGTTTTGGAGCGCGTGGCAGGCTTTACGCAGGATGAGGCACGCGCGCAGGTGCTTAAAAAGGTCGAGGAGCAAAGCCGCACTGACATCGCTCACATCGTGCGAAAATATGAAGAGGAAGCTAAAAAAGAGGCGCGAAAAAAGGCGAATTATATTTTGGCGCAGGCTACGTCGCGCTTTGCGGGCGAGTTTGCGGCAGAGCGACTTATCAACGTCGTAAATATCAAAAATGACGAGCTTAAAGGCCGCATCATCGGTAAGGAGGGGCGCAACATAAAGGCGCTTGAGATGACCTTGGGCGTGGACGTCATCATCGACGATACCCCGAATGCGATCATCGTAAGCTCGCACAATCTCTACCGCCGCGCCATCGCCGTTCGCGTCATCGAAACGCTTATCGAGGACGGCAGAATTCAGCCTGCGCGCATCGAGGACATCTATAAGAAAATAAGCGATGAATTTGAAGCCAGCATCGCCGAAGAGGGCGAAAATATCGTAATGGATCTAGGCCTTAGCAAAATTCACCCGGAAATTTTAAAACTCATCGGCAAGCTTAAATTTCGCGCCAGCTACGGGCAGAACGCCCTTGCGCACAGCCTTGAGGTCGCGCATCTTGCGGGTATTATCGCCGCAGAAACGGGCGGAGATCAAAAGCTAGCCAAGCGGGCGGGTCTGCTTCACGACATCGGCAAGGCGCTAACTCACGAATACGAGGGCTCGCACGTGGATCTTGGCGCCGAAGTGTGCCGCCGTTACAAAGAGCATCCGGTAGTGATAAACGCGATCTATGCCCACCACGGCCACGAGGAGGCCACCAGCGTAGAAAGCGCCGCAGTCTGTGCCGCAGACGCGCTAAGTGCCGCGCGTCCGGGTGCTAGACGAGAGGTGCTAGAAAGCTATCTAAAACGCGTTAGCGACATCGAAGCGATCGCGATGAGTAAAACCGGCGTCAAGCAAGCCTACGCGATCAACGCAGGTCGTGAAATCCGCGTCATCGCAAACGCTAAGCTTATGAACGACGATGAGGCGGTTTTGGTCGCTAAAGAGATCGCTTCGGAGATCCAAGATAAGGTTCAATTCCCGGGCGAGATCAAGGTTAACGTCATACGCGAGCTTCGCGCGGTCGAGATAGCCAAATAAGGAGTGTGAAATGAAAAAATTTATAATCGCTTTATTTTTGCTTTTTAGCTCGGCATTTGCCGATGATGAGCTTATCATCAACAGCGCGAGCGCCTATTCGTCGGTGATGCGCACGAACGCGCAGTATAAATACCTAGCGCAGCAAGCCCGCGCGATAGTGATATTTCCGAGCGTCAAGAAGCTAGGCTTCATCATAGGCGGAATGTATGGCGAGGGGATCATTATCTATAATAACGACGGCGCGCATAGCGTAAGCGGCGCTGAGATCAGCAGCGCCAGCGTAGGACTTCAGATCGGCTATGAGGATAATTATCTGGTTATTTTCGTAATGCATGACGATGTAATCCAAAAAATGCGAAATTCCCAAATCACGCTTTCGGGCGACGCTACGGCAGTTGCAGGTAACTACAGCGCCGATTCTGGCTCGTTAGACGTGCTAAATCAAGATATGTATGTCTTTACGAACAAAGGCGGGCTGTTTGCGGGAGTGAGCCTGGGTGGTTCGGTGCTTGAGACTAAAAATGACCGTGCTTTTGATCCAAATACTGAGGGCTATGCGCTTTTGATGCGAGTAATCGGCGCAGATGAGTAAAATTTAGCTAAAGATGCTAAGGCGCATAGCTTAGCAAAAAATTTTGCTTTATGGGCGTTTTATTAGCGGCTTGGAATTTTGCTCGCGTAATTTCCGCAGAATAATGGACTTAGGCGCGTAATTTTATTGCAATTCGCGGGGTAGGAGACATTTGAAGATATCGCGTAAATCCTGCGTAATTCGCAAGTTACTTCGAATTCTAAAGAAGTCGAAATTTTGTAATTAAATTTAGAATTGCAAAATTTTACCGCTAAATTTTGCGGTGATTTTACTTGATGTCTAGAAATTTTATTTTAAAATTTCGCTTAATATTTTGCGGCGAAATTTTGTATTTCGCGGCAGCTGCGCGGAATTTTAATTTAATGTCGCAGTAAAATCAAGTAGCGTCGTGGGACGTTGGAGTGAAGTTTTCGCGCCGAATTTTAAAGCTGCTTTAGTCAAAATTTATAGAATTTTATACGATCTAATGAAAGGATTCGATGGAATCGATGTTTGCAAACCTCCATACGTGGGGGTATTTGATACTGTTTTTGTATTCGCTGGGCGGAGGATTTTTGGCGCTTGCGGCGGCGGGCGTGCTAAGCTCGGCCGGCGAGCTCAATATCGTCTTATGCATCGTAATCGCCTGCATATCGAACTTCATAGGCGATTCGGGGCTGTTTTTAGTAAGCCGCTACAATAAAAAAGAGATCATGCCATATCTGCGCAAACAGCGCCGTAACCTCGCTCTGGCGCAGATTTTATTTCGTAAATACGGCGACCGCATAATTTTAATCAAAAAATTTATCTACGGCCTCAAAACCCTCGTACCGATCGCGATCGGCATTACAAAATATTCGTTTTTAAAATTTAGCCTCATCAATGCCGTAAGCTCGCTCATTTGGGCGCTTGTGGTGGGGCTACTGAGCTACTACGCGGGTGATTTCGTGCGCGGGCTCTATGCGCATGTCAAGGACGCGCCGTGGATCGCTCCGCTGGCTCTAGGCGCGATAGTAGCGGCGATCGTGCTCTATTTTCGCTTCGCGACCCGCAAAAGAGGCTAGCAGTGGCAAAAAAGCTGATCCCGCTCGCAATTTTCGCAGCACTTCTTTTGGTGCTAAATTTGATCTCCAATTCGCGCAGTCCTACGACTAAAGATGAGCGGATTTTTACCTCCAAAACCCTGGATGCTGCGTCGCGTAAAAGCGGCGTGCAAAATTCTGCAAGCAGCACCGATCGTAAGATTTCAAGCTCACAAAATCCTGCAAGTGGCGCCGGCGCAAAAGATGAGAGCGGTGAAAAGGGCGCATATAGCACGAATATAGACGGCGCAAGAAGCGCAGACGGCGGAGCAGATCTAGGAGATTTAAAATCTCATCCGCGAGAAAACGAGCCCGCCGTGACAAATCCTAAAAATGAAGCGGACGTCCACAGGCGGCGTAGCGCAGATTATGAAGCTTCGCAATCTCAAAATCCTGCCGCAAATTCTAAAAATCAGCTCGCGGATGAGCCCTGCATAAACAGGGAGTGCGTGAGCGCTCATATCCGCCATACGGGCTCTTTGCCGCGAAATTTCATCACGAAAAAGCAGGCCGGCGAGCTTGGCTGGCAGGGCGGCGATCTGTGGCAATACGCGCGCGGCAAGAGCATCGGCGGCGATCGCTTCGGCAATTTCGAGCGCAGGCTGCCTGATAAAAAGGGGCGGATCTGGCGCGAGTGCGACATCGAGTATCGCGGCGGCCCGCGCGGCACGAAGCGGCTGATATTTTCAAACGACGGGCTGATCTTCTACACCGCCGATCATTACGAAAGCTTCGAGCGCGTGCAATGAGTTTAAATTTTAAAACGCGCAGCGCCGCAAAGATCATCATCGACGGCGCAAAGATTAGGCGCAAAGATCAAATTTTCGCGCTGTTTGCCGCAGCGCTAAATTTCAAGCCCGAATACGTCGCAAATTTAGACGCGCTCTACGACGCGCTGGGCGAGCGAGGCGGGCAAGTTTTCGTGATCATCAAAAGGGGTGGAATTTTAAAGCTAAGGCTGGGTAAATTTTATGATATTTTGCTGGAAGTTTTGCGCAGCGGCAAGGCGAAAATTTTAATCTTATGAGCTTGCGCGGCAGCCATTCCGCTTTAAAGCTAAATTTTGCCGAGGCAAAGATAGGTTTGTTTCGGCGCAGTTTCGAGCGTGCCGTTAAATTTTGCCGAATTTTAGAGTTTATTAAAAGAGGCAATTTTAGAAATTTCGCTCACAAAGCTCACGCGGTCAAATTTAAACTCAAGCCCATACTGCCAATCTCTGCGGCGCGGGTTTGTAAAGTCGTATAGCTTAACCGTCTCCGTTTCAAATTTAATCCTGAGCGCGAGATACCAGCAATCCCAGATCCCGCACGGACAGCCCAGTAGTACGACGTCCCGCTCATCTTGCGCCAGATCAGCCTCAAGCGCCGTGCGTAAAAATAGCTCCTCAAAATCGATCAAACTTAAGTAGGCGTAGCCTCCTGCAATACTAGCTTGCCCCTTTTGTGCCGCAAAGCTTCGCTCGCGCTGCCTAATCAGCTCAAGCAGGGGCTTATCGTTTATCGTAACGACGACTTCGGTAAGGCCCTCGCCGTTCATTTCGTAATCGTTTGGGTAAAATTTAATACTATCCATGCGGCAATCTCGCTAAATAATCTGTTTTGCGCCGTATTTGCACCGGTCTGCTAAAATTTTGTCGCAGTTTAGCGAATTTGAAGTGAAATTCGGTTGAAAATCAAAAATTCGCTGGTAAAGCACAAAGAGAATGGAGATTTTGTAAAATTTAGGGATTTCGGGCTTGCGGAGCTTGCTTTCGGTGAGCGCAAGCTTAAATTCACAAAAAAGTTCAATTTGCATAGATGAAAGAAGCGAAAATAAAAGGTTAAATTTCATCGCAGATCAAAGAGATCGAAACAAGAGTTAAATTTTACGGATAAAGAAGTCGAAATTAGAAACGAGGGGTTAAATTTAATTCGCTTTTGCGGGCGCTTAAATTTAACCCCGCCGCGGCTACATCATTTCGCCGCTTTTGTGCTCGTGCTCGGTGTAGGTTACCGGAATATCCTTCTTGCCTTTGCCCGGCGTATACACTCCCTCTCCGCGTTTGAAAAGAAGCTCGATGCCTTCGTTGTTCGTAAGCATTATGCCGCTTGCGGAAGCCGCGCGTTTAAGATTATGCTTTTTGCCTTTTTCGTCGGTTAACACGCCCGTTGCAAACATATCGTTCGAGCTAAGGCTGATGCGCTTATCTCCGGTATCTCCGAGTAGAAATACGATAGTGTGCGCTACAGACTCTTGCTTTTGCTGCGGAGCCGTATCGGCCTTAGGTTGGTTGCATCCGCTTAAAATCGCGATTGCCGCTAATGACGAGAATACAATTCGTCTCATTTTTTCTCCTTTAAAAAAAGTTCGCGAATTATATAGCCAAAAAGTAAATCCTAGATTTCGCGACTTTTTATTTAATCAAAGATTAACCCAAATTTAGTAAAATTCCAGCTGAAAACATCCCAAATAAGGAGAACCTTATGGCAGTAAAAATCGCAATTAACGGCTTTGGAAGGATCGGTAGGTGCGCGGCTAGAATTGCGCTAAGCAGGGACGATGTAGAGCTTGTGGCGATCAACGATACCGCTAAGCGCGAGCTTACGAGATATCTGCTTCAATACGACACCGTTCACGGCGAGTTTCGTAAAAAAGTAGAAATTCTAAGCGACGAATGCATAGCCGTAGACGGCAAAAAGATCCGCGTCTATTCCACCAGAGAGCCTGCGGAGCTTGATTTTGCGGGCGATGGTGCAGAAGCTGTGCTTGAATGTACTGGTGCGTTTTTAACGAGCGAAAAATGCAAGCCGTTCATAGATAACGGTATCGGCGTAGTCGTAATGAGCGCGCCTGCCAAGGATGATACGCCTACTTTTGTAATCGGCGTTAATGAGGGCGCTTATGCAGGACAGCGTGTCATCTCAAACGCTAGCTGCACCACTAACGGCCTGGCTCCGATTGCAAAAATTTTAGACGATGAACTTGGTATCGAAAAGGGTCTTATGACGACGATCCATGCCTATACACATGGACAGAGCCTAGTTGATGTAAAAGCTAAGGACTTTCGCCGTTCACGCGCTGCAGCTCTTAATATCGCTCCGACTACGACGGGCGCGGCAAAAGCGATTAGTAAGGTACTTCCTCAGCTAAGCGGTAAGATGCACGGACAATCTGTGCGCGTGCCGGTGGCTAACGTATCGATGGTTGATCTAACGGTGCTAACGCGCAAGCAGACGAGCGCCGAGGAGCTAAATGAAATTTTCCGTCGCTATGCTGCTAAAGAGATGAAAGGAATTTTGCTCGTAGACGACGATAGCCGCGTCAGCAGCGATTTTTGTACTTCAGAATACTCCAGCATAGTAGCTAGCGACTGCACGCAGGTAATTGACGGCAATCTGATAAAAGTGATGAGCTGGTATGACAACGAGTGGGGATATAGTGAGCGCCTCATCGATTTGGCCCTATATGCGGCAAAAAGAAGGAAATAAGATGGGCGAAATTCTTTCGATTAAAGATTTGAAATTTAAAGACGGCGCGCGCGTTTTTATCAGGTGCGATTTTAACGTGCCGATGGATGAGTTTTGCAATATTACGGACGATCGTCGCATTCGTTCGTCTATCCCTACGATTAAATATTGCTTAGACGAGGGCTGCGCGGTAATTTTAGCCAGTCATTTAGGGCGCCCGAAAAACGGATACGAAGAAAGACTTAGCCTAAAACCTGTGGTAAAGAGGCTATCTAGGCTTTTGGAGCGCGAGATAAAATTTGTCTCCGATGTCGCGGGTGAGGAAGCCGTAGCTGCGGTAAATTCGCTTAAAAAGGGCGAAGTGCTTTTGCTAGATAATCTGCGATTTGAAAAGGGCGAGAGCAAAAATGACGAAGCTTTAGCTAAGAGGCTTGCGAGCTACGCGGAATTTTATATCAACGACGCTTTTGGTGTATGCCACCGCGCGCATGCTTCGGTAGAAGCGATTACGAAATTCTACGATGAGGCGCACAAGGCGGCGGGATTTTTGCTGCTAAAAGAGATAAAATTTGCTAAAGACCTTATTAAAGATCCTGCGCGTCCTTTCGTAGCCGTAACGGGCGGCAGCAAAGTAAGCGGCAAGCTTCAGGCGCTTAAAAATTTACTTCCTAAAGTCGATAAGCTCATCATCGGCGGCGGCATGGCGTTTACGTT
Organism: uncultured Campylobacter sp.; assembly: GCF_905373215.1. Classification (GTDB taxonomy): domain Bacteria; phylum Campylobacterota; class Campylobacteria; order Campylobacterales; family Campylobacteraceae; genus Campylobacter_B. The sequence continues at coordinate 43,969 of NZ_CAJPRT010000005.1, forward strand.
TTTAAAAGCCGTCGGATATGACATCGGCAAATCTTTGCTCGAAGAGGATCTAATCGAGGAAGCAAAAAATATTCTCCGCAATGCTCGCGAGCTTGGGGTTAAAATTTATATCCCCGTCGATGCCGTCGCAGCTCCGCAATGCTCGCAAGATGCCGTTACAAAAAAGGTTACCGTCCAAGAAATTCCAAGCGATTGGATGGGGCTAGATATCGGACCTGCGACCGTAGCGCTTTTTAAAGAAGCCCTAGACGATGCACAAACGATCTGGTGGAACGGACCGATGGGAGTTTTTGAGATCGATAAATTCGCTCGTGGCAGCCTGCATATATCGCACGCGATCGCAGATAGCGACGCCACGACCGTAGTGGGCGGCGGCGATACTGCAGATGTCGTCGAACGCGCGGGCAACGCTGATGATATGACTTTTATTTCCACCGGAGGCGGTGCGAGCTTAGAACTCATCGAAGGCAAGGAGCTGCCGGGCGTGCGAGTGCTTACTGCTAAAACGGAGCTGCGATGATACTGGCGGCGAATCTTAAATGTAACCATACCCGTGCTAGCTTTGAGCAGTACGCTAAAGCTTTAGATGAAGGCTTAGCGGGCGGAATTTCGCGCGAGAATGAAATTTTAGTTTTTCCTCCCGCTAGCGCATTTTGCGCGAAAGTGAAAAATTTCACCCAAGGCGCGCAAAATTTCTATCCTGCCGCGCACGGCAGCTTTACAGGCGAGATCGGCGGCGATATGCTGGCGGAATTTGATATCAAAACCGTTCTTATCGGACACAGCGAGCGGCGCGTTATTTTGGGCGAGAGCGCGGAGCTGATAAAAGAAAAATTCAGTTTTGCCGCAGCACGCGGCTGGTGCATCGTCTTTTGCGTCGGCGAGGACGAGGCGGCATTCGCGCAAGATCGCAGCGAGGATTTTGTAGCAGCACAGCTTGAGGGTATCGATCTGAAATATCCGAGCTTAGTGCTAGCCTACGAGCCCGTCTGGGCGATCGGTACAGGCAGAAGCGCGCAGTGCGAGCAGATCGAAATAATGCTGAAGTTTTTACGCGCTAAAAGCTCCGCGCCACTGCTTTACGGAGGCAGTGTAAATGCGGAAAATATCGCAAAAATTTGCGCGATAAGAGGTTGCGACGGGGTGCTAGTGGGGACGGCGAGCTGGGACGCCTCTAGCTTTTTGGAACTTATACGCGTCGTCTCGCATCGCTATACTTCGTTGCCTTAAAATTTTGCTCGGTCATTACCTAATAGGGTAACTCCCGTCGCAAAATTTTAAGTCGCCTAGTCTAGCTTCGCGATACTGCCGCTATCAAATTGCATTTAAAATTTGGCATTTCGCGAGATTTTGCGAATTTTAATTTGTAAAATTTTAAGTCAAATTGCGAAGGATTTTTCGCTTAGTCAAGGCAAAATTTAAAAAATAAGCGGAGCGAACATATGGTTCGTGAGCATTATTTTTTAAATTTTAACGCAGAATAAGTAGAAAAAGCCAAGCAAATTTTAAAGGAGAAATAATGATTTTAAAAGGAAAAAAGGGCCTCATCGTCGGCGTCGCTAACGCCAAATCTATCGCTTACGGTATCGCCGAAGCTTGTCACGCCCAGGGTGCGCAGATGGCGTTTACCTACCTAAACGACGCGCTAAAAAAACGCGTAGAGCCGATCGCGGAGGAGTTTGGGAGCAAATTCGTCTATGAGCTCGACGTAAACAATCCTGCCCACTTGGACGGGCTTGCGGATCGTATCAAAGCAGATCTAGGCGAGATAGATTTCGTCGTGCATGCCGTGGCCTATGCGCCAAAAGAAGCACTTGAGGGTGAGTTTGTGAATACTACAAAAGAAGCCTTTGATATCGCGATGGGCACGAGCGTGTACTCGCTACTGAGCCTTACTCGCGCGGTGCTGCCGGTGCTAAAAGAGGGCGGCTCGGTGCTTACGCTCACATATCTTGGCGGACCAAAATTCGTGCCTCACTACAACGTTATGGGCGTCGCAAAAGCAGCTCTTGAAAGCTCAGTTCGCTACCTAGCACACGATCTTGGTGCGCGCGGCATCCGCGTAAACGCTATCAGCGCGGGCCCTATCAAGACGCTTGCTGCAAGCGGAATAGGCGACTTTAGGATGATTTTGCGCTACAACGAGATCAACGCGCCGCTCAAACGCAACGTCACGACGCAAGACATCGGCAAAAGCGCTATGTATCTGCTTAGCGACCTTGCTAGCGGCGTGACGGGCGAGGTGCACTACGTCGACTGCGGCTACAACATCATGGGCATGTGCGACGTGGCTACCGACGCCGATGGTAAGACGATCCTTGCGTGGGATGCGGCTAAGGCCGAATAAGCGGCGTGCAAAAAGGGCAAAATTTGACACGCACGGTATATTACGAGGCTAGGCACAAAGCTATAGCAGAAGGCGGCGTAGAGGGCATTGTCGCCGTTTTGCGAGGTGATGACGAGGCCGAGAAAGCCTCGCTTCTGTTGTGTCTAGATTATTACCTTGATCCCTACTATGGCTGCACGCTGGCGCATGAGAGCGAAATTTTCGCCCTTTTGCAGGAGCTGCTTCTTACCGAGCGCTCGCAAGCTATCAGAGACGATATTTTGCAGCTTCTGGGCGATTACTGCGGCGATTTTAGCGTGCTGCGAAGCAGGATTTGTGAGGCGTCCGGCGAGCTTTTGCCCGATATCAAGCGCTTGATCGAAAGATAAATTTAACGACCGGCGCACTTTCGTGCATGGTAATTGCGTCGCGGCGAGCGGTAGCGAAATTTGCCGTGCCTCCGCATACGCCCCTCTTTGTTGCGAAAATGCGGCAGCGTAAAATTTTAAGATTGGAAGCGGCGATGAGAACCTCGGATGAGCGAGGAGCTCTATTAGGCGCGTACCTAAAAACGGCATGGAGATAGAGGATTATTTCAGAGCCGTTTTTGAAAAAGCGATAAAAGCCGCCAGGAAGGAGCTTAATGAAAAAGGATTATATCTGCGTATTCGACTGCGAGACGATCCCAGACGTAGCGGCGCTGGTGCGGGTGCTGGATGAGGACGCGATCGCGGACTGCTTCGAGCCTTTCGATAAAAAAAGCTTCGCAAAGTTTCTTGACGCGCAGCTCTCGCAAAAGATCGGCGGCGAGAAGCAAAACGCGTCTTTAAATTTTGCTGTAAATTCGGCGGAGCAGAATTTTAAAATAGAAAATTCCGAGCAAAATTCCGCTGAAAATCCAACGCAGGGAAATTTTACGAGCGAAAATTTCATTCCGCAAAATACTGCGCCCAAAAATTCCGCATCGCTAAATTTAACCTACGACGATACCGCGCCTCAAAGCTCCGCAGCACAGTGCGTCGCGGTAGAAAATTCCGCGCTCCGAAGCCCTGCGCCTCAGAATTTCGCGGCGGAAAGCTCTACGTCTCGAAGCTCTGCATCCGAAAGCTCAAAGAGCGAAAATCTCGCTTTAAATTCTACGCAAGATCTCGCGTTAAATTTTAAAATTTACGGCGAGCAGCCGATCTTTAACGCAGATAAAAGCAAAATTTTAAACCACAAATTGCTCTCGCTTAGGGCGATGGAGATTTTCAAAGAAAAAACCGGCAGCGAATTCCTACCCGTCTGCTTCCACCGCGTAGTTAGCATTAGCGCCGTGATGGCGGACGGATTCGGCAGATTTTTGCGCGTCTCGACGCTTGATGGCGAGAACGAGCGCGATAAAATCTCAAAATTCCTAGCCTTCATCGAGGATTTTAATCCGCGGCTCGTGAGCTTCAACGGGCGCGGATTCGATCTGCCGATGATTATGGCGCGCGCGATGTGCTACGATCTAAGCGCCGCGGCGTATTTTGAGACGAACGATCGCGATAACAACAAGAGCAAATGGGAGAACTACCGCAGCCGCTACGACGGGCGGTTTCATCTGGACTTGCTCGATCACATCAGCGATTTTGGCGCCGTGCGCGGGCTCAAGCTCGATCATACCTGCGCTAGCGTGGGCCTTCCCGGCAAATACGACGTGCACGGAGATCAGGTCCTGCAGCTGTATTACGGCGGCGAGCAGGCCAAGATCGACGAGTACTGCAGATCCGACGTGCTCAACACCTACTGGCTGTTTTTGAAATACGAGCTTTTGCGCGGCAAGATCACCAAGGACGACTATCTGAATTATATCGCGGTGATGGGCGAATTTTTGCAAAAAGAGTGCGCGGGCATGAGCTACACGCCCGTTTTTTGCGACTTTATAGAAAGGGAGTTGGCGGCATATGCGAAGTGAAATTTTTAAAATTTTAAAAGGCGCGGTTTTGGGTGCGCTGTTTTTGCTCTGCGGCGCGGTCGCGGATGAGGCTAAATTTAAACCGATGCTGCTTAAAGAATACGTTCCGGGCATGAATATCACGGGCTGGGTGATTAGCGAGAAGCTAGACGGCGTGCGCGCGATCTGGGACGGCAAAAATCTGCGCTCCAGGCGCGGCAAGATTATAAACGCTCCTGAGGGCTGGAGCGCGGGCTTTCCGCCGTTTTTCGTCGACGGCGAGCTATACACGGCGCGCGGAGAGTTTGAACAGCTCGTTTCGATCGTCTCTTCTAGCGTGCCCGATGAGCGCTGGAGCAGGGTGAAATTTTACGCGTTTGACCTGCCGAAGGAGCAGAAAAACCTAAGCGCGAAGATGGAAATTTTAAGAAATTTTATCGCCTCAAGCGGCGCGCAAAATTTACTCATCGTGCAGCAAACTCCGGTAAGCACGCACGCCGATGTGCAGGCGTATTTTGATCGCGTCATCGCCGCTGGCGGCGAGGGGGTCGTGCTGCGCGATCCAAACGCGCTTTATGAAAGTGGGCGCAGCGATAAAATTTTAAAATACAAAAAGACGCACGATAGCGATTGCAAGGTCGTAAAAATCAACCCCGGCTACGGCAAAAACGAGGGCAAGATGGGCTCACTTAGCTGCGTGGATCTACGTAGCGGAGCGAAATTTAAAGTAGGTTCGGGCTTTAGCGACGAAATGCGGGCAAATCCGCCTAAGGTGGGCACGATCATCACCTATCAATACCAAAACCTAACCCGCGAGAAAAAGCCGCGCTTCCCCGTATTTTTGCGCGTGCGACCAGCGATTTAATCTAAGGGGCTATAATCGCGTACTTTGATAAATTTGATCCGAAGGAGAATAGATGAAAATTTTAATTACAGGCGGCGCGGGATACATCGGTAGCCATGTCGCAAAGGCGCTTTTAGAAGCAAACCGCCACGACGTCGTCATACTGGATAATCTTTGCAAGGGCTCGATGCGAGCGATCGAGGCGCTTCGCAACGCGGGCGAGTTTGAGTTCGTACAAGAGAGCCTAGAAAACACCCCCGCAATCGAGAAGCTTTTTAAGCGCGAGAAGTTTGACGCGATCATTCACTTTGCGGCGTTTATCGAGGTTTTTGAAAGCACGCAAAATCCGCTAAAATACTACCTAAACAACACCGCCAACGCGATGAATTTAATCGCGCTTGCGAACAAATACGGCGTGAAAGACTTTATCTTTAGCTCCACTGCGGCGACCTACGGCGAGCCCGACATCCCGCAAGTAAGCGAAGAAACTCCGCAAAATCCGATCAATCCGTACGGTAGAAGCAAACTGATGGTCGAGTGGGTGCTAAAAGACGCGGCAGCGGCAAATCCAAATTTTAAATATGGAATTTTGCGCTACTTCAACGTTGCAGGGGCCGCAAGCGACGGCACGATCGGGCAAAACTACCCGAACGCGACGCATCTAATTAAGGTTGCAACCCAAACGATCGTCGGCAAGCGCGATAAGATGAGCATTTTTGGCGATGATTACGATACCAAGGACGGCACCTGCATACGCGACTACATCCACGTAGAGGACCTCGCAAGCGCGCATCTGGCGGTGCTTGATTATCTGCAAAGCGGTGAGAGCGCGGTCTTTAACGTAGGCTACGGCACGGGCTTTAGCGTAAAAGAGGTCGTCAATGAAGCTAAAAAAGTAAGCGGCGTGGATTTTAAAGTGGAGATCGCTTCACGTAGAGCTGGCGATCCTGCCTGCCTCATTTCAAACGCCGATAAAATTCGCACCAAAACCTCTTGGCATCCCGAGCACGAGAGCTTGGATGAGATCATCCTAAGCGCGCTTAATTGGGAAAAGAAGCTCTAGGTTCTAGCGTGAAAGTGCGATTTGAAATTTTAAAATTTTACTCCGCCGCGTTTAATCGCGGCGAGCAAAAGGAAGCCTTGTTTGCTTAAAATTCTAAACGCCCCCGAAGCCGCGCAGCGTAAGCTCGGCGTCGTGCTATCGTATGTGAATATCTTTGTTTCTACGATACTTACTTTGGTTTATACGCCGTTTTTCCTGCGGGCGCTGGGGCAGAGCGAGTTTGGGCTATATTCTTTAGCGAGTAGCGTTATCGGCTATTTGGCGATTTTGGATTTGGGTTTCGGCAATGCCGTGACGGTCTATACCGCCAAATACGCCTCAAGCGGCGAAGTGGAGCGCATGCATAAGCTGCACGGAACGATCTTTAGTGTGTATCTGGTAATGAGCGCGGTGATCGTGATTGCAGGAGCTGCGCTGCTAGCTAATCTGCACGCGATTTTTGGCGCTAAGCTAAGCGCTAATGAGATGGGCGAAATTCGCATTATGCTAATGCTGCTAACTGCGAATTTAGCGATTAGCTTTCCTTTTAGCATCTATTCGTCGATCCTTACGGCGCATGAGAATTTCGTATTTATCAAGCTAGTTGGGATCTTTCGCACGATCGCTCTGCCGCTAGCTGCGGTGCCTGCGCTACTTTTGGGATATAAGGCTATCGCGATCGTAATCATCGCTACGGCGGTAAATTTAATCTGCGTCGCGGCAGATTTCATCTACTGCAAGCGCAAAGTCTCGCCCGTGATAAGCGTGCGAAATTTCGATGCCTCCACGCTTAAGCAAATTTTTGGCTACTCATTTTTTATATTTTTAGGAATCGTAGTCGATCAGGTAAACTGGAATGTCGATAATTTTATCTTAGGCGCTGTAGCAGGCGCTACGGCGGTCTCCACGTATGCCGTAGCAAGCACGATAAATGCCACTTTCGTCACGCTTTCGCTCACCATTAGCGGCGTGATGCTTCCTAAAATCGCCAAAATGGTCTCTGCAAACTCCACCGATTCCGAGCTTAGCGCGGAATTTATCAAAATAGGCAGGCTACAATTTTACGTGATATTTTTTATCGCGTCGCTTTTGGTGATTTTTGGACGGGAGTTTATCGTGCTATGGGCTGGCGCAAATTATGAAATTTCATACGCAATCGCGCTTATTTTGGTGCTTCCAGTAAGCGTGCCGTTGATTCAAAATTTAGGCCTAGCCGTGCTTCAGGCAAAAAACAAAGTCAAATTTCGCTCAATCGCCGCGTTTTGCGTCACGCTCGTAAATATCGCTATTTCTATTCCGCTAGCTAAGGCTTACGGTGGCGTGGGCGCTGCGTGCGGCACGGCTTTTGCTATCACCTTGCTAAATATCTGCGTGATGAATATCTACTATGCTCGTGTAATCGGACTTGACATCGCTAAATTTTGGCGAAATATCGGCGCGATGGTAGTAAAATTTGCTCCCGCAATCGCAGTAAGCCTAGTGGTAAATTACGCATTAGGCTTACATGGAGTGAGCTTTTTGCTAATTTGCGGCGGGCTTTATTCGGCTATGTTTGTGCTAAGCGCATATTTTTGGGCGATGAACGATTACGAACGCGCGATTTTTGGTGGCATTGCAGCTAAGATAAGGAGGCGGGCTTGAGCTTCAATGTAATTAGCGAAGTAGTTACGAAAGACCGCTGTATCGGCTGCGGCGTCTGCGCGAGCAGCTGCCCTTTTAGCGTGCTAAAAATGCGGCTTGGAGGCAATGGATTTTACGCGCCCGAGGAGGGCGAAGGGTGTCGCGACAAATGTGATATCTGCCTAAAAGTCTGCCCGTTTTACGAAAAAGACATGCTTGAAAATGAGCTAAATTTTAAATCATACTCAGAGCTGGAAAGCTTTAGTCCTGATTTTGGCAGGTTTTTAGCCACTTATAAATTTTACAAAAAAGATGAAGCGCAGCGCCTAAGCAGTGCAAGCGGCGGTGCGGGAGATTATATTTTTCGCGAGCTTTTTGCGCGCGGGCTCATTGATTACGCGATTTGTGCCGTGCCTGCGGACGAGGGGGATTTTATAGCCCAAAATCCCAAGCGGGATTTTTCTGCCTGCAATAATTTAGCGCAGCCACAGAATTTGCAAAATTCCGCAACCAAAAATTCCAAGCAGAATTCCGCAATTCCGAATTTAACGCAGAATTTGGCGGATGATGATTCTATAAATTTTACGAGTGCGCAAAATTCCTTTTGCGAAAATTTTACGCAGAATTCTATGCAGAATTTTACAAATGAAAATTTCGCACAGAATCCTAAAGCTTCTTGTAAAAATTCCGTATCAGCACAGAATTTTGCCTGCGAGAATTCTAAAAACACGCGAAATTATGCGGGCGAAAATTCCGTGCCACTATTTAAATTTAGCGTGATAAAAAATGCCGATGAGCTTACTCGTGCGCGCTCGTCCGCTTACTATCCGCTCACGCTTGAAGCAGTGCTAAAGGAGATGTCGCGCCGCGATGGTAGATATGCGATCAGCGCGCTGCCGTGCTTTGCAAAAGCTTTAAGGCTTGCTGCGAGCAAAAATCCGCACCTCAAATCCCGCATAAGCTTTATTATCGGGCTGGTTTGCGGACAGGGCAAGGGTGCTGGCTTTACGCATAAGCTGGCAGATCTTGCGTTTAAAGAGCGTAAGCAGCTCGCGGCGGTTAATTACAGATATAAAATCGCGGGCAAAAGCGCGATGAGCTTTGGTTTTAAATTCCGCGCTGCAGACGGCAGCGAGGCGATAGACGATCGCAGTAGTAGCGCCTTTGCGTACTGGAGTTCGCGCGCTTTTACGCCTCTTGCGTGCAACGCCTGCACTGACGTTTTTGCTAAATGCGCCGACGTCGTGCTGATGGATGCGTGGCTGCAAAGCGAAATGAGCGAGTGGCGCGGCACATCGCTCGTAATTACGCGCGCAGCTCAGATCGACGCGCTATTTTCGCAGCCTACGAAGCAGGCACGCGAGGAGATTTTTTGCGAGCGGATATCCGCAGCGGAGGTGCAGCGCTCGCAGCAAAGCCAGGTGGAGTGCAAAAACGAAATTTTTTACGGCGCGAAAAACCCGCTTAAGCGTTACATCTTGCGCCAGAAGCTTCAGATCCAGCGATATAGCGCTACGCATTTTGATTGTGATGATTTCATCGCTGCTAGGCTTAAAAAAATTGCCGCCGCAAATAAAGTGCTAGCGCTTTTGGCGCTACCAAAGATCGCGGCATATAAAATTTATAGGAAGTTTGCATGAAGATCGGGATTTTTACCCTGCCGCTAGTAAATAATTACGGCGGAATTTTACAAGCTTACGCGCTAAGCCGCGTGCTAGTGGGGCTTGGGCATGAGCCACGTCTCATAAACTTGCGCCTGCAAAGAAGTAAACTATCGATTGCGTATATTAAATTTTTAGTGGCATGCGCGCTTAAAAAGGAGCTTTGCGGCGCGAAATTTAATCCCTCTTACGAGCGCGATACTAGCGAGTTTGTATCGGAAAATATTCCTTCAACCGCGCCTGTTTGCACGCCTGCGGATTTAAAGGCGCTGTGCGAGAAAGAACGCTTTGAAGCGGTGATTTTAGGAAGCGATCAGGTTTTTCGTCCTAGCTATTTTGCGGATTTTGCAGATTGCTTTAGCCTTGGATTTTTGCCGCCTAACTGCACGCGGATCGCCTATGCTGCGAGCTTCGGCGGAGATAGGCTCTGTGGGCTTAAAAATCCCGCAGATTTAAAAGCTCACGCTGCGAATTTGGCTAAATTTAAAGCTATTTCGGTGCGTGAGTGCGATGGTGTAAAGCTTGCACGCGAATGCTTTGGCGTAGATGCGCACTGGGTACTGGATCCTACGCTTTTGGCTAACAAAGAGATTTACGATAAATTTTTAAGCCATGCGCCGCAGCGCAAGGGTTTTGCCTATATCCTAGATCCATCGCCTCGCTCTGAAGCGACGATAGAGCTACTAAAAAAGCAAAGCGGCCTAGAGATAGATGAGGTGAACGACCGCGGCAACCGCATCGGCATAAAAGCGTGGCTAAGCGCTATTGCGGGCGCGGAGTTTGTGCTAACCGACTCATTTCACGGCTGCGTATTTTCTATAATCTTTAATAAGCCGTTTTTTGTGCTCGTTAACGCTAGTCGCGGCGCGTCGCGCTTTAGCTCGCTTTTGGGCTCGTTCGGGCTTGAAGATAGAGCTTTGCAAGATCCCAAAGACGCGCGCTTGAACGCGACTATCGATTGGGATGGCGTAAATGAGGCGTTGCGCCGTAAAAGAGAGGACTCGATGAAATTTTTAAAAACAAGTTTAGGCTCATAAAATGAAAATAGCTATGGTAATTTCTGCTTTAGGCAAGGGCGGTGCCGAGCGCGTGCTAAGCGTGCTGGCAAATTTTTTCTGCCGTGAGAATGAAGTCTGTGTGATAAAATTTGACGCAGACGAGCCGTTTTATGCGCTGGATCCTAAGATCGAGCTTATTAGCTTGGATTTGGGAGTGGGCGATTTGGGAGTATTTGGCAATATAAAAAAGCGCTATGATAAAATTTTAGCCTTGCATAGGCTTCTAAAAAGTCGTAAATTTGACGTAGTAATCTCGTTTTTAGATAATACCAATGTCCTTACGCTTATCGCAAATCTTGGAGTTGGGCAGAAAATCATCGTCTCCGAACACACCAATCATCGCTTTTTAAAAAGTCCGATCTGGCGCGCACTAAAGCGGATCTTTTATCCGCGAGCTGCAGGTCTTAGCGTGCTTAGTAAATTTGATCTGGATCATTACACATATGTGCAAAATCGCGTGATTATGCCTAATCCGATGTTTGAGATCAGCCATGCTAAAGACGCCCGCCCGCCTAAAGAAAATATCATCCTAGCAGCCGGCCGACTCAATGTCTATAAGGGCTTTGATGTCCTTCTTAAGGCACTTGCGCTTATAGATTTCAATCTTTTAAAAGAGTGGAAGGTGGTGATCGCAGGCGACGGAGAGGAGCGAAAGAGCCTTGAGAGTCTAGCTGCGAAGCTGCGCTTAAATGTGCAGTTCATCGGCTTTGTGCGCGATATCGAGAGCTTATATGAACGCGCTAAAATCGTAGTCGTAACCTCCAAGATGGAGGGCTTTTGCAATATTTTGATGGAAAGTATATTTTTCGGCACCGCTAGAATTTCTACGGATTGCATCGCAGGTCCTAGCGAGCTTATAAGCGACGGCATAGATGGGTTTTTGTGCCCTGTAGGCGATAGCGCAAGTATCGCTAAAAAGCTTGAAATTCTAATGAGCGACGAAAAGCTGCGCGAGCGGCTCGTGCAAAACGCCTCCAAGCGCGAGGAGAGCTTTAAAATTGAAACGATCGGGCGACGCTGGTTGGATTTTATAGCCGCTACGATACACAGGGAGGAATAATGAGCGAAAATCCCCTAATCTCGGTCATCATTCCCGTTTATAATGTTAAAGAATTCCTGCGCGCTTGCGTGGAGCGCATCACGGCGCAGACCTATACTAACTTAGAAATTTTGCTCGTAGATGATGGCTCAAATGACGGCAGCGAGGCGATTTGCGACGAATACGCCGCGCGTGATCCTCGTGTGCGCGTGCTGCATAAGCTAAACGGCGGGCAGGCTAGCGCACGAAACGCTGCTTTAGATGTCGCTCGCGGGGAGTTTATCAGCTTCGTAGATAGCGATGATTTGATAAGCCTTGATTTGATTGAGACGCTTTTTCGCCTGACGCAGAAATTTTGCACCAAGATCGCTATGTGCGGCTACGCGGCATTTAGCGACGAGAGCGAAATAAATAATTTCAAAGTGGCTTTGAATTTTAAAGAAAATCAAAATTCTAAAGAGATTAGCGATCCAGGAGGGGTTGCAAATTCAAATGCCAGCGCAGGCGAATATAAAATATCGCCGCAAGAGCTTTTTAGACGCAGCTGCACGCAGGATCCGTATTTTAGCACCGCGGTTTGGCGCGCGCTGTTTGCTCGCGAAATTTTCGCCGCTTTGCGCTTTCCTGCGGGGCAGATCTATGAGGATGTGGCGATATTTTTCGATATTTTTAACGCTTCTATTGCGGCGTGCACGGATGAAATTTTATATTTTTATCGCGTAAGGGCGGGCTCGACGGTAAACTCATTCGCGCGCAGGCATCTAGCGGTCATCGCTGCGGTGCGCCGCTATACTGAGGCGATCGCTGCGAATTATCCGAGCTTGGCGCGCGAGGTTAATTTCACTCGCTGCGAGTCCGCGCTGAATACGGCGTTTTTAATCATTAAATCAAGCTTTGATGCCGCAGGCTCGGATGGGGATGCGACTTCTCCTTCCGAGGCTAATATGTGCAGCTTGGCAAACGAGGCGGATTTGCATGGAGCTGATAGTTTATCTTGCGCATGCTGTGAAAATTCCGCAGTTAAAAATTCAGCCAAGCAAAATTATATGCGAAATTCCGAGCAGAATTCCGCGTCGCAAAGAAAGATCGCAGATCCCTGCTCTCCTTTGAGCGCTGCAGAAGCTGCGCAGCAGATCCGCTCACTGCACGCTTTGGTGCGCGAGCGGCTGGATTTTGGATTTTTCGCGGCGCATGCAAGCCGCACGCAGACGCTGATGATGGTCTTATTTTATGCTAGCCCCGCGCTTTTGCGGCTATTTTATAAAATTTATCGGAAGCTAAAATGAAAATTTTATTCGTCATCGCGGCTCTTAGAAACGGCGGCGCCGAGCGCGTGCTGCAGGTCTTGGCGGACCATTTTGCGCGCGCAAACGACGTTACGATCGCGATTTTGGAAAACGACGAGGGCAGGTATAAATTTAGCGAAAAGATAAAATTTTTGCATCTGGATGTTTATAAAAATGGCGGCAGGTTCGATAAATACAGAATTTTGCGCGAGTGTTTCAAGCGCGAGCGCCCAAGCGTCATCATCAGCTTTATGGACTGGACGAACGTAGCGTGCGTGATCGCAAGCTTTGGGCTAGGCATCCCGCTCATCGCGACCGAGCACAACGCGCACGATTATCTGCGAAGCGGGCTTTTTAGCCGCGTGCGCGATCTGTGCTACAAAAAGGTAGACGCGCTTACGGTGCTTACGCGCTCGGACTTTGAGTACTATTCGCGATTCGTTAAAAACTGCTTCGTCGTGCACAACCCCTTTTTCGGCGAGATCTGCGATACCAAGGGCGCCAAGCGAAACGTGATCTTAAGCGTCGGCAGGCTCGAGCCCGTAAAGGGGTATGAAATTTACTTTGACGCGCTAAGCAGGATCGATAAAAGTCTGCTTGCGAAGTGGGAAATTTTAATCGCGGGCGACGGCTCGCTGCGCGAAAGCTTGCGCGAGCTCGTGGCGCGGCTCGGGCTTGAAGTGCGATTTTTAGGGCATAAGCAGGATGTGAGCGAGCTGTATAAAGAAGCCAAAATTTTTGTGCTAAGCTCGCTTAGCGAGGGGCTTTCGAACGTGCTGATCGAGTCTGCGTTTTACGGCTGCACACGGCTTAGCAGCGACACAGCGGGTGCAAAAGAGCTCATAAAGGACGGCTTTAGCGGCATTTTGTTTAAACGCGGCGATGCGAATGAACTTGCGAGCAAGCTTGAAAATTTAATGCGTGATGAGGCGCTGCGAGATGCTCTCGTGCAAAATGCAAATGAAAATTTAGACGAGTTTTCGCAAGAGCGCATCGTTGAGCTCTGGCAGGGCTTGATCGATCGGTTTGCGCGCAAATAGCAGCCGCTTATCGATGCCCTAGCGGCACGCGGAGATAAATTTAAACTTCGGTGTGCTAAGATAGGCTCTTGTGCCCGAGCGGAGCGGCGCGTTTAAATTTGCCGCATCGCGCGATGAAATTTAGCCGCTTAGAGCGGCGTAAAATGCGCTAAATTTAAACGGAGTGTGCGGCGTATGCTCGCATAAAAAGCGGAACTAAAGCTTAAATTTAGGGCGCGGCAGCGATATTTAAAAGGTAAAGGGATGAAGAAATTAAGCGTTTTTATCTATTCGATGGGCGGCGGCGGCGCCGAGCGCGTCGTAAGTAACCTCTTAGGCGAGCTTACGGCGCGCTACGAGGTGCATCTAGTGCTGATGAATGAGAGGATTTTTTATGAAATTCCAAACGGCGTGAAGATCCATTTCATCGAAAAATCAGCCCCCTTTGAAAACGGGCTGCTGAAGCTCGCAAAGCTGCCATTTTTGGCGCTGCGCTACAAAAAGCTATGCGAGAGGCTGGGTATCGATATCCACTTCGTTTGGATGAACCGCCCTTGTTACGTGGCGGCGCTGGCGCGAGTTTACGGATTGGGCGGAGCGATGATTTTTAACGAATGCTCGACGCCGTCGGTGCTGTATGAAGATGCGAGTTTCAAATCTAAAATTTCAAAATTTCTGCTTCGCAAGCTCTATCCGAAGGCCGATTTTATCTTTCCAAACTCGCTTGGAAATTTGCGCGATCTGGCGGATAATTTCGGAATCGATGAGCGCAAGATGAGCGTGCTATACAACGCGATCGATTTGGATGAGATCGGGCGCAAAGCAAGCGAGCAGGTTGCGCAGCAGCAGCCGTTTTTCCTAAGCGTCGGCAGGCTCGATGCAGGCAAAAACCACGCGCTTTTGATCCGCGCGTATGCAAATTTAAAAAATAATGACAAAGACCTGCTGATCTTAGGCGACGGCGTGCTGCGAGCCGAGCTTGAGGCTTTGATAGAGGAGCTGGGATTAGGCGGCCGCGTGAAGCTTTTGGGCTTTGACGCAAACCCGTATAAATATATGGCCAGATGCTACGCGTTTGTCTTCGTAAGCCTTTTTGAGGGCTTTTCAAACGCGCTCATCGAAGCTCTTGCGTGCGGCAAGCTCGTGATTTCAAGCGATCATCAAAGCGGCGCGCGCGAGCTTATGGGGCAGAACGAATGGGGCGTACTGGTGGGCGTGAACGATCTAGAAAGCACCCAAGCGGCGATGCAAAAAGCGCTGGATGATGAAAATTATGTAAAATTTTATGAGAAAAAGGCTAAAATTAGAGCCTCGTTTTTCGATAAAAAACGAATAGCAAGCGAGCTGATCGCAAAAATAGAACAAATCGACGAAGGAAAATAGGCGTGGGTGAAGAAAAAAAGGCTTTTAGCGTCAGAGAGATCGACGAAGGATCGGACGATCAAAAAGGCGCGCAATCAATGGGTACCGACAAAGCTGCCTTAAGCGAAAATTTCGCTAGTGAGGGAAATTTTGACGCAGAGTATTCCGCAGGCGGCGGAGAGAATTTTAGCGGCGAAAATGCCGAGATTGAGGGTAGCGAGGATACCGCGCCTCAGAGCGATAAAAATTCCGCGCTTGATGCAAAAAATTCTGCGAGCAAAAATTCCGCGCACACCGGCGTTAAAAATTTAAGCGACGATCAAGCGCGCGCTGTTTCTGCAAAAATGCGAGCACAAAAAAAATCCAAAAAGGCTAAAAAATCAAGCGGACGAAATTCCGCCTCGGTAAATTCTGAAAATTCCGCAGGCGCAAATTCTACAAACTCAAATTTAAAGGGCGCTGCAAATTCCACGAGCAAAAATTCTACAAATAAAAATTCCTCTGGCGTTGCGAACTCTACAAATAAAAATTCCGCAAAAGCCGCTAATTTGGCTAAATTTAAAAATGCGAATTCCGCAAGTGCTTTAAATTCTACAAACGGCATAAATTCTGATAATTCTAAAAGCTTTACAGCAGAAAATTCCCAAAATTCTAAAAATCAGTCAGCTGGCGCGCTTCCTGCCAGGCGTAGAATTTTTGGCTTCATAAAAAATTATGAGTTTTCAAAGCATATTTTGCTGATGATTTTGTTTGCATTTGCCTTTAGCGTGGCGTTTCGTATGTGGTGGGTGTATTGGGCGAGCGGATTTCCGAACTACTTTTTTTGGGATGGCGAGCTGATGATAAACACCAACGACGGCTACGCCTTTGCAGAGGGTGCGCGCGACCGCCTCGCGGGTTTTCATCAGCCCAACGATCTTAGTTATTTTAGCGCGCCGCTTTCGATCGTGACGGCGTTTTTGGCTGAAATTTTGCCCTTTAAAATCGAGACGATATTCGTTTATCTGCCGGCTTTGTTTAGCTCGCTCATCGTAGTGCCGATCTTGCTTATCTCAAGTGAGTTTCGCTGCATGCGCGCGGGCTTCATCGGCGCGCTTGTCGCGAGCGTGGCGAATAGCTACTACAACCGCACTATGGCGGGGTATTACGACACCGATATGCTAAATATCGTGCTTGCGATGTGTATTTTGTGGGCGCTCATCCGCATTTGTACGCGCGGTTCGCGCAGCACGCTGTTTTGGCTGGGCGCGTTTGTGATATTTTATATGTGGTGGTATCCGTCCAGCTTCTCGCTAAATTCCATGATGCTCGCCGTATTTTTCGCCTACACGCTGATTTTTAAACGAAAAAGTGCGGTAAATTACGAAGCGATGATTATCTTTTTGATCGCGCTTTGCTCCACGCCTTTGGTAGCTAAAATTTTAATCTCGCTCACGCTATTTTGGCTCTTTGCGTTTAGAGGAAAGCTATTAAATTTTAAAATTTTAACGATTATCGGCGCGCTTGCCGTAGTCTTTTTCGTCGCAAACGGAGGTCTTAGCCCGATCATCTTTCAGGCGAAATTTTATATCTTCCGCTCCCTTGCGGACAACGCCGATACGGCATTTCATTTTTTCAATGTCAATCAAACGATCCAAGAATCTGGCATCGTGCCACCTAAGATCTTTATGGAGCGCATCAGCTCGCACGTCGCGGTTTTCGTGATCGCGGCGATCGGATACGTAGTACTTTGCTTTAGGCATAAGGAATTTTTACTCTCGATCCCGCTTCTGCTTTTGGGCTTTGCGGCAAACAAAGCGGGCCTTAGATTTACGATCTACGCCGTGGGCGTGATGGGGCTGAGCTTTGGATATATTTTGTATTTTTGCGTAAAGCGCTTGGATCTGCCAAAGATCGCTGCACGCGCGATACTGCTTATTTTGACGGCGCTTGCGATCTATCCTGCGTGGCAGCACATCGTCTCGTACAAGGTCGATACGGTCTTTTATCAAAGCGAGGTGCGGGTGCTTGACGAGCTCAAAGATAAGGCGCAGCGCGAGGATTACGCGCTTTCGTGGTGGGACTACGGATACGGCATACGCTATTACAGCGACGTAAAAACCCTTATCGACGGCGGCAAACACCTAGGCAACGATAATTTCCCCGTTAGCTTTGCACTTTTTAGAGATCAGATGAGCTCCGCAAATATGGCGCGCCTGGATGTCGAATACACCGAGCGCGGATATAGCGAAAAAATTCCAAACAAGCTAAAGCAAATTTTAAAAGACTATAACGCGACTGATGTAAATGATTTTATCTTAAGCTTGGGACTGGCTGATTTTAAGCCGCCGAAGCCTACGCGTGACATCTACTACATCCTGCCCGATCGTATGATGAATATCTTTCCCGTCGTCACGCAGTTTTCAAACATCGACATCACCGACGGCAAGCAGCTGGGCGAGCTGTTTTTCATAACGAGCGATAGGTTTGTTCAGGATCAAAGCGGCGTGCATATGGACAACGGCTTTTCGATCTCGCCGAGCCTTTTAAATTTAGAATATAGCGGCAGAAAATTCGCGATCAATACCTTTTACGAAACGAGCTACGACGCGAGCGGCAAGCTTTCGGTAAAAGAGTTTAATATGGACAGCAGCGCGCAATTTTACGTGATTTTCATGCGCGATTACGGGCGGTTTTTGCTGATGGATAGAGCGATGCTAAACTCGAGCTACATTCAGCTTTTTGTATTTGAAAGATATAGGCCTGAGCTATTCGAGCCTGTGATCTTAAGCCCTGCTGTGAAAGTTTATAAATTAAAGCGCTAGATAAAATTTTGCCGCAAGCTAAGGAGAAATTTATGAAATTTAATCTCGCAACGCCAAGCAAGGAATGCAGCAGATGGCTCGCATAGGGTTTTTAAGCCATGCCGATATGAGCTTACATTTCTTTCGTCGCCCGATAATGCAGGCTTTAAAAGAGCGCGGACACGAGGTTTTTGCAATCGCTCCTCGCGGCGCTTATACGCAGGATTTGGTACGCGATTTTAATGCCGTAACCTACGATCTTGATCGAGCTAGCCTAAATCCGCTTACCGTATTTAGCAACACCAAAGCCCTTGCGCGCGAGCTAAAGAAGCTAAATTTGGACCTGCTGCAAACAGCTGCGCACAAATCAAACGTGTTTGGTACGCTGGCGGCTCGAGAGGCGGGTATAAAATATGTGATAAACTTAGTCGAGGGGCTGGGCAGCTTTTATATCGACGATGATATTAAAACAAGGCTCGTGAGGGCTGTCTTGGAGAAGCTTTATAAATTTTCATTTTCGCAGGCGGATGCTTGCGTATTTGTAAACGATGCCGATCCTGATTATATGCTATCTCGCGGGCTTATTGCGAAGCAAAAGGTCATAAGGATTAAAAGTGTAGGCGTAGATGCTGAAAGGTTCAACCCCCAAATCGTTAGTGCAGCGGATCTGGGCGAGGATTTGCATGGCAAAAAGATCGTACTGATGATAGCTCGCGCGATGTGGCATAAGGGCGTGAGAGAATTCTACGAAGCAGCAGAAATTTTAAAAGATCGATCGGATGCGAAATTCGTCTTCGTAGGCGAGGGCTTTGCGGGCAATAAAAGCACCGCCGATCCTACGTTTTTGCGAAGCGGTGAGGTGCATTATCTGGGTGCCAGAAACGATGTGCCAGAGCTTTTGAAGGCTAGTTACTTGCTGGCACTTCCTAGCTACAAGGAGGGCTTTCCGCGCACGGTTTTAGAGGCGATGAGCATGGCGCGAGCCTGCGTGGTAAGCGACTGTAGCGGCTGCGTCGAGGCGGTGCAAGAGGGGATAAACGGCCTAATCTGCCGCACTCGCGACGCAGAGGGTCTTGCGCGAAAGATCGAAATTTTATTAGACGATGCTACGCTTTGCGAAAGGCTTGGACGAAACGGGCGCGAGATAGTACTTGCAAATTACGACGAAAAGATCGTCACGGAAAAATATTTAGAGGTTTATAGGAAATTTATCGATGTATAGGGGCTTTTTAAAACGCGCGCTTGATTTTACGGCGGCTTTGATTTTGATTATTTTGGTTTCGCCCGTGATGGCGCTTACGTGGTTCTTGATCCGCAAGCACATTAGCAAAAGCACGATTTTTACGCAATCTCGCCCTGGGTTTGATGAGCAAATTTTTAAAATTTACAAATTTAAAACGATGAGCGACGAGCGCGGCGCGGACGGCGAGCTTCTGCCCGACGAAGAGCGGCTGAACGATTACGGCAAAAAGATCCGCGCGCTAAGCCTGGATGAGCTGCCGCAGCTTTTCAACGTGCTAAAGGGCGATATGAGCTTCATCGGGCCGCGACCGTTGCTGATCGAATACTTGCCGCTTTATTCGCCGCCGCAGCGCCTTAGGCACAGCGTGCGCCCGGGCATCACGGGGCTTGCGCAGGTAAACGGTCGCAACGCGATCAGCTGGGAGAAAAAATTTGAGTTTGATACGTATTACGCGCAGAATTTAAGCTTCGCGCTCGATCTTAAGATCGCGCTTTTAACGATAAAAAAGGTGCTTGCGAAAGAGGGCGTGAATAAAGAGGGTATGGCGACGACGGAGAAATTTAATGGACACAACTAAAATTTACGTTTACGGCGCAAGCGGACACGGGCTGGTGGTCGCGGATGTCGCGCTAGCCGCACGCGGGGCTAAATTTAGCGAGGTCATTTTTTTAGACGACGCAGCGGGGCTGAAATTTAGCGAGGATCTGCCGAAGCATCCCCTAATAATCGCAATCGGCGATAATAAAACCCGCGCAAAGATCCAAGAGAGAGTATCGCGCGCCGGTTTTGAGATAGCGACGCTAATTCATCAAAGCGCGATCGTTAGCGCAAGCGCAGTCATCGGCGAGGGCGCAGTCGTAATGCCCGGCGCCGTGATAAACGCGCGAGCTAAAATCGGTCGCGGTGCGATAATAAATTCAGGCGTCGTAATCGAGCATGAGTGCGAGATCGGCGAGTTCGCGCACGTTAGCCCAAACGCGGCGCTTGCGGGCGGCGTGAAGGTGGGGGCGTTTTCGCACATTGGAATCGGCGCTAGCGTCATTCAGAGGCTAAGTATCGGGCAGCGCTGCATCATCGGCGCGGGTGCTGCGGTCGTGCGCGACATAGCTAGCGACAGCGTAGCCGTAGGCGTGCCCGCTCGCGTGATTAAAAAAAATGGCTGAATTTAAAATTTATAGCATTAAAAGTGATAAAATCCGAGCATTTAAATTTTATACCGAAAGCTAAATTTAACTTTGCTCCGCGCGAGGTTAAATTTAAAGATCAAGGAAGGATAGAGATGGCAAGAGTATTTTTAAGCCCGCCAAATATGGGTGGCAATGAGCTTGAGTATATAAAAAAGGTATTTGAAAGCAACTATATCGCGCCTTTGGGCGAATATGTCAATCGCTTTGAAGACGCAGTGAAGTCCTATACTGGCACGCGCGGCGCGCTAGCGCTAAACGCAGGCACGGCGGCGCTTCATCTGGCGCTTCGCTGCAGCGGCGCAAAGGACGGCGACGTGGTTCTAGGATCCACGTTTACCTTCATGGCGTCGCTAAATCCAATATTTTACGAGCGCTGCGTGCCGGTGCTGATAGACAGCGACGAGAGTTGGAATTTAAGCCCGAGGCTGCTTAAAGAAGCGATCAAAAAATCGCCGAAAAAGCCAAAGGTGCTCGTCGTTACGCATCTTTACGGACAGGCTGCGAAGATGGACGAGATATGCGAAATTTGCGCGAACGAAGGCATTGATGTTATCGAGGATGCCGCAGAGGCGCTGGGCGGATTTTATAAGGGTAAAGCATTAGGCGGTATCGGAAAATGCGGCGCGCTAAGCTTTAATGGCAATAAAATCATCACTACCTCAGGTGGTGGCATGCTGATCTCAAACGATGAGGAGCTAGTGGCTAAGGCTAGATTTTTAAGCACCCAGGCGCGCGAGCCGCTGCTTCACTACGAGCACAAGGACTACGGCTATAACTACCGCTTAAGCAACGTCTTAGGCGCTATCGGCGTAGGTCAGATGGAGGTCTTGCCGCAGCGCGTAAAGAGAAAACGCGAAATTTTTAAAATTTACGAGGATCTGTTTAGAGGCACCGACGTGGAGTTTATGCCTGAAGTAGAAGGCGGCGAGGGCAATAGATGGCTTACGACGCTTCTATTTAAGAAAAAGAATGCCCATCTAAAGGTTATCGATGCGCTAAATAAAGCCGACATCGAATCTCGTCCGCTTTGGAAGCCTATGCATCTACAAAGCATCTTTGCAGGCGCGCTTAGCGTAGTTGACGGCACGAGCGAGGATATGTTCAGTCGCGGCATCTGCCTTCCTAGCGGCACCGATATGAGTGACGAGACGATCGAGCGCGTCGTAAAAATCGTAAAAGAAAACATCTGATGCTGTTAAAGCCCACTAAATTTAGCCGCTTCGCGTTTTTTTTGCTAGGAGATATTTTTATCTCGATCCTCTCCGTTTACATCGCGTTTTTGCTGCGATTTAGCGGAGATATACCGAACGAATTCTATAAAGGCGCGCTGCTTAGCGCCTCGAGTCTTACGGCGATTAAAATTTTCTACTTTTGGTTTTTGCGGATCTATTTAGTTCCGTGGAGATTTTTCGGGCTATACGAAGCGAGGAAGCTTTTCTACGCGCACGTGATGGCAGCGCTTACCTTTTTGATAGTATTCTTCTTGGCGAGTAAAATTTTTAACCCGTTCCCGCGCTCGGTCATTATCATAGACGCGGCGATCTCGTTCATCTTGATCAGCGGGGTTAGAATTTCAAAGCGGATGTTTCTAAGCGAGAAGAAAAACATCACGAATAACGAGCCCTGCATCGTCGTGGGCGCTACGAGCAAGACCTTTCACGTCCTAAAAGGTATGCGGCAAAAATATATCAACTACTATCCGGTGGGCGTCGTGGACGGGCGGCCTGAGCTTGTGGGAACGTATTGCGAAAACTATGTCGTGAGGGCCAAGGGCGAAATTCCGCAGATGATCAAAGATAGCGGCGCCAAAACCGCAATCATCGCGTTGGCGCTGTATCCGGACGAGCTAAAGGAGCTATACGACGAGCTTTTTGCATACGGGCTAAAGGATATCAAGCTCTTTTCGCTTTTGGAGGATGAGAGCAGAAAGATCCGCGACGTATCGATCGAGGATCTGCTCGCTCGCAAGCCAAAAGACCTCGACACCAAGGCGATCGAAAATTTTATCAAAGGCAAGATCGTGCTGGTAACGGGTGCGGGCGGCACGATAGGAAGCGAAATTTGCAAGCAATGCTTGAAATTCGGCGCAAAGCGTCTTATCATGGTCGAGCACAGCGAGTTTAACCTCTACTCGATTAATGAAGCCACCGGCGCGGACGCGCGCAACGAGCTAAAGATGATAAACGTCGTTTATCGCCATGAGCTGGAGGAGATTTTTGCGGAATTTCGCCCAGAGGTAGTCGTGCACGCAGCGGCGTATAAGCACGTGCCGCTATGCGAGTTTAACCCGCATCTAGCGGTCAAAAATAATGTCATCGGCACAAAAAACGTAATCGATCTGTCTAAAAAATACGGCGCGAAAAAAGTCGTTTTGATCTCGACCGATAAGGCGGTACGACCGACGAACATTATGGGCACGACGAAGCGTATCTGCGAGCTTTACGCGCTAAATTCCAACGACGCGGCAAGCGACACGCAGATCGTCGCGGTGCGCTTCGGAAACGTGCTCGGCTCAAGTGGCAGCGTCATCCCTAAATTTAAACGCCAGATCGAAGCGAACGAGCCGCTTACCGTTACGCACCCCGAGATTACGAGATATTTTATGCTCGTTAGCGAGGCGTGCCAGCTGGTGCTTCAAGCGGCCTCCATCGCGCAGGGCGGCGAACTTTTCGTGCTGGATATGGGCGAGCCCGTAAAGATCGCCGATCTTGCCAAGCGAATGCTGCAGCTTGCCGGCAAGGAGGAGCTTGGTATTAAATTTGTAGGCCTGCGTCCCGGCGAGAAGCTTTACGAGGAGCTTTTGATCGACGAAAACGACAAGAGCACGAAGTACCAATCCATATTCGTAACCCACTCCGCAAAATACGATCTGCAAGAGCTAAGCTCGCAGATCGAGGAGCTTTCGGAGTGCGAGGACGCGCAGGTCGCGGAGAAGTTAAAGCGCATCGTGCCTGAGTTTTCGCACCGATTGAACGATATGAAGGGCACGGCTTGATCGGTATCGTGGATTACGGCGCGGGCAATATCCAAAGCGTGATGAACGCGCTTAGCTTTTGCGGCGCTAAATTTTGCCTCGCGCGCAGCCCTGAGGAGCTTTTGAGCTGCGATAAGGCTCTGCTTCCGGGCGTGGGCGCATTCGGCGAGGCGATGGAGAGGCTTCGCGCAAGCGGTATGGACGCCGCGATTAAAGAATTCGTCGCGAGCGGCAGATATTTTTTAGGTATCTGCCTTGGGATGCAGCTTCTGTTTGAACAAAGCGAGGAATTCGGCGCGCGCAGCGGGCTTGGAATTTTACCCGGTCGCGTCGTAAAATTTGACAAAACGAAATTTAATATTCGGGAGGCGGAATCCAGGTCCGAAAATATAAAATTTAGAAAAAATATGAAATTTGGATCGGGCGGGGCGAAATTTAATTCAGACGGGGCAGAGCCGAGCGAGCACTGCGGGCAAAATTTCGCTCGCGCCGAAAGCCTAAAGATCCCGCACGTCGGCTGGAACAGCGCGCATTTTATCAAGCGCTCGCCGATAAATGCGGGCCTAGGCGAGTTTGAGTATCTGTATTTCGTGCACTCCTACCACGTCCTTTGCGAGCGCGAGATCACGCTTGCGAGCACGTTTTACGGCTATGAGTTTGTAAGCGCGATCTGGCGCGAAAACGTATTCGCCTTTCAGCCGCATCCCGAAAAAAGCCACGATGCGGGCATAAAAATCATTAAAAATTTTACGGAGCTGTGATGGAGATTTTACCTGCGATCGATCTAAAACAAGGATGTGCCGTGCGCCTTAGCAAGGGCGAGATGCAAAGCGCAAAAATTTATTCCAAAGACCCCTGCGAGCTAGCCAAAAAATTTGAAGATCTCGGCGCTAAATGGCTGCATTTGGTCGATCTCGACGGCGCGTTTGCTGGCGAAGCGGTAAATTTCAAAGCGATCGAGCGGATCGTAAAAAGCACTCGCCTGCGCGTAGAAGTGGGCGGCGGTATCCGCGACGAAGCGCGCATAAAGCAGTATTTGAGCCTAGGCGTCGATAGATTTATCCTCGGCTCGGCGGCGCTTAAAAACCCGGATTTCGTAAGGAGGATGGCGAAGCTTTACCGCATCGTCGTGGGCATAGACGCAAAAAACGGGCTCGTAGCGACCGAGGGCTGGGCGGAGCTAAGCCGCGTAAAAGCGACCGATCTGGCTCGAGACTACGCGGACGCGGGCGTTTGCGCGATCATCTGTACCGACATATCGCGCGACGGGATGCTAAGCGGCGTGAACGTAGAATTTAGCCGCTCTATCGCGAAAGCTTGCGGCATCGATACTATCGCAAGCGGCGGCGTGAAAGATATGAACGACATAATCACGCTTAAAAACGCAGGGCTCATCGCGGGCGTCATCGTCGGCAAGGCGTATTACGAGGGTACGCTCGATCTTAAAAAGGCGTTTGAGGCTCTATAAAAACGCCCGAGCGTAAGCAAAGTTTGAACTAAATTTTAGTAATATGCAAATTTTAAAATTTAAAGGCGATGTGAGGCGATGAAAGATTTTTTTTATGAGATGATCGTAAAAAGCGCGAATGCAAGCGAGCTTTTTAAAAACTTTGCGTTTGAGTTCGGCATTACCTGCGTCGAAGAACGCGGCGAGCGTTTCATAATCCGCGACGAAGAGGATCTGCAAAATTTAAAATTTGCGTTTGAAGAGTTTAAAAAGGAGCTCGCGCGATCTCTCAATTTAGATGCCGATCTGCAGATCGAAATTTCAAAAAAGCCTAATATTGATTGGATCGAGCAGTATAAAAAAGGCGTCGCGCCCGTGGCGGTCGGCAAATTTTACGTCCGTCCGAGCTGGTGCGAAAGATCGCAAGATCCCGCGCTAATCGATCTGCTAATCGATCCTGCGCTGGCGTTCGGCTCGGGTCATCACGAAAGCACCAATATGTGTCTGGCGCTGCTTAGCGAGCTTGCTCGCGCGGGCATGAGCGCGCTTGACGTGGGCTGCGGTAGCGGAATTTTAAGTATCGCGATGAAAAAACTGGGCGCAAAGGTAAGCGCCTGCGATACCGACGAGCAGGCGGTAACAGCTACACAGCAAAACGCCGAGAAAAACGGCGTGCAGATCGATCAAATTTGGCTCGGCAGCGTTTCAAGCTTGGGCGAGCGAGCGTCTAGTTTAAGCGAGCAAGACTCAAGCGCAGCCGCGCAGTCGCAGTTTGATCTCGTCGTCGCAAATATAATCGCCGACGTGATTTTGATCCTAAGCACGGATCTGAAAAAAGCGCTAAAACCGGGCGGCAAGCTCGTGCTGTCGGGAATTTTAGAAAAATATAAAGATAGGATCGAGCAAGCCTTTTCGGATCTAAATTTCGTGCAGATGAAAAAGCAAAACGAATGGCTCAGCTTCGTTTATGAAAGGAAAATATGAATAACAACCCAAATAATCAACCCCCTCAAAACGGCGGCGGAAACAATTTTTTCAATAAAAATCCGATCGGCGTTTTTATAATTTTTGCGCTTATTTTGATAGTCGTGTTTAAAGCGATATCCCCAAGTGGTGGATTTGATAGCGGTGGAGTGCTGGGCTCCGTTTCGGGCGAGAGTAGAAACGTAACTTACTCCGAGCTAAAATCGCAAATCAAAAACTCCCAAGTAAGCATGGTTTCCATTGGAAGTTCCACGATTAAAGCGCAAGTCGGCAATGTAATCTACACCGCTAAGCGCGTGGATGATCCCGAGCTAGTTCAAATTTTAGAATCGCGCAAAATTCCATACGGCGCGTATAACGAGAGTAACTTTTTGACCGATCTGCTCTTTAGCTGGGTCTTGCCGCTCGTGATTTTCTTTGGAATTTGGATGTTTTTGGCCAACCGCATGCAGCGTAATATGGGCGGCGGCGTGCTTGGCATCGGAAGCTCTAAAAACCTAGTAAGCGCCGAAAAGCCTAAGGTTAAATTTAGCGATGTCGCGGGCGTTGAAGAGGCGAAAGAGGAGGTTAAGGAGATCGTAGATTTCTTAAAAAACCCCGAGCGATACATTAGCCTCGGAGCTAAAATTCCAAAAGGCGTTCTTTTGGTTGGACCTCCGGGCACGGGCAAGACGCTGCTAGCCAAAGCGGTCGCGGGCGAAGCGGACGTGCCGTTTTTTTCGGTATCGGGCTCGAGTTTCATCGAGATGTTCGTAGGCGTGGGCGCTAGCAGGGTGCGCGATCTATTTGATAACGCTAAAAAACAGGCTCCGGCGATCGTTTTTATCGACGAGATCGATGCGATCGGCAAAAGCAGAACCGCAGGCGGTATTGGCGGAGGCAACGATGAGCGCGAGCAGACGCTAAATCAGCTGCTTGCCGAGATGGATGGCTTCGGCTCGGAATCAAGCCCGGTAATCGTCCTTGCGGCTACCAACCGCCCGGAGACGCTGGATGCGGCGCTTCTGCGTCCGGGCAGATTCGATAGGCAGGTTCTAGTCGATAGACCTGATTTTGACGGCAGAATGGCGATTTTGAAGGTGCATATGCGCGATGTTAAATTTGCTCGCGATATCGATATCGAAGAGATCGCGCGCCTTACCGTAGGTTTTGCGGGAGCAGATCTTGCAAATATTATCAACGAAGCCGCGCTTTTAGCGGGTCGCGAGGCAAAGGCGGAGGTCGAGCAAAAAGACCTGCTCGAAGCGATCGAGCGCGTCGGTATCGGACTAGCTAAAAAATCGCGCCGCGTAAGCCCGATCGAAAAGCGGATCGTCGCCTACCACGAAAGCGGCCATGCGCTCATCGCCGAGCTTACCAAAGGCGCGATGCCGGTATCTAAAGTAACTATCGTGCCGCGCGGATTGAGCGCCGCGGGATATACGCTAAATTCTCCATTTGAAAATAGATATCTGCACCAGCGCCATGAAATTTTTGCCGAGATCGATACGTTTTTGGCAGGGCGCGCGGCGGAGGATGTGTTTTTAGGCGAGATCACCGACGGAGCAGGTAATGATTTGCAGCGCGCTACCGATATGCTTAAATTTATGGCTACTCAGGTAGGAATGACCGAGGCTCTCGGGCTTGCGGTGCTAGAAAAGCAGCAGTATTCCTTCCTAAACGGCGGACAGAGCATCAAGGATTACAGCGAGGTAACGGCGGTCAAGATTGACGAATATGTCCGCAAGACGCTGGATGAGCGCTACGCGGCGGTAAAAGAGACACTAAGGACCTATGCTCCGGCGATCGAGGAGATGGTGAAGGCGCTGTATGAAAAAGAGACGGTCTCTGGCGAGCAGATCGTGGAGATCATCTCTAAATTTGAAAAAGATAACGGCATGCCTACCCGTCTGGTGCGAAATTTGGGCGCTAACGATGATATCGAAAACGCAAAGAGCGAGGCTTAAATTTAAAGCCTCGCGCGGAGTAAGAACTTAGGGCTAAATTTTAAGGCGATCGCGCTAAAGCGTTTTACGAGCGATCCGCGGCACCGAACGAAAAGCGATGCAAAAATAAAATTTAAAGAGTAAGAGATGGAAGAGGAAAAGGGAAAATTGATCTACATATTGCCGAATTTTTTCACGGCGGCAAGTGCATTTTTAGCGGTCATCAGCATAATTTCTACGATCAAAGGCAACTTCAGCGCCGCGATCTTTTATATCATTTTATCCTTGATCTGCGATGGGCTTGACGGCCGCGTGGCGAGGCTAACGCATGCGACATCGAAATTCGGCGTGGAGTTCGATAGCCTTGCGGATATCGTTGCTTTCGGCGTAGCGCCGGCGCTGCTATTTTACTGTGCGGTCGGGCACGATTACGGTAAGGTTGGCTCGCTCGTAGCCGCACTTTACGTGGTTTTCGGCGCGATCAGACTGGCGCGATTCAATGTCACTACGGGCACCTACGAGCCTAGCGTTTTTATCGGGCTGCCGATTCCGACAGCTGCGATTACGATGGCGTTTTGGATCGGAATTTATCTAAAATATGAGCTCTCCAAAGGGTTTGGGGTATTTTTGATCATCGCAATGGCGGCGCTATCGTTTTTGATGGTAAGCAACATCCGCTTTCCGAGCTTTAAAAAGATCAGCCTAAAACGCCCCAATGCGATTAAAATTTTAGTGCTTCTAATCGTCGTATTTTTCTCGCTTTTATATCTTTTCAGGCTGGAATTTCCGGCGGTGCTAGCCTTAGCTTACATCCTTTACGGTTTAGTCCGCGGAGCTTTAAATTTAAGCGCGGCCAAATTTCATAAAAAAGACAAACCCGAGGAAACGGCGAAATAATCTCAGATATGTTTATTGTCGCGATTGTTTTAAGCTTGCACGGCTATAATTTCGCCAAATTTTAACGATTTGAAAGGATCTGTAATGGACAAAAATAAAATCATAATCTTCGATACGACGCTTCGTGACGGCGAGCAAAGCCCCGGAGCGTCGATGAATACGGACGAAAAGATACATCTTGCGTTGCAGCTTGAAAAGCTGGGCGTAGATGTTATCGAGGCGGGTTTTGCGGCGGCGAGCCCCGGGGACTTTGACGCGATAGAAAAGATCGCGGGCGCCGTTAGCAAGGCTCGCGTCTGTTCACTTGCGCGCGCTTTAGAAAAAGACATAAAGGCCGCAGGCGAAGCGATAAAGGGCGCGAAGCTTGGGCGCATCCACACCTTCATTGCCACAAGTCCCATCCATATGGAATTTAAACTCAAAATGCAGCCGCAAGAGGTCATAAAGCGCGCCGTAGAGTCTGTGCAATACGCTAGAAGCCTATGCGATGACGTGGAGTTTAGTTGCGAGGATGCGTGCAGAAGCGATATGGGTTTTTTAAAAGAGATCTGCGACGCCGCGATAAGCGCAGGGGCCTCCACCATAAATATCCCCGATACGGTGGGCTATCTCTATCCGGATGAGATCACTGCGCGCATAGGCGAGATCGTTAAGCTTATCGACGGGCGCGCCGTAGTTTCGGTGCATAACCACAACGACTTGGGAATGGCTACCGTAAATTCCTTAGCCGCTATTTTAGCAGGAGCCAGACAGGTCGAGTGTACGATAAACGGTATCGGCGAGCGCGCGGGCAACGCGGCGCTGGAGGAGATCGTAATGGCGATCAAGACGCGCAGGGATAAATTTGCGCCGCTTTATACCGATATAAATTTGAAAGAAATTTATCCATCCAGCCGCTTAGTCGCGAGCATCACCGGTATCGAGCCGCAACCTAATAAGGCGATCGTGGGCAAAAACGCCTTCGCGCATGAAAGCGGCATCCACCAAGACGGCGTGCTAAAACACAAAGAAACTTACGAGATCATGCACGCCAAGGATATCGGACTTGATAAAAACTCGCTCGTACTGGGCAAACACAGCGGCCGCCACGCCTTTAAAGACAAGCTGGTATCTTTGGGCTATGAGCTTAGTAACGAGCAGATTGAGATCGCGTTTAATAAATTTAAAGCGCTCGCCGATAGCAAAAAGGACGTTTTCGACGAGGATATTAGAGAGCTTGTAAACGACGAGTTCGTAGGAGCCGAAAAGACCTATGAAGTGCTAGTTTTAAGCTCCAATAGCTGCAACAAAGGACACGCTAGCACTGCGCTTACGCTAAGGTATAAGGATGAAATTTTAAGCGACAGCGCGCTTGGAAACGGCGGCGTGGATGCGATATTTAAGGCGATAGACCGTATCAGCGGCATAAGCGGTAGCTTGAAAGAGTATCAAGTAAAAGCGGTCTCGCAGGGCAAAGACGCGCTGGCGAAAGTAACCGTCAAGGTGGAATTTGCGGGCGAGGGCGCCATCATCGGCAGAGGACTTGACGTAGATACGATGCTAGCGTCTGCAAAGGCCTACGTTGCGGCGCTAAATACATATCTGGACGCCAAGTGCTAAGATGTCGGCGTGCACGGCGAGGTTTATTAAATTTAACGCAAATTCCGCCAGATTAAACAAATCAAAAGCAAAATTTTAATAATATTTTGCACTTAAAACGTTGGAGTAGGGGTATTGATCCGAAACTCGTTTTAAAATTTATTTATGGAGACTTTTATGAAAAAAGTTCTTGTATTGTTATTTGCGCTTTGCGGCGCAGCTTTCGCTAGCGAGCAGCTAAGTGCTTACACTCAGATCGTTTCTTATTCTGCGATCACGGTCGGTATCGTTTTAGGATTGGCCGCCTTCGGTGGCGCTATGGGTATGGGAAATGCTGCTAACGCGACAATTACCGGTATTGCTAGAAACCCGAGCGTAGCTAGTAAGCTATCGACTACGATGTATATTTCGCTTGCGATGATCGAAGCACAGGTTATCTACGCGCTAGTTATTGCTTTCATCTTGCTTTTTGCTAACCCTTTCGTAACAGAAGGTCTTGCGGCTGCTGCAAAATAATCCTAAGCCCGAGAAATCGGGCTTTAAACTTATATAATTCAAGGCTTGAGATTAAGCTTTAAAATTTATGCGACCGTGGTGGAATTGGTAGACACGCTATCTTGAGGGGGTAGTGCCGCAAGGTGTACGAGTTCAAATCTCGTCGGTCGCACCATCTATCAGAATTTCCCCTATTTTTTAGTTTTTTGAATTTTTTAAAAGCCCTATTTTTGGGAATTTTAAAATTACTCTTAAAAAATTTTAATACTTAGAACTGCCGATTGATACATATATTTTAAGAAAAACTACTATATATTAAAAAATTGTATAGTAGCTCTTTCTGCGCTCTCGCCTTGTTAATCCTTTGAGGAAATTCTATAATCTGCCTAAAATTACTATACAAAGGAAGAAAGATGACAGAAGTTTTTACCAAAATTAAGGATAATCCAATTTTTAAATCAGACCCTGACAAAGTAGTCAGGAATTTTATTTTGCCGCAATATAAGCGCACTATGGTCGAAGTCTTAGATGATTTTATAGCCGTTAAATTTTATAGCTCACCAGCCAGAGACGGAACGATTAAAATGCATAGACACTATCACTATACGCAAGGTGGCAAGTTAATCAAGGTTTTAGGTAATGCCGACGAAATAACATTCGAAGGGGCTAGAATATTGTTAAAGAAATTAATATCAAATAGCTATACTAATGGTGTGGCGGCTCCAAAGAATACGCTAGCGAGTGTTTTTAAAATTTACTGCAAATATAACGCTTTTGCCGAAAGAACGTTAAGAAAATTACGATTTAGATTTCAATCGAGGCTAAAGTACGTTAGCGATAAGGATATCGGCAAGATTACTAAAAAAGAGATAATGCAGATATTAGACCCTATTTACAAGAATGGAAATTTGCACTTTTAAAAGATTTGTTTTATTTTATCCGTTCTTTATTCAGGTTCGCGCGAGATAGAGGTATAAGCGATAATCTTTTAGGCTCTCTTTAACTTAAGCTCACATAAAGGAGTAGTAAGTTACGATGAGAACTATGAAAAACAAGTATATCTATCGTTCCCGAATTTCGGAAAAGAAATTTAGAGAGATTTTGAAGTATTTCGCAGAGGATATAGATGCTACTAAAATGTCAAATTTAACCGGAATTTCTAGAATTTCCATTAATAAAATTCTAAAAAGCATTAGAATTTTGATATCCAAAGAGTGTGAGAAGATATCTAAGTTTTCGGGTGAGATAGAGATAGATGAGAGCTACTTTGGAGCTAAGAGGGTAAGGGGAAAAAGAGGCAGAGGAGCAAGCGGAAAGCAGCGAGTGTTTGGAATGCTAAAGCGTGACGGTAAGGTCTATACCCAGATAGTTAAAAACTGCTCTGCTAATGAACTGATACCGATACTAAAAGAATTTAGCGAGCTTGATAGTTCTACTATCTATTCTGATTGCTGGAAGGCTTATGACGGTTTGGTTGATTACGGAGCCAAAGCACACTACAGAGTGAAGCACTTTAAAAATGAATTCGCTAATGGTAAAAATCATATAAACGGCATAGAAAACTTCTGGGGTTATGCTAAACATAGACTAGCTAAATTTAAAGGTATTAAGAAAGAGAATTTCTTGCTTCATCTAAAGGAATGTGAATTTATATATAATACTAAAACTATACAGGAAAACCTATATCAGAAACTGTTGAAATTGATAAGAGGGAATCCGCTTAAGTTTACCGGATTAAGAAGCTCAAATGTAAGAAATTTAACCTACGAGCATTTAAAAATAGACGATGGCGGAGAATATTCCTTGCTATTCCCGCAAGATGAAAATAAAGTGAAAGCTAATGGCGATGAACATCTGGGGCTTCCAAAGGAGGTAGGCAAGTGGCTAGAGAGCATAAAAACAAAGTCTCCTTTATCTTTTGTGAATACAGAGGGAAATGTTTTGAGTGAGGCGACGCTTGTTAAGGCTCTTAGCCAATACCTAATGCTATAGCGCCACTAGCCGCATCAACGATAGGAATAACTATATTTAGCCCACCTGATTTGATTTTTACATAGTTATCAAAAACCTTGACATTATCAGGGTCGGCTAAAATATTTACAGGAATTCCTTTTATGAAATCGATTGTATCCGAAGTGGGCTCGATATACCAAGCAACGCCTTGATTTGAATTGTTAGAAGTATTGTCATCTTCTGGCATGATTTTCTCCTATTTATAGAATTTGTAATTTTTATCTAAATTTTCAATTTGTAAATTAAAATTTTGTAGTAAATATTCATTTACTAGTTTATAGTCTTGCTTTGTCATCAAATAGACATTTACGGCATTTTTTTGATTGTCATAAAAAACTATGGTGCAAAATAGTATAAATTTATAATCTTTGTTAATTAACAAGGCAAATAATTTTACTAAACAAGCAAACAAATTTGATAAAATCAAAAAAAATCCCACAATAACAAAACCAAATGGTGCAAAAATTTTTTGAACCGAGTTATCTGGTATCTTACCAATCATAGGATAAATACTTTTTTTAACCCAAACAATATTTTGTTTTGCTACCGTCGTATCTCGTTTATCCCAATAAACTTTATCATTATATAAATATACTTTTTCGGGTTTTCTAAATTTTCTAATAAAATCAATAAAAGCCCAAATATTGACTATTGGAAATGCTACAACCACAGAGCTAAATCTTGGATTTCTCATTTCATTTTTTAAAATTTCAAAAAACTCGTCACTATTCCAATCGACAACACCAGTAAAAAATACAATATAAATCATTATAGTGTTACATACAAGTAAAAATGTAAAACCATACATTATCATTATAAAGTTATTTTTAATGATGAGCGGAGCTTTATCATAATCTCTCATTTTAATCCTTTTTAAAAAATTTCTCTTATTGCAAGAATTTATTTAAATTCCCACAATGCCCACAACCTTGTCATTGCGAGACCATGAAGTGGTCGAAACAATCCAGCATGAGGCGTTTTGAATTTGCAAATTTGCTTTAATAAACGGTTTCTCTGTTTCGCAATGACATTTTAATACAAAATTCAAATCTCGTCAGTATCGTTTGATACCGAATTTATTAAATTTACAAATTTAAACTTACTTTACAAATTCACACAATTAGTAAATTTAAATTTGCAAATTTGATATTTGGATCTGTTTGATCTGAATTAGCCCCCCCGGTTAAACTCAAAGAATATAGCAGTCTTTTTTCTGCTTTATCCAACTCGTTTGTTGCCTTGTTAATTCTACTTGAATTACTCTTTTTTTGTCTCCTTATTAGAATTTTTTAATATTTTTTATATATCTGTATCCAAATTTATATGAAAAAATGTATAAAAATATTCTTTTAACAAATCGTGGTCTTTTTGATTAAAAAAAGCTATTGTTGTTCCTTGTTGTATTACTACGCGAATACCCCTTATCCAACCTATGTCAATTACAAACTTTTGTGAATATTTCCAAAAATCTATAAGATTTTTATTTGATTTTTTATAAAGCAACATACGAAATAAAATATCATACATAATTGCCAAAAATAAAGCAAAAGCATAAATAAATAAACCTATTATAAATTCGCTATCAAAAGTAAATATAAAACCACCTATTGATACAATTAAAATAGGGTATATTGTTATGAATTTTGCACTAAGTATGATATATAAAAATGAAGAAAATTCTTTATTTCCTAATAAACTATAAATTTTTCGTATTTGTAAATCGTTATCGTAATATATCGCTTTCATATCATACGAAAGTAAAACATGGCGCTTTTTTGAAAATATAGTTATCATATAAGAAATAGTTAAAAATCCTACAAATATCAAAAATAAGATATAAATTTTTCTTATTATTTCGTCAAATTCATCAAATTTGATGTGGTGCTGTATTACAAAAGTAAAAAGCAAAGAAATAAAGAAAAATATTAAATTTAAAATACCGTGAAGCAATATTTCTCTACTGTAATCACGTAAAATCAACGGCTCTTTGTCATAATCCCTTAAATTCTTGTTTTTATTAAAAACATCATTATCCACCTTTCATCCTTTTTATACAATTTCATTTTAAATTCAATATCGGTCAGTATCGCCGATACTGGATTTTATGAATTTACAAATTTAAACTTACTTCAAATTCGCACAATTAGTAAATTTAAATTTGCAAATTTGATATTTGGATCTGTTTGATCTGAATTGCCCTCGGTTAAATCCAAAATCCATGGCAGTCTTTTTTATACCACAGCTTGTTAATTGTTCAATCTCCTATACCCCGCCCAAGCTAGCTCTGCATATGTTTTTAGCGCCTCAAACTTTCTCATTTTCTATCCTTTCTGAAGAATTCTTCTATCATCTTTTGATTACATATATCCAAATACTTCTCCCTGCCACTATCGCAAAAATCCGTACTCCCGGGATTGCCGCCATATGCCCTTATGATTTCACCCGCTATCCCTTGGTATCCAATGCTCATATATACGTTATCTGCTAGAATTTTACCGGTATATCTATCTTTGATCACGGCACCGTAGTTAAAATCAATATATAACATATCTGTCAATACATTAGGTTTTATGTCGGGCTTTAGTTCTAAGAGGTGATATAGATCTTCCGCTACGAGCTCGATAGGCGCTATCTCATCTTCATTGATTTCTTTGCGAGCTACGCATTTGTCTTTGTAAATTTGCTTGAGATCTTTCATATTGTATTTTATGTAGCTTAATATTTTGGACGGTTTTATATCTATCATCGAGGCGTTTCTGTCATCAAGTAACGATTTTATCCCCCTGATTATCTTATCATCACTTTCATGATTTGGTTGCAGTTGATTAAAAAATATATTTAATTCTTCATATGTTATCGGGATACTCTTTAAAAAGCCACTTGTGCTTAACTTGGCTGATAAAAAGCACTCTTTTGCGGTATAGTCATCCAGATAAATTCTAAAGTATTTACCGTTTGTAATAGGATTCTCGCTTTTTTCTTTGTAGTCTATAAAATTTACGTAGCCGTTTATCAAAGATATGAAATTCGCATCGGTCGTACTTGCAGGGAAATTTAGCCAATTGGTTGGATCTATCAAAGGAAAACCGCTTCTATTCCATTTGACTATTTCTCTTTCTCCTGCATAGTAAGCGTGTATGGCGGGCTTTTCGTAGACACTTATCTTGGCATATTTAAAATTATAATAAGCCATAACGACTCGAAGTAGGATAA
Source organism: uncultured Campylobacter sp. (assembly GCF_905373215.1). Lineage (GTDB taxonomy): Bacteria > Campylobacterota > Campylobacteria > Campylobacterales > Campylobacteraceae > Campylobacter_B. The sequence continues at coordinate 79,883 of NZ_CAJPRT010000005.1, forward strand.
AGTCGCTAAAGAAAACCAAAAACCAAACAAAAAGCCAAAGTAGCTTGCGTTTGCCCTTGAGGGCGATTAAGGCGACAAAAAAGCTTATGGTAAAAAAAGCGGGTATTATGAAAAGAAATACTATACTGCGCATATCTAACCTTTATAAAAATACATATGCAAATTTGTAAAGTCAAAAGAGCTTCTTTAGTAGCAATATTTTATTGCTCTATATCTTAGCTCGTCATTAAATTTCATATAAATTCAAGTAGATGAATTTATATGGAATTTTAAAAACTAGCTTGAGTATCTTAAAGTTATTTTCAGTTTTTTAAGTCTTTTTAGCTCTTCAAACTTCTGTTTTAATTGGGCTCTTTATAAACGGAATTTCGATGCATTCTATACGAAAGGGGATTAAAATTTTATAAAACAGCGGATGAAATTTTAGGTTTGCCGTCACGATAAACAGGTAGGTTGATCTGCGAATTTCAAACGCAAAAAAAGCGCTTAAAAGCCCGCGAGCCGAAGCGGAATTTGGACGCAGCGGCGGCGTTTTGCTTTGCAATTTGGGCTAAAATTTGATATGATTGTGCGAAATTTCTATTGAACGGCTTTTTAAAATGAATAAATTTATAACCCAAAAAATAGGCGCGCTCGCGGGCTTTAGCGATGAAATTTTAAAAATTTTAGCATCGTTTGACGCGGATAGTTCGGACGTCAGGCTCGCTCTGCAAATTTCAAAAAACGCTCCTCTTGCGGATAAAATTTTAGATTTGGCCTTTTGCGGTTTGTCTAAATTTAGCGCCGAAGGGCTTGCGAGGCAAAATTTAGCTACCGCAGATGAGCAGTGCGATCTCCAAGGCGCGGAGCCTATGAGGCACGGCTTGCAAGACGCCGCAGACGAGCGGCAGCAAAACGAGTGCACCTCGAGCGAGCAAAAGGGCGCAGACTTAGCAGAACAGGGCGATAGTCTTAAATTTAATCATTCAAATGGCGCAAACGGCGTGAACTGCAGCGACGAGAATTTTAAATTTAACCCCTCGCAGGCCGCGAGCGATACGCAGCAGCAAAATGAGCACGCTGCTGCGAGAGCCGATTGCGCGCTAGGTTCGAGCATCTCTACGCAAGCCGCACAAACGCAACAGCAAGAACGAGCGCAGGAGCAGGGGCAAGCGCAGAAGCAAAAACAGGAGCAAGAATGGGGCAGAGCGCAGGAGCGGGGACAAGAGCAGGGTGCCGCGGCATTAAAAGCGCTAAATTTACAGCGAGCGTTTGAGCTTTACGGGCGCGAGCAGATGCGGGCGTTTTTTCTATTCGCCGTATTCGACGAGATGTTAAAGCCGAGCCTGCAGGCGTATCGCATCGATCGCGAAAAGCTCGCGCAGGTCTCGCTGCTGCGAAATCTGCTTATGTTTTCGTGGATCAAATCCTACCCGCAGATTGAGCAAAGCATCCTTTCAAGCGTGATTTTAGTGGAGTTCGGGCGGGTTTTTATCGACGAGCAGGTGTGCGCGGCGGGCAAGGCGGAGGAATTTTACCATGCCATCAAGGGCTCGATCTTTCCGCAGGATTTTACCGACGTGGAGATGGAATTTAGCGGCACGAACCGCGAGAGCGTCTCGCACGCGCTATTTGCGCATTTCGGGCTAGAACAGATCGCGCAGGACGCGCTGTATTCAAACGCCCCCGACGACGCGCCTTTTGAGAACAAATCCCGCTACGCGATGCTAAAAATCGCCAAAACCGCGGTCAATATCTACCATCACTTCGACGAGCTTAGCATCGACAACGCTTTAAATTTACTAGTCGAGTTTGGCTTCGAGCAGGAAGCGTTTTTAGAGGCGAAAGGTGAAATTTCGATATGAAAGAGTTCCTGCGCGCCTTCAACTCGGGCGTATTTGAAAAGGATCTTAGCGGCGAGCAAAAGGAGCTCGCGCGCAACTTCCTAAATATCGGCGCTATCAGCGCGCACAAGGGTAAGCTCTACCTAAACGACGGCTATGTTTTCGGCAGGCTCGACATCGCGCGCGACGGCACGGGCTATCTGCAAAGCTTCGACGATCGCTTCAAAGCAGATCTCATCATCGAAAACAGATATTTAAGCGGCGTGCATCTGGGCGATCTGATCCTAGCAAAAATTTTAAGCTCAAGAAAGTCCCGCCTGCACGCAAAGGTGCTGATGTGCGTCAAGCCCGCATTTTTAACTAGCGTAGTTTATACCAAAAGCTTTGGGCGCGAAATTTTAGGCGTGAACGTCAAAACCGGCCTCTCAAATCCGCTCAAAGCCACGCAAAAATCGCTAAAGCAACTGCCGCCGAATACCCTTTTAAAGATCGATAATCTAACGAACGAGATCACCGAGGTGATCGGAAACCTAGCCGATCCCTTCGTCGATGAGAAAATTTCTTTAGCGATCTACGATAAAAACGACGAATTTAACGAAGCGTGCAAGCAGCAAGCCGCGAGCTTCGGCAGCGAAGTGGACGAGGCGCTGTATCCGCAGCGCGTGGATTTGCAGCATCTGCCCTTTTGCACCATCGATCCTATCGACGCCAAGGACTTCGACGACGCGATCTATTTTGACGTAAAAGAGCGTACGCTTTACGTCGCGATCGCCGATGTGAGCGAATACGTAAGCGAATACTCGCCGATCGATAAGGAGGCGAAATTTCGCGGCTTTTCGATCTACTTCCCGCACCGATCCGTACCGATGCTACCGCGCGAGCTTAGCGAAAATATCTGCTCGTTGATGCCGGATTTGCCGAGGCTAGCTTTTGTTTTTAAGATCTCTTTGGATGAAAATTTAAACCCGCAAAAACAGGAGCTTTTTGAAGCGATTATAAGATCAAAACGCCGCTACAATTACGACGAGGTCGATGAAATTTTACGCACTGAAAAAGCAGCCGAGCCTGAAATTTTAAGCTGGCTCTTGCCGCTTAATGAAATTTGCGAGCGACTGCGCCGTGCGAGGCTAAAGCGCGGATTTGATTTTCGCACCAAGGAGCTTCGCATCACGCTTGATGAGCACGGTCAAATAAGCTCCACTCGCTTTGAGACCGACACCCCGTCGCACAAACTCATCGAGGATTGTATGCTGCTAGCCAACAAAGCCGCTGCGGCGCGCATCGAGCGGGGCGTTTTTAGAAATCACGGCTCGGCGGAGCTTAAAAAAATTTACGCTCTGCTTGACGATCTGGCGCTGTTCGGCATCGACGTGCCGTATCAGAGCAACCTTGCTAAGATGATCGGCGAAATCCAAGCGCAAGCTGATACCATGGGTATCCGCGAGGAGGTCGATAAGCTCATCATCAAGGCTCAAAAGCGTGCCGAGTATGCGTCCGAATCGCGCGGGCATTTCGGGCTCGGATTTGATAACTACACGCACTTCACAAGCCCGATCAGGCGCTATTCCGATCTCATTTTGCACCGCCTGCTAAAGGCGCAGATGAGGGGAGATGAAAAATTTTATAATTACCTGCTTTTAAACATCGACGCGACGTGCTCGCGGCTAAACGAGCTCGAGCGCGAGGCAGACAAGGTCGCGTTTGATTTTATGGACCGAAAATTTGCACGCTGGGCCGCAGAAAATTTGGGCAAAAAATTCCGCTGCTACATCGACGAAAACGGAAATTCCGTCACCGCAAAGCTCGACGACAAGCTAAAGGGGGCTAAAATTTTAGTTTCAAATTTCGCCGGCAACATTTTAACGTCCGTTCTAGTCGAGCTTACGGACGCAAACATCGCTAGCGGAGTGATTTTAGGCAGGGTGGTGAGAAAAATCTGATGTATAGGAGAGAATTTGACGGGCTTATCGCAAGCGGCAGGGTGCCGAATTTCGTGCTTTTGCGCGGCGGAGACGATTTTTCAAACGAGCTTTACGCGCAGCGATTGAAGCAAATTTACGCCTCGGAAAATTTTTTGAGTTTGTATTTTTTGGAGTATGATTTTGACGCGGCGCGAAGCTTCTTGGAGCCCTCGCTTTTCGGCGGCAGCAACACGCTTCATATCAAAACCGCCTCGCTCATCAAGAAAGAGGAGCTACGAAGGCTCATCGCGCTGTGTAAGTCGGACGCGAATAACCATCTGATCTACGAGCTAAACGATAGCGAAATTTCGGTAAGCGCGGATTTTATCAAAGAATTTGAACGAAACGAGGTCAGATTTTTCAAACCCTCGGGCGTGAATGAAGCCATAGCGCTGCTTGTGCAAAAATGCGAGATGTGCGGGCTTTTTGCAAACACCGCCGCGCTTAGTAGGATCTACGCCATCCACAACGAAAGCCTGAGCCTAAGCGCGAGCGAGATAGAGAAATTTGCAAGTTTAGGGCTCGAGCTTAGCCTGCAAAACGTAAATTTGATGGTTTATGGCCTTAGTGAGGTGAGCTACGACGAGCTTTTTGATAAAATTTTTGGACTAAGCGACTTTCGCGTAGATTTTTACAAAATGGCTCTGGGCGGCGGATACAACGAGATGGAGCTGATAAATTATTTCTACCGCCTGATTTATAGAATTTTTCGCCTGCATGCTTACGTGAAAATAAACGGCAGATTTGATTTTAAGGCGGTTTTAGGCTATCAGCCGCCCCCTTCCGTAGCCGCACAGATGCAGCGCTATGCCACTGGTTTTTCTACGCAGACGTTTTATAAAATTTTCGCTCACTTAAATGATTTGGAATTTGAACTCAAAAGCGAAAAGAACGCGGCGAAGGATGAGCTTTTGCTCGCGTCGTTTTTGAGGTTGCAGCGCATGCTGCTAAGCTCGCTCGGGCAAAAAGCAAATATTAAGTGAAATTTTAGTAATATCTCTTTGCATTTTTTGCAAAATCCTTGCCCGCAGACACCGTTTGCGAGCTAAAATCCATAAGGAGAATTTATGAGAAACTACGAGGTTTTATTCATCGTTAAGCCCACGCTTACCGACGATGAAGTTAAAACAAAAGTCGATTTCGTCAAAGAAATCATAACCAAAAACGGCGGAGAGATCGCCTCCGTGATCGAAATGGGCGCTAGAAAGCTTGCCTATAAGATCGACAAATATGAGCGCGGAGTTTATTTCGTAATCTATTTTAAGGCCGAGCCGAGCTTGATCTCCGAACTTGTTAGAAATCTGCGCATCAACGAAGATATCATTAGATTTTTGACCGTCAAATATGAGACTAAGCGTGAAATTTCCGCTTGGGACAAGCTAAGCAAAGGCATCAAACTAAGCCCTGCGAAAAAAGAGCGCGAGCCAAAAGCGCCGGTAGAGCCGAAAGAGCCTGAAGAAGCAGCCAAAGAGGGCGAATAAAGGATAAAATATGTTTAATAAAGTAGTTTTGGTAGGTAATTTGACCCGAGATATCGAGCTTAGATATCTGCAAACGGGCACCGCCGTAGGTAAAACCGGCATCGCCGTCACGCGCAGATACAATAGCTCAAACGGCGAGAAACGCGAAGAGACGTGCTTTATAGACATAGATTTTTTCGGTCGTACGGCCGAGATCGCAAACCAATACTTGCGAAAAGGCAGTAAAATTTTGATCGAAGGCCGCTTAAAGCTAGATCAGTGGCAGGATCAAAACGGACAGAACCGAAGCAAGCACTCCATTAGCGTAGATACGATGGAGATGCTAGGAAGCAATCAAGGTGGAAGCGGCGGCTATAATCAAGGCGGCAATTACGAAGGCGGCAATTATGGCGGAAACTCCGGCGGCTACGGCGGAGGAAATTCTAGCTACAGTAATTACGGCGGCGGAAATAGCTATGCTAATAGACAAAACTCAAATTCTAGAGGCGCAAAAAACGATTATAACGCGCCTAAACAAAAAGAGCAGAGTTACGAAAGCACGATTCCGGAAGTCGACGTCGATGCCGATAAATACGATGACGGCAATGACACGATCCCATTTTAATTAAGGAAAAATCATGGCAGATAAGAGAAAATATACTAGAAAGTATTGCAAATTTACTGAAGCAAAGATCGAATTTATCGATTATAAGGACACAGCGCTGCTAAAGCACTGCCTAAGCGAGCGCTTTAAGATTATGCCGCGCCGCCTAACCGGCACCAGCAAAAAATACCAAGAGATGGTAGAAAAGGCTATCAAGCGCGCGCGCCAAGCAGCCCTTATACCTTACATCGTCGATCGCAAAGACGTGGTCGTAAATCCATTCGAAAATCTTTAAATTTTAGCGGTACAAAGCCGCTAAAATTCCCCCTATTTTAAACTCTAAATTTTAAAATTTAAGCCCGCTCTTATATATAATTCCACCTATATTTTTTCAAAGGAGAAATTATGGCAAAGAATGAACATCCGGATCATTTAATGTGCCCATTTTGTGGCAAAGACGACATCAAATACGGTGCGGTCGTATGTAGCGGATGTCAGGCGGAGATCTCTTATAGTAGAGCATGGTTCTTGAAATTTTTAATAGGCGTGGTATGTCTTGTTTTTGGAATACGTGTCCTTATAAGAGCTGGTTTTATAATTCAAGATGTTTTTCTCATCTCTATCGGTACGATTTTGGTTTTATATTCTTTTGCGCTAGCAAGAGATCATAGCCCAGAATTTCATAGGACTATGAAACATGTCGAATAATCTTGCATATTTTTCATCGCCCAATCGGCGGTTAAATTCTAAAACTCTCCGATTGAATTTATAATCAGAAAGTCTCGCTATTTAAATTTTTAAAGGTTGCTTATGGACTTTTTATTAGGTCTCATTATTGCGGCAGCTACTTCACTTGAAGGGCTTGCGATAGCGATTTTAATCGCTGCCGCTATGGTTATTTTCAGCGCTTTTAATGCCACGATTGCTTTTGCCGTAGGATATATAGTATTTTGTATCGCGACCTGGTTATTATATGTAATACGAATAATAGATTTATGACAATTACGTCTCTTGCAGTAAGTTTGACTCTGGGCTATTTAGCGGCTGATGCCGTTTATGAGAGAGAGCAGATTAAAGATGCCGAACGTGAAGTGCAGAAGCAACAAAGTATGACACAGCAAGATAAAGTCTATTATATCCAGCGAAGTCTGATGTTCGGTAGCTACGGCGTGGCAATCGACGGCAAGTGGGGCAAAAAGACTATACAAGCGGCGCAGAAATATTCGGGCTCGTCCGCGACTTCGATCGATGAGCTTTATGAAGCCGTCAAGGCTAAAAAAGAGGGCAGAAGATAAAATTTAAATCGCAAGCCAAGCCATCCGCACTAAATTCTTAAATTTACTCGCTTTATATACGTCTTATCGGGCGCCTCAAAACATATTGCGCCGCTTTCCGAAATCTCTTAAGTCCGATTGAGGTGTAAATTTTAAAAGGGAACTTGAGCGTTTTTGAGGTAAGCAGACGAAATAAACTTGCTTGCGCGTAGACTATGTAAATTTAATAAATTTAGCTGCAAGACACGACGGAATTTACGCTGTTTGCGGCTTGCAAGCGGGATAAATTTAAGGGCGCGATCTTTACGGGCAAAATTTTATGCGCGACCAATGAGGCGCGCGGTTTTCTATGAAAGTTTAAATTTCTTATGCTCAAAATGGTATTTTCTTTGCGAAATCGCGTTAAATTTAAGGCTATCTATACTGGAAAAATTAACGGCATATTCCTTCAGGCGGGTAAGGATGAAAGAGAAGCGGTAATTGCCATTTTCGTAAAATATCTCGCTCGTTATTATTTCGCCGGGCGCCGCGTCGCATCTTCGATCCGAGCTCATAACGCATTTTAGTTCATAATATCCATTTTGCAAATCTCCGATGTAAAATTTCAAATGCAACTTTTCATTGATTTGTTTTGGGGGTAGCAATAGCGCATCGTTGAAGCTTATGCCCGCAAAAATTCTTTCTAGCGTATGCATATTTTTATGCATCCCTGCCAAATACGCCTCATACCGCCGCTGCCTTAAGGCATATTCGCTATCTTTTATATTGCCTTTGATCCAATCTAGGTCGAAATATAGCACTTCAATCTCTTCGGTTTTAAATTTATCGCTACCTGTTCGCTACAGCCCCAAGAAATTCTCATCGTTTTTGATCTTTTCGATGAGATCAAGCGTGGCGTAAAATTCGTCGTAGAAATATGGCATCTCGAGCTTGAAAAATTTAAAGCTTAGCCCCTCCAGCACCTTGAGCGAGTGTTTGTTTTTAAGCAAAAATATGAAAAATACCCCGTCTTTTTCCAGCGCGTTGAGGTAGTTTATTTCGCTTATATTTGCGCGCAGGATCTCGGCGTCGAGGATGACGACGTCGGCTACGTAGATGAAGTCGTTTAGGTGCCTCTTCGCGCTCTCCCAGTTGGAGTTTGGCATCACGTCGCAACCAAGCCCGCTCAAAAAATCTCGCAGCTCCTCGAAGATCGCGCGGTTTTTATGCGTGATGATGACGTTGTAGTCGTATTTTTTGGCGCTAAAGCTCTGCTGCGCGAAGCAGCTAAGCACGGCATCCATTTTAATGAACGTCCCACGCCCGTCAGCTCCAATACTCGGATGCGAACCGAGTGCACGCAAATGGGTCTGCGCCGAAGTAAGATACTCATCATCCGTACTAGCGGCGCTTTCTAGTGCACTTTTAAGCGCATAGGTGCGCGGATCCTTTAGCTCGCGATCGATACCTACTCGCACGTCGAGCTTGATAGAGCTCATATTTGCTCTAAGTTCCTTGCTACTAAATTCCACGCTTACGCGGATTGGCTCAGCGATATTTTGTAGGAAAAACTCGCACGCATCAAATACCGCGCTAGTAAGATTTAGCACCTCGCCGCCGTAGATACGCGGCAGCTGCGGCGGGAAACTAAGATAGAGCGTGCTGTCGTATTTCGTGCACTCCTCAAATAAAATTTCGCTTTGAAATTTTAAAATTTTTAAAATATCGATCTGCGCGATATCCTCGCGCCTAGGCACGACGGGGCTGCTTTCTTTGACTTTAGGCGCAGCGGAGAAAATTTTACCGCTTACGGCGGGCTTTTTAGAAAAGAGCTTTCTTGCCGCAAACCACGCGATCGCTGCTATCAGCGCTAGCGCGCCTAAAACCACGGCTTTCATAGCACAAGCATCCCATCGCCATAGGAGTAGAAGCGGTATCTTTGCTCCACTGCGATGCGGTAGAGCTCAAGCGTGCGCTCAAGCCCGATGAAGCTCGCTACGAGCATTATCAGCGTGGATTTGGGCAGGTGAAAGTTCGTAAGCAAAAAATTCTGTCTTATCGGCGGGTTGCCCGGGTGCAAAAACAGCTCGCAGATCCCGCTACTCTGTCCGTTGCGTGCAAAATTTTCGATCGTTCTCGTAACGGTCGTACCCACGCCTAAAATTTTTCGCTCGCTTTTTAGAATTTGCGCGGTCTGCGGCGGGATAGAGTAGAGCTCGCCGTGCATTTTATGATCGCGCAGATCCGCTACTTCCACGGGCTTGAAGGTGCCCGCGCCTACGTGTAGCGTGATAAAATAAATTTCGTGTCTTTTGCGTAGATCGTTTAGTATCGCATCGTTAAAATGAAGGCTCGCGGTGGGTGCGGCGACGGCGCCTTGCTCGCGCGCGAAGATGCTTTGATACCAGCTCTCGTCCTGCTTGGTATCGGCGCGCTTAATATATGGCGGTAGCGGCACATGGCCGATACGTTCGCAAATTTCAAAAACATCATGGGTGTTTAAAGCTTCGCCGCCGCGCTCAAACTGCACGATGCGAAGCCCGCCTTCCATCAGCTCGCAAACGCGCGCTTCAAGGTCACTTTGAAATTTTAATTCGCTGCCTACTTTGACGCTGCCGCGAATATAGGCGCTAAATTTATTGCCCTCAAGCGGCGAGTTTAGCAGAAGCTCGATCTTGCCGCCGCTGTTTTTATGACCGAAAAGGCGCGCCTTAATCACCCGTGTGTCGTTAAAAATAATATCGCAGGGCGGCAGGACGTCCGCTAGATCGCCGAAGTGCGCGTGAGTGATCTGCTGCTTGGCGCGGTCGTAGATCAGCAGGCGCGCGCTTTGTTTGGGCATCACGGGCGCGCTTGCGATGAGCTCGCTAGGAAGCTCGTAATCGTAGCTGCCAACTAAATTTAGATCCGCCATCTCACGCCTGCGCTACGTCCGTGGAATTTTCGCCTTTGTCATCCTCTGGCTTATACGGATTTATCATTTTGGCGATGAAGATCGAAAGCAGATAAAGCGCAATTAACGGAGTTGCGAGCATAAACTGACTAAGCACGTCCGGCGGCGTCATGACCGCTGCAAAGATAAAAATAATGACGATTGCGTAGCGAAAAAAATCGCTCAGGCTTTTGTTCGTCACAAGCCCGATCTTAGCGAGGAAAAATGTCACCACCGGAAGCTCAAAGCTGATGCCGAATGCGACGACAAGCTTAGCGAAAAAGCCTACATATTCGCCGATTGTAGGCATCGCAGTAAATTGCTTGGCGCCAAAATTTACCAAGAAATTAAATGCGACTGGAATTACGAAAAAATAGCAAAACGCTGCGCCCAAAAAGAACATAACGCTCGCGCCGCTAACGAAAGGGATGACATATTTTTTCTCGTTGTCGTAAAGCCCGGGCGCTACGAAAAGCCACGCCTGCCAGAAAATTATCGGCATCGCTAGAAGTAACGAGGTGAAAAACGATACCTTCATCGCGGTAAAAAAGGTCTCGCCAAGCTGGGTAAAGATGATCTCGCTGCCCTTAGGAAGCACGCGCACCAGCGGGCGGGTCATAAAACCTAAAATATCCTCCCAAAAGCCGAAGCACCCGATAAAAAGGACGATGACGGACAGCACGGAGATAACCAGGCGCTTGCGAAGCTCGGCTAGATGGGGTTTTAGCTCTTCAAACATTAAATTTCTCTCTCATTATGATTTTTGCGTATCGCTATTTTGCGCGGAATTTTGCATAGAATTTTGCGCATCGCCGTTTAAATTTGCATTTTGCGCGGCGTTTTTCGCTTCGCCGTTCGCATTCGTATTTTGCGCGGAATTTCCCGCGCCGCCGCCCGTGCTCGGCATGGAATTTTTACTTTCATTTTCGACGTTAGAATTTTTGCTTTTGTCTCCGGCTCCGGAATTTATTGCGCTGTCGGCGGAGCCTTGCATAGAGTTTGCGGCGCCAGCGGAGCTTTGCGCGGAATTTTCGCCGCTCGAATTTGCTTTTAAATTTGCCGTCTCATTTTGTTTTTGTGCCGAGACTTTCGCGGAGTTTAGCACGTCTTTGGCGGCGTCCGAGCTAAGCGTTTCTTTAAGCGAACTTTCCGCGTCTTTTAGCCCCGCATTTAGCGTCTCTTTGACCGAGTCGATACCGCCTTTGATCTCGTCGAGCTCCTCAAACGTGAGCTTTTTGCGCACGCCCTCGCTTGCTTGCGTGATACTCTCTTTATATTTTTTGGCGTCCTCTTTGAGCTCGGCGATGCGAAGCTCCTGATCGAAGCTCGATTTTGCGTCGTTGATGGTTTTTTTGATGACTTTGAAGTATTTTGCGAGCTCGACCAGCACTTTCGGGAGCTTTTCGGGCCCAAGCACGATTATCGCGATGATTAAAATGACCGTAATTTCAGGCATACTGATACCAAACATAAAATTTCCTAACGTAAAAAGTGGCGTATTGTAACTAAAATTTCATTAATCTTAAATTTAGCGCCCGCGGCGGCTTTCTTGCGTGATAAAAAGCGCGATCTCGTCGGCGAGCAAAAAGTTAGGATTATAAAATTTATCTTCGCCGAATTTCAGCTTTTTTGCCCGCACGAGCAGCTGCGCGTTACTTAGCTCCGCGACGTTTAAAATTTGCGCCTCAAATCCCAAAACGCAGCGCAGCCCGAGAAATATGCGCTCAAGCTTTTTATCCTGCGCGCTTAAGACTTCGCGCTGTTTTTGCAGCGGATCTGCAATGTAATCTCGCAAATTTTTAGGCGAGCTAAGGCGCACCTGAGCGCTAGTTCCGACCGCAAATGCCCCAAATCCCACGTAATCCTCGCCGCGCCAGTAGGCGAGATTGTGCTTACAGCGCAGTCCGCGCGCGGCAAAATTTGAAATTTCATACTGGCTAAAGCCGCTATCCGCCGCCAGAGCAAAGAGAAATTTAGCTAGAGCCGCGCTTTCCCTTTTGAAGCTTTCGCGCCCGAAAAAGGGCGTATTTTCCTCAAGGCTTAGCGCATAGGCGCTTAGATGCGGCACTTCGCAGCGCGCAAGCTCATCCATTTCAAATTTTAAATTCCTCTTATCGTCAAATTTGCTCGCGTAGATTAGATCCAAATTTATATTATCAAAGCCCGCCGCTTTGGCATTTTGCACCGCGAGAAAAATCTGCGCCGCACTGTGTGCGCGACCGAGGAATTTTAACTTAGCGTCGTTAAAGCTTTGCGCGCCGAAGCTGATGCGATTTACGCCGAGCCCCTGCATCGCTCTAAGCCAGGCGGGGCTAGCGGAGTTTGGATTAGCTTCCGAGCTGATTTCAGCTTTAGCGGCAAAATGCGGCGCGAGCAGCGCAAAAATTTCGTCGTAAAGCCCCGCATCCACGGCACTTGGCGTACCTCCGCCGATAAAAAGCGTCGAAATTTGCGCGTGCGGATTTTTCGCCAAAAAATCGCGCACCTCAAGCTCTAGCGCGCGAAAGTAGCTTTTTACGAGGCTAAACTTATCGCTGAAGGAGCCAAAGGCGCAATACGGGCATTTGGAGGTGCAAAACGGCACATGGATGTAGATGTGCAAGGTCGGTCCTATGGGCTAAATTTACGTCGCAAAATTTAGCGAATTAATTTGAAAATTTATATAAATTTTAAGCCTCTTAACGCAAATTTTAATATTTTTAGGTAGAATTTTGAGAAATTTTTTGTGAGAAAACGAGATGGAAAAAGAGAAAAATTACAGACCGAATGTCGCTGCAATCGTACTTTCGCCCTCGTATCCGTTTAATTGCGAAATTTTAATCGCGCAACGAAGCGACATCAAAGGCGCTTGGCAGTTTCCTCAAGGCGGTATCGACGATGGTGAGACGCCTAAGATGGCGATTCGCAGAGAGCTAGGTGAGGAGATCGGAACAAGCAAAGTCGATATCATCGCTGAGTGCCCGAAGTGGCTTAGCTACGACTTTCCCGATGGAGTAGCTCAAAAGATGCGCCCATACGACGGGCAAATTCAAAGGTATTTTTTGGTACGATTGCGAAGCTTAGCCGATATAAACATCAATACTAAACTTCCTGAGTTCGACGCATTTAAATTCGTAGGCGCGAATGAGGTTTTAAGGCACGTAAATCACTTCAAAAAGCCGATTTACGCGACGGTTTTAAAATATTTTAAGGAGGAGGGTTACATTTAATGCTGATCGTTCAAAAATACGGCGGTACGAGCGTCGGTACGCTAGAGCGGATCGAGGCGGTCGCGCAGCGCGTGATAAAGACTAAAAACGAAGGACACGATGTCGCGGTAATCGTTTCTGCGATGAGTGGCGTTACCAATCAGCTCATCGAGCAGGCGGAATTTTTTACTAAAACTCCCGTAGGCAGAGAGATGGATGTGCTGTTAAGCTCGGGCGAGCGCGTTACGAGTGCACTTTTGGCTATCGCGCTAAATGCCAAGGGCTATGCTGCGATCGCATTTAGCGGGCGTGGTGCGGGCATCGTGACGGATAATTTTCACACCAAAGCTCGCATCGTCTCGATCGATCCAAAAAGTATGCAAGAGGCGCTAAAGCAGGGCAAAATCGTCGTCGTCGCAGGCTTTCAGGGCATCAGCACCGCAGGCGAAGTAACTACGCTCGGGCGAGGCGGAAGCGATCTTAGTGCAGTCGCCGTCGCAGGGGCGCTGAATGCCGATCTGTGTGAAATTTACACCGACGTAGACGGCGTATATACGACCGATCCGCGCATCGAGCCGAAAGCCAAGAAGCTTGATCGCATCAGCTACGACGAGATGCTTGAGCTTGCGAGCTTGGGGGCGAAGGTTTTGCAAAATCGAAGCGTCGAGCTTGCGAAGAAATTAAATGTAAATTTGGTGACGCGAAGCAGTTTTAACGATCATGAAGGAACACTCATAACAGGAGAAGAAAAGATGGAAGATGCGGTAATTAGCGGCATTGCACTGGATAAAAATCAAGCAAGAATCACGATTAGAAACGTAGAGGATCGCCCCGGCGTCGCGGCTGAAATTTTCTCCGCGCTTGCAAGCAAGGAGATCAACGTCGATATGATCGTGCAAAATATCGGACGAAACGGCGAGACGAATTTAGGCTTTACTGTGCCGCAAAACGAGCTGCAGACTGCTTATGCGGTAATGAAAGAGGTAAATCCAAATCCGAATTCCATCATCGAATCGGATGCCGATATCGTAAAGGTTTCTTTGGTAGGCGTAGGTATGAAAAGCCATAGCGGTATAGCCAGCAAGGCGTTTAAGACGCTTGCGGACGAAGGGATAAATATCCAGATGATCTCCACGAGCGAGATTAAAATTTCGATGATCGTAGAGGCCAAATACGGCGAGCTCGCCGTGCGCGCGCTGCATAAAGCCTACGATTTGGATAAATAATGCAGGATCTGCACACTTGGAGCGTCACGGCGATGCGCTCCGAGCCCGGACTTGAGTGGCTCGAGGATCGCAAGGAGGACTGGACGCCGCTTTTAGCATCAAAGCTAAAATTCCTCCACGACGGCTTTGCTTTCATCGTCATCTGCGACGATGAACGAAGCTGGTTTAGCGAATATATCATCAAAAAGATCAACTCCTCTACCAACTCCCGCCCGCTGCTACCATTTTTTTCGCTGCGTTCGCTCTACCGCGGCGGCGTAAATAGCCTGGAGGACGCGCTGCTGCTAAACGATATGCTAAGCCTCGCGTTCGCCAACGGCTTTATATATTTTTACATCGGTAACGGCAACCATCCGCTAGCCAAAATCGCCAAAAGCCACGAGGACAGCTATCTGTGGCTCATCGACGAGAGGCTGCAAAACAGCTTTTACATGAGCGAGAGTGATCCTAGCCTGGATCTCAAACTGATCCAGCTTTTTAAAATTTTAGACAAAAGCATAGACGCCGTGCTTTTTGACGAAGTGGTGCTTTGAAAATCATAAATCAGATCGTTTTGACGAGCGATTATGAGGGCTTTAAAGATAAAATTTTAGCCGAAATTCCGCGCAAAAATTTAAGGTTTTTCGAAAGCGTTGAGCTTAAGATTGACGAGGCACGAAAGATCATTGACGAAGCCTACGTCGCCGAGCGCGAGGATAAGATCATCGTCATCGCCGCTACGAAATTCGGCGAGGAGGCGCAAAACGCTCTGCTTAAAATTTTAGAGGAGCCGCCCAAAAATACGGTGTTTTTCCTGATCACTCCCTTCATCAACGCCCTGTTGCCTACCATCCGCTCGCGCCTGATAGTGCAAAACCTCTGCGTGCGAAAGCCTAGATACCGCACCGGGCTAAGCTTAGCCAGACTCAGCTTAAAGGAAGCAGTGGAATTTATCGACACGCAGATCGCGCTGGAGCGCAAGGGCGAGCTGGACAAAACGGCGCTAAAAGCGCTCATCGGCGAGATCGCGCTAGAGTGCTTTGAAGCAGGCGTTAGGCTAAGCGGCGATGAGCTGCAGCGAATAGATCGCTTAAGCTACCTCGCCGAGCATAACGCCAAAGCCCACGCCGTGCTTACTCCGCTGCTGTTGATGATCGAGGAGAAAAGATGAAAATTTATAAAATTTCAAACGAGGCCGATTTCGCGCTGATTTGCGAGCGCATCGGCGTGCGAAATGCGGGACGGGCGATAATGCAGAAAAAATCGCGCCTAAACTTTTTCTATCTAAAAGATCTGCGAGCGCCCGCGGCAAATATTTTAAAGCAGGATGCCCTTAGTATCGGCGCCGAGCTTGCGTGCAACGAAGGAGTAATCCTAGGGCGCGACGATACGGATGCGGTTTTGATCGCAAACGATCGCCAAATCGAAGTTTTGGCGCAGAAGGAAGCTCTGCAGGATTTTGGGCTAAAAGAGCTCGCGAAATTTCTAAGCGAGAAATTTGCTAAGCCGCAAAGCTGCGAAATAATGGGCGTAGTAAACATCAACTCTGATAGCTTCAACCCCGCAAGTCGCGCGGCAAGCTTAAAAGAGGCGACCAATAAGATCGAAAAGATGATCGAGCAGGGCGCCGC
The DNA here is from genome assembly GCF_905373215.1 of uncultured Campylobacter sp. GTDB lineage: Bacteria > Campylobacterota > Campylobacteria > Campylobacterales > Campylobacteraceae > Campylobacter_B. The sequence continues at coordinate 95,940 of NZ_CAJPRT010000005.1, forward strand.
TATCATCGATATCGGCGGCGTGAGCTCACGCCCGGGCAGCCAGTACTGCGGTAGGGATGAGGAGTTTGCGCGCATAAAGGACGTGCTGAGCGAAATTTACCGCCTGCGTCTGCACGAAAGGGCTAAATTTAGCCTCGATAGCTTTGATGAGTATTGTTTGGAATTTGCGCTAGATCGGGGCTTTAGCATCATTAACGACATTAGTGCAAACCTCGCTCTTGCTCCGCTTGCGCTTCGCTACGACGCCGCTTACGTGCTGATGCACATGCAAGGAAAGCCGCAAAATATGCAGCTTGCGCCTAAATACGACGATCTGATGGGCGAGATCGATGAGTTTTTTGCGCAGAATTTGCAGCAGCTGCAAAGCACGGGGCTTAAAAAGATCATCCTTGACGTGGGCATCGGCTTTGGCAAGACCGCCGAGCAAAATTTGGTACTGATTAAAAATTTGCAGCATTTCTTGCACTTCGGCTGCCCGCTGCTCGTGGGCGCTAGTAGAAAGAGCGTTATTGATTTTTACAGCCCCTCTGCGGTCGAGGATAGGCTCGCAGGCTCGCTGTATCTGCACCAGGTCGCCGCTTTAAACGGCGCCGCAATCATCCGCACGCACGACGTTTTTCCGCACGCGCAGATGCTAAATCTAATGCGCGCGATGGATCGGATTCTGCTATAGTAAAATTTCAAAAAACTTATCGGAATTCTGCGAAATTCTGTGGAATTTTCTTGAAATTTCATGGCTTGGCAAGATTTTGATAAAACCCGCTTTTTATAGAATTTTAAAATTTGTCCGAGTCAAATCTTTATAATTTTTAGAAATTTTGCAAAAGAGCTTTTACAAAATTTCATCCGCGTTTTATTCTGCGCCTAAGCTTTTGCGTGCTTGCTTACCTAAACTTTATAAAAATTTATAAAATTTCGCTCGATTTATGAGGCGCGTCAAAACAGCGAAGTAAAGAGAGATAAATTCTAGCGACGATTGCACGGATTATTTGCTGCGCGAGCCGAGTTATTTCATTTTTGGGCGAAACGAGCGCTTTACGTCAAAGCCTTTGCTGGCAATTTTTATATCATTTGGTATCGTGCCTGCCGGAGCAGAGGCGTCCTTTTTGGCGGATAAAAACTCGACTAGGCTTTGCCAGACAAAGTCGGCATCCAGATAAAACCCCATTGCGTTAAGCTGTGGATTTATCGCCACGGTGTGAATGTTCTGTGTGAGCTTAAAAAATACGATGGGTGCGCTCAAAATTTCATCTTTGCTTATAATTTTATCGTCGCGAATAATATTTTTTAGTATCGTTTTGCGGTCGCCCTCTAACGCCACGAGCTGCAAAATTTCCTCGCGCGTAGCCTGCTCGCCGACCTTGCTGAGCCACGAGACGATATGGGCGCGAAATCCATCGCTAAAGCTCAAAGTTCTGTCATTCTGATACTGCCTTCTTAGCTCCGTCTCGTCAAACTCTAGACTTGTGTAAATTTTACACTGAGAGGCGAAAATATGGACTAAATTTTTACCGATGAAAATCACGGAGTGAAGCAGGCGCGGCAGCTTATTTACGTCCGTTTTGCTCCAGTTTATAAATTTACCGCCGATAAAGCGGTACCCGCTAAGCTTCCTTTCAAATACCTTTTTATCGCCCTCATCAAGCCTCCATAGCTCGTCCGCACCGACTAGAGTAGAGTTTCTGCGGTCATAGACCAAAGTCTTGTCAAGCCCGTATTTTGACACCATAAAATCGTAATTATCTTTAAATTTCGAGATAATTTTCATGTTCGTCTCTTAAAATTTTATCTTCCCTAAGCTTCTTAATCGGTGCGCTTTGCACTGAAACCGAAGCAAAATTTTATCATCGTAAATTCGCACTGCAAACCTCGCAAATTTTACTAAAATTTACTGCTAAATCGCCAAAATTTATATTGCAAGCTCACGGCTCGCTCAATTTTATTGTGTGTCGGCGAAATAGTAAAACCAAACAAAAAGCGTGCGGCGCGGCAAATTTTAAATTTATTTTACGCGGCGACGTAGAATTTTAAAATTTATTTTCCGCGATGGCGCAAAATTTCAAATTTATCTGCCGCAAAAACAGAGGCCGCTACCGCTTAAAGTCATGGATTTCGATACTAGCGCCGTATTTTTTGCAAAGCTCGCTTACCTTTTCTTTAAGCCTCTCCTCGTCATAGCAGATGAGATCGATGTATGCGTGCCTCTGCCCGGTTGCTCCGCCGATTATCTCTAGAAACGAGCCGCAGCTCTCTAGCTCCTCGTCCTCGATCTTGTTTCGCAGATCAAAGCCCGCCTGCACGTCGCCGCCGTTATCAATGCTAAGAAAGCAAAATTTGATACCGAGCTCGAAGGCTTCGTTATAGATGTCGCGCTCGCCGTTTAGGTACTGATTTATGATGGCCGTTAGGCAGGTGGTGCCTACGATCACGTCCTCGCGTACCTCGCTACCGCGCGGCTCCATTTCATAGCTGAAAAAATTCTTTAGCGGTTCGCGTGCGGCTTTTTCGCCGAATTTCTCATCGACCAGATCGGCAAATTCGCTTAGCGGCACACCGTTTTCTTGGGGTTCGGCCAGTACCTCAAGCTCGCCTAGCGTATTTATGACCGCCGTTTCGCCGATCATATTGTCAAGCAGGATAAAGCTAAGGTTATAGGCCTTGCCCTCGTCCTGCGCGAGTAGAGCCGCTAGGTTTTCGTTGTAAATTTTAATATCCACGTCGCTTTCGTTAAACTGCGCGTAGATCATCGACTCCTCGGCGTTTACGTGCGTATTGTACATCTCGATCCCGCCGATACCTCGCGGTGCACGCGGCTTTCCGAGCGTGCAGCGCATTTTGGATTCGAGCTGCTTGGGCATAGCGTTTTTGATGAAGCTTAGCCAAAATAATCGGTGTCTCATACCCTCGGGAGTTAGCACTAGATCGAGCTTATCGCCCACGAGCCCCGTCATAAAATAGGGCTCGGCAAGGCAGATACGAAGCTTCTCGTCGGTCTTTCGCATCGCCTTTTCAAACTCCTCCGCCGCCAGATCGGCCTTGATCTCATCTATCGCGCCGCTAAATTCCGCCCAAAATTTATCCACTCTGCCGGCAAAAGTGCTTGGGATTTGTGCTTTCTCAGCCTTTTTACCAAAACCGAATAACCCCATTTTTTCTCCTTAAATCAAATTTTACTTGCATTATAGCTAATTAATTTGCCTCACGTGCACTGAAAGCAGCCGCCCAAAACCTCGCATTTTTCGCAAATTTGCACATATATGACCCCCTCGCCCTGCACCAGCTCGCCGAATGGGATCTGCGCTAGATGCTTCATCGTCCCGCCGCAGCTAGGGCAGGCTAGATACGCGGCGTCCTGCACCCACTGCGGATAGCCTCCCACGGTCACGTCAAGCTCGTCAAAACAGCCGTAAAACGGGGGAACTTCGCCGCCTAGCTTAAATTTCATACCGTTCAGCCGCGCAAGATCTTGCTGCGAAAAGTAGCTTTTCTCCACCCCTTCGCCCTCGTATTGCATCTGCAGCTCGCCGTCCGCGCCGCATTTGCAAAAATACATTACCGAGCCGACGCAGGTCGGGCAGCAGCGAAATATCGCGTCGTGCTTTAAATTTAAAAACGCAAGCCGCGGATCAGTTGCCTTTAGGCGGAGCATATCGAGCATCTCGCAGCCGCAAAACTCGCACTTTTGCCCCGTAGGCCTGCCGATACGTACGGGCTCATCCGCGTTTTGGTTTGCGCCTTCGCAGCGGGCATCCTTTGCATTTTCGCTCAAATTTAAACCGCTGCCAGCGTCTTTTTGCGCGTCTGATTTGAAATTTACGCGCTCGTTCCGCAAGCTCGCGTCTTCGTCCATGCCCGTGCGAGAACTCTGCGCGCCCGCGTGTAAATTTGAAATTTCGTCCGCGCCGTTTTGCGCATTTTGTTCGCAATTTTCGCCGTCTGCGCCGCCTTTGAAATTTAAAATTTCGTTTGCGCTTTCATCTCTGCGCCCGATCGCGCAGCCGCCGTTTTTCTCCGCGCCGTCTCTCGCGCGCACTACCGCGAGGCACTTATCAAAAACGAGCGATTTTCGCTCGCCCATCTGATCAAAGCTCCAGCCGCCGATTTGCGCGTAAATTTCGGTGCCTGCGTAGAGCTTTTGGCGCCACGGCTTTGGGTTTTGATACAGCTCGTAAAAAAGCTGCATCGTCTGCTCGTCACCATGCCACGCAAGCGCGCACAGTAGGTCGTTTAGAGTGTTTTTGGCATTGTCCTGCAGCGAGGCGAGCTTGCGGACGAGCGCGTCTCTCACGTCTTTCGACGCGCCGAAGTAAAGCTCTGGCGGGCAGTAGATCTCCGCCGCGGCAGCGGCTCGCGCAATCCTTGGATCGTGGATGTCGCGTAGGCTAAAAAGCGCCCAAAAATCGTTGTAAATCTCATCCCATTTTTCGATCTCGCAGATGCGGTCCGCGATTTTTAGAATCATCGCCTCCACTTCATCCGCGCTTAGGTTTAAAATCTCCTCTCGCCTCTGCCTTTGGCTGCATGAGTGGCAGATGCCGTCGAAATAGATCGTGTTTTCGCCGCATTTTGGGCATAGATGGGCTTTGCTTTACATTTTATCTCCTTAAATTTGGATTTAAATTTCGTCAAATTTTAGCTAAATTTTACTGTTTTGTGGCGATAAAGCGCGGTTTAGAATTTAATGTCGCATTGAACGATAGACTTTATAATACAGCTAAATGCGTCATTTACAAATGGAATTCAAGCTGAAAGAGATGTGAATTTTAAATTACAATAGAAATAGGGCGGGTTTGCGAGATCAAGTGGAATTCATCTTCGAAAAAATAAATTCCACTTTTATGCTCTTAGGCGTAAATCACTTTTCAATGTGATGTTTGACTAAATACTCGATGATATTTACCGCATTATCGATGCCGCAATACGACGTGTCGATGCAGATATTGTAGTTTGCGGATGCGCCCCAGACTTGGTTGGTGTAGTATTGATGAAAGCTCATCCTGCCCGCGTCGCTATTTTCCATATACTCGCGCGCGTCGGTATGGCCCTCTTTTTCTAATCTGGCAAGCTTAAACTCATCGCTCGCACGTAAAAATACCGTCAGCAGATCCGGATGTCCGCGCAAGAAAAACCCTGCGCAGCGTCCAAGCACTATAACGTTGCCGCCCGAGACGATCTTTTCGTAGATTGCTACGATGCGATCGCGTTTTTGCTCATTGGCTAGCTCGTTGTGCGAGATTGCCTGAAGTAGCGTATTTACGGGCATTTCGTTGTAGAACTCATACATCTGCTCGAAGCAGCCAAGCTCGTCTGCTTTGCGAAGCAGATCCGCCTTGGCTAGATAGGTGTAGCCTAAGCGCTCGGCTAGTTTGCGCGCAGTTTCGCGCCCGCCTGCGCCAGTTTGTCTAGCGATCGAGATTATCATATTTTCTCCTTAGATGAAATGTGCAAAAATACCGGCACCGATGACGGTAAGAAGTCCCGTAACCGCCATCGCCAAAGAAGCCATCGCCCCCTCCACGTCACCGATCTCAAGCGCGCGCGCCGTTCCCATCGCATGGCTCGCGCAGCCTAGGGCGATACCTTTTGCCATCGCCTTTTTTATGCCAAAAATTTTAAGTAGCGCCTCGCCAAATACGCTGCCGATGATACCCGTAGCGATGATGCAGGCCACCGTTAGCGTCACGATGCCACCTAAGCTTTCGCTGATACCCATACCGATTGGCGCCGTGACGGATTTCGGTAGTAACGTGACATACATTGTGTGATTTAGCCCAAATATCACCGACATCGCGTAGATGCTGCCTAGCCCTGCGATCATACCAGAAATCAGCCCTGCAAAAATAGCTAAAAAATTACTTCGCAAAAGCGCAAGCTGCTCGTATAGCGGCACAGCTAGACAGACGGTAATCGGCGTTAAGAAAAAGCTAATGTGCGAGGCGCTCGCGTTAAATTTTTCGTATGGAATTTTAAAGATTAAAAGCACGCAGACGGTAAGCACGATACCGATTAGAAGCGGGTTGAAAATCGTTAGCTTAAAGCGCTTTTTTAGATAAAGTCCCAGCTCAAACGAGCCCAGGCACAAAAACACGCCGAAAAAAGCGGAGTTCATTAAAATTTCTCTCATTTTTTGTCGTCTCCGGATAAAATTTCGCGCTCCAGTTTCGCATCCACGCCCTTTGTATTCACGCCGTCTTGTTCGTGCGCGGCTGCGTAGAGTCTGCGCTTAACGCGGGCGAGGGCGATTTTATAAAAAATTTGCGTTACCGCGCCGCTTGCACCGATGACTACTACCGTAGAGACTGCTGTAATCGCGATGATTGCGAAAAGATGCTGGCGCAGCGCATCGCCTGCGATGATGATCGCGGCACCCGCTGGGATGAAGATCACAGGCATAATCTGCATAAAAAACGACACGGTTTCTCTGATCTGCGATACTTTGATGAGTTTGAAGATCAGGGCTAAAAGCATAATAACTAGTCCGTAGATGCTAGCGGGGATCGGCACAGGCACGAGCGCCGCCAAAATCTCCGCAACAAAAGATATTCCTAAAATCACACTGAATTGGATTAAGTAGTTCAAAGCTTACCTCGGATTAAAATTTAGCGCTAAATTTAGCACTTTGCAGTTAAAATAGATATTAATCTTTCTAGGTTTGGGCGAAATTTTGCGGCAAAATTTAAAATTTTGATCGCAAGCAGGAGCGAGATTTCACTTCTAAAATTTCAAATTTTAATCGCTAATTTGTCGCCGCTTGAGTGAATTTTGATTGGAATTTAAAATTTGGAGCCGCCGGTTAAGCTATCTGCGAGCCAGCTGCGTGAATGAAATTTTATACACAATTCTGCGCCGAACTCTGCTACTGACTTCACGGCGCAAAAACACATCGCGTGGAGTAGCCAGGCGTACATTGGGTAGTACGAGTCGTGTGGAAGCTGCGCGAGCTGATGCAATCGTGCGGTAAATTTTAAAATTTCTGCGAGCGAGCGTTTAAATTTGAGTTAAATTTCAGCAAATAAAAAAGCGCGCTTAATTTTAAAGAACGGGCAAGCTGGTGCTTAAATTAAGAAGTTCGCGCCGCTCGAGTTTAAATTTCACGATCCGCGTCTCGCGGGTATGGGTGCTGTCGCTATTAAATTTTACGGCGCTGTTAATTTAATACCGCGTAGGACACGCCGCTAGCAAATTTTGCGGCGGGCGCGGTCGTATGAGCGACGGCTCGTTTTAGCCGGCTCGAAATCCACGTGCCGCAAATGACAAGTGCGGGCGCGAATGCCGTGCGCAGTGTATTTTAAAGGCTGGGAGCGGCCGCGACTCGCAGTACGATCAGCGTCGCAGTGTAAAGCCGAATTAAATAAAATTTCAAAAACCGATTTAGCGCCGCCGCCTGAGCAAAAAGCGCAGGCAAATCCCGCGCGAAGCTTAGCCTAGCTCGATTTTGATACCGAGCACCCTGCAGACTAGATCAAAAATTTCAATATCGACGTTGGGCGCGTATTCGTCCAAAACCGTGTAAACTTCGGCGCGCATATCCTCGTCGTGGCCCGGGTGCGAGCGCGAATACAGCTCGTCCGTGCGCCGCACGAGCGTGAGATTATCGATATCTCGCTCGCGCATCACCTGCTTGAGCCGCTTTGAAATTTGCCATTTGAAACTTTGCATTTTCCATCCTTTAAATTTTATTTCAGCGTTTAAAACCAAAGCCTGGATTTTGCACCATGGTGGTAAAACTTGCCTGCAAGTTTCGGTGGCGGCAAATTTTTTCTCAAGCTTCGATAGCAATAAATCTTATCTTTGAGCTTCGATGACGCTAAATATTGCTCGTAAGCTTTAATGAATTTATCGCGCCCCAGTTTTAGTGCGCTAGGTTTTGGCCAATCGGGCTTTCGCGCACCGAGCTCAGTTCGCGAAATTTTATTAAATTTTATGTAAAATTTCATTAAATTTAGTGCAAAATCAACATAGAAATTGCAAAAAATTTCGTTAAATTCTATGCAAAGTTTTACGCAAAAATTTGGCGCAAAACTTGCGCGAGTTTAGCCTTTGAAATCTCACGCTTAAAACTCACTCGCTAAATTTCATGCAAAAATCGCGCTTGAGATTTAAGCCGAGTCGTTCGCACGCCTTGTCATGAAATTTAAAATTTCATATGCTCGCCCGCTGTGAAATTTTACGCCCGCATGCGTAGTTTACGCAGGCGCAAGTTAAATTTGCAGCATCGCGATTAATTGCGTATCGTAGGATTAAATTTTACGAGCTGTCGCGGCGCGCGCCGTGAAAGAATTTTGCAAGACTACGCATCGTCGTGTACCCTTAAAATTTAATTGCACTTCGTGTATTCGCCCTGCGCCGATTGATCGCCGCAAGATTAAAATTTTACGCGTCACACTGCGTCGTAAATTTTACGCTGCCGTATACAGCGCTATATTACTGCCGCGAGTTTTAGATCGCACTGCGCCGTTGTTGATTTTAAATTTCACGCCGCGCGCTCCCTAAAAATCTAGACCATCAGCCGCACAGCAGAGCATTTGAAATTTAAAATCTATGAGAGCGGTGAAGCTTTGTGGTGCGTTATGCCGTGCATCGATGTAAGTTAAATTTTATTGCTAACGAGATTAGTTGTGCTGCGTACATTATCTGCCGCATTTCGTACAATATGTTAAGTTGCTGCGAAAGGTTCACATGCCGTATTTACCGCGCTCGCCCATGCATGATGCCGCATGTGTACTGACGCGCTACACTAGATAAATTGAAACCGAGTTTGCACTAAATTTTAAACTCAAGTTACCGCCATGTCGTAAATCTGCTGAGATTAAAATTAAAGAAAGGATCTGATCTTAATTTAAATCTAGGTGCAAAAGAGTAAAATTTAATAAGACCCCGCAAATTTATCTTAAAATTTAGCAGGATCAAATTTGGATTTACGCCGTAGGCGCACTATTTTCGGCGTGAGTATCGTCCGAGCCCTTAGGCCTTAAAAGCCACTGCTTTGCAAAGATCAGCACGTATATCGCAGCGCCGATGCCGTAGCTTGCGTATTCACTTGGGATAAACTCTATGAATTTCGCGCAGATATTAGGCACCAGCATTAGCGGCGTTACTAGCAGCAATAGCAGGCGCTCTAGTGGATTACATTTTGTTACAAACCAGCCTTGTAGCGAGGAGCTGAAGGCAAACATACCCACGATCGCCGTGGCAAAAATCAGCACGATTTGCAGTGGATCGCTGATCCAAACGATACTTTTTGAATCCATCGGATCGCCGATGCTTTGGATCAAAAGCAGCTTATTGTTGAAGAAAAACGCAAACGGAAGCACCGCGGTGCGCAGATCATACACGAAGCCCTGAAGTCCCACGGTTACCGGATTTGCCTTTGCGATACCCGCCGCAGCGTATGCTGCAATACCCACTGGCGGGGTATCGTCGGCTAAAATTCCAAAATAAAAGACAAAAAGATGCACCGCGATCGCAGGGATCAAAAAGCCGTTTTTGCCCGCTAGTATCAAAATCACTGGCGCGATTAGGCTTGAAACGACGATATAATTCGCCGTCGTAGGAAGTCCCATGCCCAAAATCAGGCTCATTATCGCAGTCATCAGAAGTATTAGTACTATGCTGTTTCCTGCGACTGCTTCTACGAGCTCTGAAAGAACCTGTCCCAGCCCGGTAAGCGAGATCGAGCCGATGATAATGCCCGCTAGCGCGGTGGCAACGGCTACCGTGACCATATTTTTAGCAGCGCCCACCATAGCCCAAAAAATATCTACGAAACCTACGATAAAATCGGACTTGCCAACCTTTTCGCCAAATATCGTTTTCTTGGCGGGCTCTTGGACGATCATTATTAAAAATAGCACGCAGATCGAGTTAAACGCCGCAGAGATCGCGCTTTCTTTCAGAATCAATAGAGTAAAAAGAAGCACCAAAATCGGGATTATGTAATGAATGCCGCTAAATATAATTTTTAGCTTTGAAACCTTGGCGTAATCGCGGCTGCCGCGAAGCCCTAGCTTGCAGCTTTCCAGATGCACGATAAAAAATAACCCCGCATAGCAGACGAAAGCGGGGATCACCGCCGCGATCATTACGTTAGTGTAGCTCATACCTAAAAATTCTGCGATGATAAACGCCGCAGCGCCCATGATAGGCGGCATAAGCTGCCCGTTTACGCCCGCAGCGACCTCGATAGCGCCCGCCTTAGTGGCGGTAAGCCCTGCCTTTTTCATTAGCGGGATCGTAAAAGTGCCCACTGTCACGACGTTTGCGGTCGAGCTGCCGCTTACCATGCCGGTTAGTCCGCTAGCGATTACGCTAGCCTTGGCGGGTCCTCCGCGAAAGCGACCTAAAATCGCAAACGCTACGTTTATAAAATACTGCCCCGCTCCGGCTCGCTCCAAAAGAGCGCCGAATAGCACAAACAGATAGATAAAGCTGGTACTGACCCCTATTGGCACGCCGAATACGCCCTCGGTCGTTAAAAACATATGCCCTGCAAGCAGTTCAAAGCTTGCGCCGCGGTGCGCGATGATATCTGGCATATAGGGGCCGAAGTAACAATATAGAAGAAAGGTAAAAGCGATAATGCCAAGCGCTGGTCCCATCATACGACGACCTGCTTCAAAAAGGATAAAAATACCTATAAAGGCTGCTACGATATCTCTGGTTAGATAATTTCCCGGGCGCTGCGCTAGCCCGTTAAATTCTATCGCAGGATACAAGATCGCGGCGACTCCGACGATTAATAAAATATAATCGTAAAACGGGATATAAAAATGCGCCTTGGAACGCGGGCGAAATGGAAAAAGCGAAAAAATTATAAAAACAGCGAACGCCAAGTGGATTGAGCGCGCGATATTCGTATTTAGCGTAAAATACGCGATGTAAAGCTGAAAGACCGACCACGCGAAGCAGACCAGCGTCACGAGCCAGAAGAGCTTTTTAGAGGTAAATTCTCTACTTTTTACCTCTAAAACCTGCTCGTCGTTTTGTGTAGATTTCTCCATCAACTAGCCTATTTCAGCAGCCCGGCTTCTTTATACACCGCCTCTGCCGCAGGATGAAGCGGCGCACTAAGCCCCTCTAAAAGAGATTCTTTGCTTACCAAATTTAACGCAGGGTGTAGCTTTTTATATTCGTCAAAATTATCAAGTATAGCCTTAACTACCGCTCTAACCGCTTCGTTGCTTTGGCTAGCGTCGGTTACTAGCACGGCCTTTACGCCGATAGTCTGCGTATCGTGATCTACGCCGTCATACATTTTCGCAGGAATCACGCCTTTGGCAAAATATGGATATTTTTCTAGAATTTTTTTGATATGCTCATCATCGATGCCGACTAAGTCGATAGGAAGCGAAGTCGCCGCATCGGTGATATTTGCGGTCGGATGTCCTACGACGTAGAAGTATCCATCGATTTTCTTATCTTTTAGCGCCATAGGGCATTCTTGCGCCGTTAAAACGCCGTGCTGGGCGAGCTTTTTAAGATCGAAGTCGTAATTTTCAAAAACTATCATGCTAGTTAGCTCGTTGCCGCTGCCCGGGTTTCCGATATTGATCTTTTTGCCCGCAGCGTCGCCGTAGGCTTTAATACCGCTTTCTTTAGAAACTACGAAAGCCAAAAGCTCCGGATAGATCGAAATTACGGAGCGTAAATTTTTATCCGCCGCGCCTTGAAATTTGCCCGTGCCGTTGTATTTATCATAGACGACGTCGCTTTGAACGAAGCCGAAATTTAGCTCTTTTTTAAGCACGTTATTGACGTTATACGTCGAGCCGCCCGTTGATTGCACGGAGCATTTCATATTTTTATCCATATTTATCAAGCGGCAAATCGCGCCGCCTACCGGATAATAGGTGCCGGTCATACCGCCGGTGCCGATATTGATGAACTCCTTAGCGCCTGAAACGCTAGCTAGTAAGGCCAAACCGGCCAAAGCAACAGAAAATTTTTTCATCTTTGCTCCTTTTTGAGTTAAAAGTTTGAAAGTATTGCTAAATTTCTATAAAATTCTAATAAAAATAGATCGAATTTCGCGCAAATTTACGATTTTACACATTGCGGCGCAAGTGATTTAATATCAAAGTAGGACGGTGATCTGCTCTGTTATGCGGAATTTTACCGCGATAAAATTCTAAGCTTGAAATCCAAACGCCTATAGATAAAATTTCAAGCCTTAATAACTCACGCTGCTAAGATACAGCCCGTTTGGCGGAAAGGGGATTCTGCTAAGCGCTCGCGAAAAGCTGATCTTGCGCCCGCTTTGCACGGATTTTAGGGCGTTTGCGACCATCAGCCGCACCTGCGCTCGCAAAAATCCATTGGCTTTAAAATTTATCAAGGTTAAATTTCTAAAAGAGTAGGCGCGCGCGACGTAGAGCTCGCGCACGGGGCTTTTTATGTCGCTGCCGCTTTTCATAAACTCGCTAAAATCGTGCTCGCCGATAAAATTTGCAAGCGCAGCATTGAGCGCGGCAAGATCTACACGCGGATAAAACACGCAAAAATCGCTAAGAAAGGGGCTCGGACATCCATGGTTTAAAACGTAGCGATAGGAGCGCGCCACGGCGTCGTAACGCGGATGAAAATCGCGCGGCACCGGGCTGATGTGACGTACAAAAATATAGGGCGCGCAGTGGCGATTGATGAGCTCTTTTAGGCGCGACAGCTCCCAATGCACGGTGCATTCGACGCAGCTTACCTGGCGCAGCGCGTGTACCCCTTTATCGGTGCGCGAGCTGCTGATAAGCGGCGCGAAGATCCCCACTCGCCCCAAAGCCGCGCGCAGCACGTCCTCGACGCCGCGCCCGTGGGGCTGAGACTGTGAGCCGCTAAATTTCGAGCCGTCGTAGGAGTAGATGAGCTTGAGCTTTACGCGCTCGGAGTTCGTGCTCGCGGCATATGAGCACGCATCTGTGGGGGTATTTGGCGCAGTGCTTATTTTGCCTATGTGCGCAAGCTCGCTTGCTGCGAAGCCGCTTACGGGCGCGCTTTTAATAATATTTTTGAGTTCGGACGCGCTTGCTGGCGTGTTTGCGGGGGCATCCGCTTTATAGGCGGCGTTTGCCTTGCGGGAGTTTGCGGTGCGGGCGGACGTGGGAAGGGTAGTGCAAAATTCGGCAACGGGCGAGATATGGATTTTTAAAGCGTCGCCGCTCGACCCATTAGCTTTCGCAGCGTTTGTCGCGCAAATATCGGAAGCGGCGGTATCGGCGGAATTTTTGCGGGCGGAATTTAAATTTGCCGCGCGCGCGACCTCTTTGGCACAAACGGCGTCCGAATTCCGCCTGACGCTTTCGTGATTCAAACCGCAATCGGGCGCAGTATGGATAGCCGTATCGCTCGCAGCATTCGCGAGAGCAGAATTTTTAAAATTTAAAATTTTATCGTTTAAGATCAAAGCCTGCTCGCCGTTTTGTGCTTCGTGTTCTAAATTTACGCCACGCAAAATTTCAGACGCGTTAGGCTTGCTCGCCGAAATTTTATCCGTTAAATTTCGAGCAGACGAGCTTTTGTTTAAAATTTCGCCGCCGCAGAGCTCGGAGCTTTTTTCAGTACCTCGGGGCAATTTTTATCCTGTAGTAAAGCAGCGATGTGATAAGCGTAACGCTGAATGTCACTGGAAGCGCGATGCTCGGGTATTTGGAGAGTAGCATGATCAGCGCGAAGTAGCTAAAAAGCACGCCGAAGATCCCCGCGTAAACGAAGCCCTTTTCGTAGCGATAGGTCACGATACCGAGGCTTAGCGCAAACAGAAAGCTCGCCAGCGGAAAGAGCGAAACGAGGGTGTAGATGCTAAATTCTTTTCTGCGCTTTTCGCTGCCGCCCATCTCGCTCCAGTATCCGATCACGCCGCCTCCGCCGCGAATATTGCGGTCGCTTTGCGTACGCAGAGTTAGGCTTTCAAACTCGCTTACGTGCCACTGATTGCTGCCCATCGTGTAAATTTTGCCGTCGTGCAGCATCGCGGAAAAGCTCGCGTTTTCGTTTTTAAACTCGCCGCTACGCGCTACGATCATCCGCTCGTGATCCTGCGAGCCACCTGGATTATACAGCACCAGATCCTTATACAGGGTGCTTGTGCCGTTGTTTTCCTGCGAATCGATAAAAACGAGCCAGTCGGAGAATTTCTGCCCGAATTCGTTGGATTTGATATTTAGCGTCGCGCTAATTTTTTTGTAATCGATGAAATTGTCCTTTAAATTTTCGGCTATCGGCATCATAAAAAGCGAGACGAAAAGCAGTGCCAAGGAGCACAGTGCGGCGCTTATGCCGAAAAACAGCGCGATCTTGCGCGTGGCGTAGCCGATCGTAAATATTACGATGGTTTCGTTCTCTTTAGATAGCCTAAAAAGCGAGATGCTAAGCGCTACGAAAAACGCGATCGGCACCGTAAATATGAGGATGCGCGGCAGCATGAAAAGATAGAGCTTGACTAGCTCTGAAAAATTTATCTCGATAAACGACGTAATGCGCGCGATCTGAAGGAAAAAGACGATCGACATTATGATAAAAAGCGTGCTGAAAAGCGACGCGAAGGAACCGACGAAATTGCTAAATAAATAGCGCTGCACCCTATCCATAAATGACGTCCAAGAGCCTTAAAATTTGATCTCTAAAAATAAAAGTAAGAAGTAGCCCCATCGATAAAAACGGCACGAACGGCAGCTCGTAGCCTCTTTTGTGCGCGATGAGATACGCAGGCAGCGTCAAAATCGCGCCGATGTAGATCGAGATGCCGCCCAGCTTCCAGCCCAAAATCGCCCCCATAACGCCCGCGATAAAAATATCCGCGCTTCCCATCGCTTCGCGCTTTAGCACGAAGGTGACGATGAGGCGCAGCACGAAAAATATCGCCGCGTATCCCGCCGCTGCGCCCACGCCTCTAAGATCAAAATCATACATCAGCGTATAAGCAAGCGAAAGCGCCGTAACTACGTAAAGAAGGCTCTCCGGTACGGCTTTATACTCAAAATCGATCGCTGAAAGCGCCATAAGCAAGATAAAGCAAAGCCCAAGCACCGCGGCTTTTGCAAGATCGGGCTCGCCGAAATACGCCGCAAGCGCAAGCGTGCCGCCTAAAAGCTCGACGATCGGGTAGCGGATTGAAATTTTGGTTTTACAAAAGGCGCATTTGCCGCCCAAAAAGAGCCACGAAAGCAGCGGAATGTTGTGGTAAAATTTTAAAGCGTGAGAGCATTTGGGGCAGTGCGAAGCGGGAAAATTTACGCTCTGTCCGCGCGGCAGGCGGTAGATCAGAACGTTGCAAAACGAGCCTACGCAGGTGCCGAATACCGCAAAAATCACGCCGTAAACGATATTTAAATCCATCTTTTTCCTTTGAGACTTTAACTTTTTAAAATTTAATCAAACGCTCTATGGTAGCGAGAAATTTCTTAGTTTTCATTGATTTTTTGCCTCTCGTAAGGGAAAAATTTTACGAAAATAGCCGCCGCGCCTACGCAAAATAAAATGGCTATGAGCCCTGCGATTAGCGGTTCGCCCCATGCCCCATATAATCCGCCGAAAATCAAAAATCCCGCCACCAGTATCACGGCATCCAAAAGATCGAAGTTCAAAGTATCTACGATCCATAAAAACATAATATATGCGCCTATCCCGCTGCCTGTGGACGCCAAAATCCCCATTTTATCGGGGATGAAAGTAAACGCTAGCATAAAAAACAGCAGCAGGCAAATGTAGACCGCCAGTATAAATTTCTTTGGTTTTTTATACACGCTGCCGCATCTTGGGCATCTTAGAGTTTTCATCGGCTTTTTGGTAAGCTTTTTGCCGCAACCACATTGTATGTAGTAGCTCATAGCCTTCCTTTCGGTCTTTGCACGAATGCGCGGCGTGATTTTTAAAATTCTGCCGCGTTAAATTTACCGCGCCGCGCAACACGGCTCGCGCTAGGGCTTTAAATTTAAAAGGGCGAAATTTTAAAATTCTAAAATTTTGAAATTTCACGGCGCCACGCGCCTACGTAGTTAAAATTTTAAATTTTACGATGCCGTAAATTAAAATCCTGAAATTTTAAAATTTCATGGTGTCGTGAGCGCCCGCGGATTAAATTTTAAAATTTACTGCATCGCAGGCGGTTCTGCAAATTAAAATTTTAAAATTTAAAGCGACCGTTAGAGCGACTGCGCCGCAGCTTAAAGACCGCCGAAGCGGCGTTGTTTGCGGCGGAAATCATCCACTATGCGCGCAAGCTCCTCGCGCGTGAAATCGGGCCACAGCGTCGGCGTAAACGCAAGCTCGGCATAGCTCGCCTGCCAGAGTAAGAAATTCGACAGCCGCTGCTCGCCGCCCGTGCGCACCAGCAGATCCACGTCGCCGCTGTGCGCGGTATCCAGATGCGTGCCGATGCCCGCTTCGCTTAGCCGCTCGCCGCTTGCAAGCAGCCGCTCGCACGCTCGCACGATCTCGTCGCGAGAGCCGTAGTTGATCGCTAGGTTAAAATTTAGCGCTCGCCCGTTTTGCGTTAAATTTGAAAGATATTCGATCTCGCTTCGCAGATCGCCCTCAAAAACCGATATGTCGCCGATAGGATAGAATTTTATTCCGTTTTGGATAAATTTTTTGCGGCGTGAAATTAGGAATTTTTGAAGCAACTTCATCAAAAATTCCACTTCGTTTTTCGGGCGCTTCCAATTTTCGGTGCTAAAGGCGTATAGCGTGAGGTTTGCGATGCCTTCGTCGATGCAAAACTCGCAGATCTGCTCCACGACCTCCGCACCCGCTTCGTGCCCGCTGGTGCGCAGCAGACCGCGCTTTTTCGCCCAGCGCCCGTTGCCGTCCATCACAAGGGCTAGATGATTTAGGCTATTCACGGATCAGATTTTTTTCAGCTCAGCCGCGATTTTTAGGGCGACTTCGTCCTTCGGCGCGGTGTCTATTACGACCTGATCGTTTTTTGTGATGAAGGTGACCTTAAGGACGTCGCCGCCGAGCTTGATGATGTCGTCCAGCACGTTTAGGCAGACGGCGTCGAGATGCTTTTCATTTAGCATGCGTTTGGCCTCGCCGACGGCATTTTCGCGGTCGGTTTCGAGTTTAAAGCCCACCTTTTTGATATTTCCGCGCACGGAGCTTAAGATATCCTCGTTCTCGCCCAGGCGTAAATTCCAAATTTCGCCGATCTCCGCTTTTTTCACCTTGTCTTTGTAGCGCACCTTCGGCGAGTAATCGCTTACCGCGGCAGCCATTATCAAATATGCGCCGTCGGGGAATTTCGTGCTGTCAAGTGCTGATTTTAGCCCGATAGTACTTTCAAATTTAACGAGCTTGTATGGTAAATTTTCATACTCGTTGCTAGAGATCAGCGTTACGTCCGCACCTAGATAAAACAGCGCGTCGGCGAGCGCTTTGGAGGTTTTGCCGCTGGAGAAATTCGTAATGCCGCGCACGCTGTCGATCTTTTCGATCGTCGCGCCTCCGGTGATGATGACGGTTTTATCCTCCCAAAATTTATCGTTATAAAGCGCGCGCTTTAGCGTCTGCATTATCGCCTCGGTGCTTGCTAGCCCGCCCTTGCCGGTGTCGCCGCAAGCTAGGGTTTTTTCTATCGGATCGACGAAATACGCATTTACGCTCGCTTTTAGCATATCGATGCAGTTTTTCGTGATGTTGTTTTCAAGTAGCGCTGGATTTGCGGCCGGCGCGATAACCACCTTAGCGTGGGCGAAAGCCGCGTTTAGCACCTCTAAAAATACGTTGTCGCAGACGCCCCACGCGAGCTTGTTTATCGTATTTGCCGTCGCAGGCGCTATTAAAACTAAATCCACTTTGGAATAAGCGATGTGGTTGATGCCCGCCTGCCAGTTTTCGTTGGCTTTGCAAAGCACGGGGTGATCGCATAGCGCCTCGAAAGCTTTGTAGCTGACAAACTCCTGCACGCCGTCGCTAAGCGCGACATAGATGTCGAAATTCGACTTTTTCAGAGCGGATAAAATTTCAAACGCTTTGTAAAAACTGATACTCCCGCAAACCGCGAGTAAAACCTTTTTCTTATTCATCTTCGCTCCTAAAAAATTTATGGAAAAACCCATCTTTGTTGATTTGTTTGCTTCGGCTGATCGCCAGCGCGCCGCTTGGAACGTCGCTTGTGACAGTCGTGCCCGCGGCGATTATGACGTCGTCGGCCACCCGCACGGGCGCTACTAGCTGCGTGTCCGAGCCGATAAAGACATTTTTGCCGATTATCGTTTTGTATTTTTTCTTGCCGTCGTAGTTGCACGTAATCGTGCCGCAGCCGATATTGCTACCCTCATCGATCTCACAATCTCCGAGATAGCTTAAATGCCCCGCCTTGATCTTGTTTACTTTCGCGTTTTTAAGCTCGACGAAATTTCCGATATGGGTGCCTATAACTTCGCATTTTGGGCGTAGATGTGCCATCGGACCGATGTCGGAGTTTTTTATGACGCTATCTTCGATGACGCAGCCGCTTTTAATGAGCGAGCTTTCGATCACGCAAGGACCGATGATGCTTACGTTTTCTTGCAGCTCGCACTCGCCGATAAATTTCGCTCTGCCGTCGATGTAGATGCTTTGCGGTAGGCGCATTAAAACGCCTTGTTTCATCAAATTTTCTTTGATTTCGTTTTGCATTAAATTTTCGGCGATGCTGAGGGCGAGCTTATCGTTTATGCCCATGAAGCTTTGCTCGTCCACCCACACGGCGGCGCATTTTAGGCCCATATCTTTGGCAATTTTGATCGCGTCTGTGAGGTAGTATTCTTTTTGCGCGTTATCTGGTTTGATTTGCGGTAGGATCTGTTTTAGCGCGTCGCTTTTGAAGCAGTAGCAGCCGGCGTTTGCGTCTTTTACCGCTTTTTCCTCTTCGCTCGCGTCCTTTTGCTCGACGATCTTTAAAATTTCGCCGCCTCTGGTAATTACGCGGCCGTATCCGAAAGGATCGCGCGCGCTAAAAACGCTTAGATTTACTTCCGCGTCCGCCTCGCAGAGTTTGCGAAGCTCGGCACTTTTTACCAAAGGCATATCGCCGCAGATTATGAGCGTTTTGGCTCCGCGGATTTCGACCTCTTTTAGTCCGCCCGCAGTGCCGGGGAAATGCTCGTGGTCTTGTTTGTAAATTTTAGCGTTTGGGAAGTGCGCTAGAACCGCGTTTTTAACCTCGTCGAATTGGTAGTGTAAAATCACGCTCACGTCGTTTGAAATTTCGTAAGCTTTCTTTAAGATGTGGATTATCATCGGCTCGCCGCAAAGCTCGAAAAGAACCTTGGCCCTTTGCGACTTCATCCGAGTGCCCAGCCCTGCGGCAAGAACTATAACCGAAACGTCGTTCATTTTTACCCTTAAATTTCAAAAATCGGATAATTTTAACACATTTAAAATAAATAAAAACCTAAATTTATGCCGCGCAGGCGAAATTTAAATCCCAAATTCAACTAAAATTTTATAAAATGTCCGCTCAAATTTTAAAGCCTAGGCGGACGTTTTGAAAAAACTGATTTTGGTTACTTGTATTTGGGCTTTTAGTTTCTCTCTGATAGGCGAGTTTTTGCGCGGCATAGACAGCGCGTATTTGGCGTTTTCGCGCGTATCATTGGCGCTAATTTGCTTTTTGCCGTTTATGAAATTTCGCGGCGTAAATCCCGCTTTAGCGCTTAAAATTTGCGCCGTAGGCGCCGTGCAGATCGGCGTGATGTATATCTTCTACTACCGCAGCTTTGCGTATCTGAAGGTCTATGAAGTAGCGCTTTTTACGATATTTACTCCGTTTTACGTGACGCTGCTTTACGACGCGCTTAAGCTTAGATTTCGCGCGTTATACCTTTTCAGCGTCGCAGTCGCGGTGCTTGGGGCTTTGGTGATCAAATTCGGCGCAATAAGCTCCGAGTTTTTGACAGGCTTTTTGCTCGTACAAGGCGCAAATCTATGCTTCGGACTTGGACAGAGCGCGTATAAATTTATGCTGGAGCGCCACGGCTTTAGCGAGCAGAAGGAGCTTTTCGGCTACTTTTTTGTGGGGGCCGCCGCCGTTACGGCGATTGCCGCGATCGTGCTTGGGGATTTTTCTAAATTTAATCCCAGTTTCTCGCAAGGCGCGGTGATCGTGTATCTGGGTACGGTAGCCAGCGCTTTAGGGTATTTTTTGTGGAACAAAGGCGCGTGCGAAGTCGATAGCGGCGTGCTTGCGATTATGAATAACGCGCTCATCCCCGCAGCAATCGTCGTAAATTTGGTATTTTGGCAAAAGGATGCCGATCTGGCGCACCTACTTGCGGGCTCGGCGCTGATTTATGTTTCGCTAATTTTACATAAAAAGATCATGAAATTTTACGCCGTGCGCGAGCAAAGAATTTAGTATTTAACTAAAATTTTATATTTTTACATTAGAATTAGCCCTTATTTTATTTGAAGTTGGAAAAATGAAAAAAACCTTGAAATTTATCGTCTCTATCGTACTTATCTCTATTGCGATATATTTCTTATACGGTAAATTTTTTAAGCAAGAAGAGGCGCCGAAAGCTCTTACGACTAGACTTGAAAAGGGCGATATTAGAGGCACGGTGACGGCTGCGGGCGAGGTTTACGCCAGAGATTTGGTCGATGTGGGCGCGCAGGTAAGCGGTCAGATCAAAAAACTCTACGTCAAAGTGGGCGATAAGGTTCAAAAGGGCGATATGATAGCGCAGATCGACTCGGTCACGCAAGAAAACGAGATCGCGCAACAAAAGGCGCAGCTTCTGATTCACGAGGCAAATTTAGCTTCGGCAAAGATCGCCGCGGCAAACGCTAAAACGCAGTATAACCGCGAGCTTGAGTTGTATAAAAGAAACGCCGCTTCCAAAGAGGCTGTGGAAAACGCCAAAAATAGCGCCGCTTTAAAAGAGGCCGAGCAGAAGCAGATCGAGGCGCAGATCGAGCAGACCAAACTTCAGCTAAGCACCGCGGAGACAAATTTTGGCTACACTAAAATCACGGCTCCGATAAGCGGCACGATCGTTTCCATGCCGGTAGAGGAGGGCAAAACGGTAAATTCCAACCAAACTACGCCTACGATCGTAAAGATCGCCGATCTAAGCAAGATGGAGATCAAGATGCAAATCGCAGAGGGCGATATATCCAAAGTAAAGGTCGGAATGGACGTAGAATACTCCATACTATCGGATCTTGATAATATCAAAAAGGCTAAAATTTACAAGATCGATCCTGGTCTTACCACGCTTAGCGACGGGACTTACGATAAAACTTCCAATGGCTCTTCTTCCTCTAGTAGTAGCGATAGCGCGATCTATTTTTACGCAAAGATGCTCGTGGATAACGAAAACGATTTTTTAAAGATTGGAATGACGACCGAAAACAACATAATCGTAAGCGAAGCGAACAATACGAGCTACCTACCTACTTCGGTTATCAAGCGCGACGCGAAAGGCGATTACGTCACGGTGCTTAACGGCAAAGAGCCCGAGCAGCGATACGTAAAAACGGGCGTCAGCGACGATTTAAATACTGAAATTTTAAGCGGTTTGGATGAAAAAGACGAGGTGCTTATAGCCGACGGAAAAGCCGCGCCGTTAAATATGGACGGGCCTCCGATGGTGTTTTAGTTAAAATTTTATGGTGTAAAGATGCTAGAGCTTAAAGATATAAACAAAAAATTCATTCTCGGCGATAACGAAATCCACGTACTAAAGGACGTAAGTTTAAATATCGAAGCGGGCGAGTTTATATCGATAATCGGGCAATCCGGAAGCGGAAAATCGACGCTGATGAACATAATCGGCTGCATCGATACGCCAAGCGGTGGAAGCTACAAGATCGAAGGTCGCGAGACCGCGAATTTAAGCGGCGACGAGCTTGCGGCGCTTAGAAGTAAAAAATTCGGCTTTGTCTTTCAAAAATACAATCTCATCGCTACGATGGACGCGACCGCAAACGTCTCGCTGCCTGCGGTGTATGCGGGCGTAGGGGCGAGCGAACGGACGAAACGAGCGGTAGAGCTTTTGAATAAGCTGGAGCTTGGCGATCGCACCAAAAATTTACCGAGCAAGCTTAGCGGCGGGCAGCAGCAGCGCGTAAGTATCGCCCGCGCTCTGATAAACGGCGGCGAAGTGATTTTGGCAGACGAGCCTACCGGCGCGCTTGATAGCAAAAGCGGCGAGACGGTGATGCAAATTTTAACGGCGCTGCACAAAGAGGGTCACACCATCATCATAGTTACGCATGACGCGCATATTGCGGAATTTGCGGATCGTATCATCGAGATCAAAGACGGTAGAATTTTAAGCGATAAAAGAAAGGCTGAGCGGGTTTTTGAGCGCAAAAAAGAGCAGATCAAAACGAAAAATTCCTTTATATTTTGCAAAGATCAGCTCATCGAGAGCTTTAAAATGTCCATTAGCGCGATATTTTCGCATAAACTAAGATCGATTTTGACGATGCTAGGCATCATCATTGGCATTGCGTCTGTTATCTGCGTAGTAGCTCTCGGTAAGGGTTCGGAGGAAAAAATTTTATCCGAGATCCGCAAAATTGGCACCAATACGATCGATATCTTTCCTGGTAAAAATTTCGGCGATGTGCGAGCAGGCTTTGTGAGCACCCTTACGATAAGCGATTCTAAGGTTTTGGCGCGCCAGCCCTACGTCGATTATGCCACACCAAATGCTTCTGCAAGCGGTACGGCAACTTATGCGAATTTAAGCTCCAAGGCTCAACTGCGCGGTGGTGGCGTGAATTCTTTGGCGGTTAATGGCATAGATATAGAAGATGGTAGAAATTTTAGCGACGACGATATTAAAAATTCTGCCTCTGTCGCGATTATCGATCCAAACACTAAAAAAACATTTTTTAAAAATTCAGATCCGATCGGCAAGACGATTTTATTTTCGGGTAAGCCGCTTAAGATCATAGGAGTTTCGGGCAAGGATAAAAATGCCTTCGGAAGCAACGAAAATTTAAGAATTTACGCGCCGTACTCAACCGTGATGAATAAAATCACGGGCAATCGAAAAATCAGCTCTATCACCATCAAAATAAAAGACGATGTCAATACTCAAGTGGCCGAAGAGAGCCTAACTCAGCTACTTATCCAAAGACACGGCTCGCGGGATTTTCATACGATGAACGCAGATACTATCAAACAAACAATACAAAGCACTACCGGCACGATGACGATTTTGATCTCATCGATCGCAGTGATCTCGCTCGTCGTGGGCGGCATCGGAGTGATGAATATCATGCTCGTAAGCGTTACCGAGCGCACTCGCGAAATCGGCATCAGAATGGCGATCGGCGCGAAGCAATCCAACATCTTGCAGCAGTTTTTGATAGAGGCGATCTTGCTTTGCTCGCTCGGCGGAGCTTTAGGAATTTTAATCGCTTTAGCGCTTGGATTTGCGTTTAATACCATAAGCCCGGATTTTGCGATGAAATTCACTACAGCGCCTTTCGTGATCGCCTTTGCGGCGTCGTCCGCGATCGGTATAGTTTTCGGCTATCTGCCGGCAAGAAACGCCAGCAGATTAAATCCGATAGATGCTTTAGCACAAGAATAAACAAGGAGAGAAAATGATAAATTCCAAAGTAATTTTAAGCGGCGTTTTAGCTGTTTTTATCGGCGGTTGTGCCTCAAATCAAAGTGAGGTTGAATTTAAACCTGTAGAGCATTTCAAGGATGAAAATGCAAGCTATGAAATCGATACGCTGTGGTATAAAAAATATGGCGAATCGTACCTAAATAAGCTTGTAGATCAAGCCCTTGCGAATAACTATGATCTAAAAACAGCGGCTTTAAACGTTGAGAGTGCTTATGCAAATTTAGGGTTAAGTAGGGCTGATCTTTTTCCTACGCTAAGCAGCTCGTGGAGTGCGGGCGCTAATCGCGACATAAGCACCGGCTCGAATTGGAACAAAACCTATAGTTCGGGCTTTAACGTAAGCTACGAGCTTGATCTTTTCGGCAAGATCCGCTCGGCGGTAAATGCCGAGGGCTGGAACGCCAAAGCTAGCGAGTTTGACCTTGAAAATACTCGCCTGACTCTTATAAATTCCGTTGTAAGCGGCTACTTTGAGATGCTTTATCTAAACGATTCGCTAAAATGGACAAAACAGAATTTAAGCGATTACCGAGAGATCGAAAAAATAATCAAGGCAAAATATGATTATGGCAAGTCTGAGCAGCTAGATTACAGGCAGATTCAAAATTCTATCCTAGGGCTTGAAAACAAGGTCTTAAGCATTCAAAAAAATATCGAGGATAATCATAAATATATGAGAAATCTCATCTCTTCCAGCTTGCAATTTGATGATAACACCGATTCGATAAATTCCATAGAATTCCAAGGCGTTGATCTAAATGTGCCTTACACGGCGCTTGCTAACCGTCCCGACATTAGAGCTGCGATCGCTAGGTTAAATTCCAGTTTTTATGATGAACAGACCGCTAAGTTAAATTTCTTTCCTAGCGTGAATTTGGGCGCAGGGCTTACTAACGGGCAAGGCGTGAGCGCTAACGATAGTTTCAAGCTAAATTTTTTAAGCGGCAACGTAAGCATAAGTCTGCCGTTTTTGGATTATGCGAGGGTTGAAAACCGTCTTAAAATTTCAGAGATCGCTTTTCGCAAAAACGTCGTAAATTACGAACAGACGCTCTCTAACGCTACGAATGAGGTGCTAAATTTATATAGAATTTACCAGATCAATCTGGCTAGCCTTAAAAATTTAAGTGCCGCTTACGATGAAAAGGCGCGTATTGCCGATCTTTACGCCGCGAAATACGAAGCGGGCTCAAGCGAGCTAAAGGATATGCTAGAAGCTCGCACCGACGCCGTAAACGCTAAGATAAACGAGCTAAATCAAAGATATTTGACGCTACAAAATGAGGCGGCGATCTATCGCGCGATGGCAGGCAAATTTAAACGCAAATGAAAAAGGCTTTGATACTTTGGCTGCTTTGCGGTGCGATATTTGCTGATTGCACGGCAATAAGAGCGCAAGATGGGCGCGCAGTAAGCCTTGGTGTCAGCGCTTACGTTGCGAACGATAAACAATCAGAATTTGAGAAAAACCATAGTGAAATTCTGCTAAATCGTCAAAAAAATGAACTAGATAGGCAAAGCCTACAAAATAATTTGCAACGTGAATCAAAAGGCGTAGGCGACCACGATGATTTTTCGATGAAAAAACAGCCGATGCAAGACATCAAGGAGCGAAACAATAAAAATGAACAGGACTTAAAACTGCGCCGCAAAAAGCTGCAAGGCGACGCTTATCGGCGCTAGGGCTACTTTTGTTTATCGGTTTTTAAGTAAAGTTTCTATAAAATTTCAGCTTTACATTTTCTTAAAGGAACAGTTATGAAAAGAACGTACCAACCCCACAATACCCCTAAAAAGCGTACTCACGGCTTTCGCGTCCGCATGAAAACAAAAAACGGCCGCAGAGTTTTAAGTGCAAGACGTGCTAAAGGCAGAAGAAGATTGGCTGCGTAGGCGAATTCGCTGCGATAAGCGATAGCAAGGTTTTTTCGGAGGTTTATAAAAGTGCGGCGAAGTGGCATTGCGAATGCGCTGTCGTGTATTTTTTGGCGAGCGAGCAACGCAGATTTAGCGCGGTCGCCAGTAAAAAAATAGGCAACGCAGTCGTGCGAAATCGCGCCAAAAGGCTTCTGCGCGCAGCGTTTTATAATCAAAAAGACGCCATTGTTAGCGGAATTTTTATATTAATCGCAAAAAAGCGGATCATAGATATGAGCTTTGAAGACATCGAGCGAAATTTAAAATGGGCGTTTAAAAAGATCGGCGCAGTAAAATGAAGAAATTTTTTATAGCCGCGATCGGGTTTTATCGAAAATTTATTTCGCCTTTGCTACCGCGCTGTTGCCGTTATTATCCGAGCTGTTCGGAATACGCGCTTTATGAGTTTAAGTTTAACGGCGTCTTTGGCGCACTCTGCGCTGTAACGTCTAGAATTTTAAGATGCAATCCGCTCTTTAGCGGTGGCATAGATTATCCGATAATCGCGCGAAATTTCAAATTTTGCGTATTTTCTAAAATCCGCAGCAGCAATGCCTCTGCGGATAAATTTAAGCTTTGGTTTATACCATATAAAAAAAATAGATATTACGTCATACGACTAGGAGAAAATAGTGCTAGATAAACTTCCTCAATCAAAGCGCCTTGCTATTGCAATAGCAACTGCGCTCATATTTTTTGTAGCTTACGATCATTTTTATTTATCAAAAATTCGCGCCGCAATGGAGGCAAACGCAACCGCGGCGCAAATCGCGCAAAAAAATACCGCCAAGTCCGCTCCGCAAACTTCCGCCGCTGGTGTGAGCGCGCAGGGAGCGAATTTAAATACCGTAAATTCCATCTCTGCACCGTTAGTACGCGTAGTCGGAAAAGAAGCAAATTTTACGATCGACGGACTCGGTCGCATAAGCTCGTATGTGCTAAATGATGCTAAATTCCGTGACGAAAACGGCGATGCGATAAATTTGATCGATCCTAAATCACATTCTAAACCGCTTGAGATGCGCTTCGAGGACGCGGCGTTGAATGCAATGGCTTTCGATACTCCCTATAGCGCTTCATCTAGCGAGCTGGACGTACGAAACGGAGAGGCTAGTGTTACATTAAGTCAAAGTTTAGGCGCCGTTAGCATAAATAAAATTCTTACCTTTTATCCAAATGGTAGTTATAAATTGGATCTGAAGTTAAGCGGCAATGCGCGTTATTTTATCAGCCCCGGCTCGCGCCCGAACGTAGAAGTAGATAGCTATACGGTTCACGGCGTCATCGTTGGAAAACCGGGCGAAGCTGGAATTTCAGATAAAATCGCTTCATTTTTTACGGGCTCGCAGGCTATAAACGAAAGCGTAGAAATTTTTAAAGATGGCGACGTGGATAAAAACGAGCGAATAAGTGGCGCAAATATCGCTGCAAGCTCCGATCGCTATTATACGACGCTATTTTACGGAGAAAGCTTGAATGTGACCGTGACTGACGCAGATAAAATTTCGCAGGTTTTCATAGGCTCAGACGGCGATCTTAGTCTTACGGGCTATATCGGCGCGAAAGATCACGCGACGCTAAGCTCGATAAATCCTGCTCTTACGCACATTATCGAATATGGCTGGTTTACTTTCATCGCCCGCCCGATGTTTAAATTTCTAAACTGGTTGCACGGCTATATCGGTAACTGGGGCTGGTCGATCGTCGTGCTTACGCTCATCATCCGCCTAATCTTATTCCCGCTAAGTTACAAGGGAATGCTATCTATGAATAAGCTAAAAGATCTGGCGCCCAAGATGAAAGAGCTTCAAGAAAAATACAAGGATGATAAGCAAAAGCTGCAGATGCATATGATGGATCTGTATAAGAAAAACGGCGCCAATCCGATGGGCGGCTGCTTACCGATCCTGCTTCAAATACCGGTATTTTTCGCGATCTACCGCGTGCTGCTTAATGCGATCGAGCTAAAGGGCGCGGAGTGGGCGCTGTGGATCCACGATCTGTCGCTTAAAGATCCATATTACATCCTGCCGATTACGATGGGAATTTTGATGTTTTTGCAGCAAAAGATTACGCCGACTACATTTACCGATCCGATGCAAGAGAAGATGATGAAATTCTTGCCGCTCATTTTTACGGTATTTTTTGTGATGTTCCCTGCTGGTCTTACGCTATACTGGACGGTAAATAATTTCTGCTCCATTATCCAGCAATACGTCATTAATAAAGCCTTTGCTAGGCATAAACAAGCTCAAATAGCGGAGAAAAAATCATGATAATTGAAGCAGAAAATTTAAAAGACGCATATAATAAAGCAGCAGCTGAGCTTGGATGTTCGGTAACGCAGCTTAACGTGCGCGTCCTGCAACACCCAAGCGGCGGATTTTTGGGTTTTTTCAAGAAAAATGCCATTATAGAAGCGGTTTTGGAAGGGGAGAAATTTAGCGAAAATCCGGAATTTAACGCCTCGCAAAATAAAGCCGGCAAAGCAGAGAAAAAGCAGGGCGATAAATCAGAGCCACAAAATTCGCGCGCCACGCATTCTAAACATCGCAAAGAAAAGCAAAAGGGCATTGTGACGGATGAAATTCTATCCGATATCAAAGAGAAGCTATCTGCACTTTTCAGATCAAGCGAGTTTAATATCGAAGTTAGCGATGTTAGCAAAATCGACGAAAATACCGTCTATATCAAGCTACAAGGCGAGGATAGCGCGCTTTTGATAGGCAAAGAGGGGCACCGCTACAAGGCACTTTCGTATATGATTTACAACTGGATCAGCATTAGATATGATCTTGCTGTGGTTTTTGAAATCGCGGAATTTTTACAAAATCAAGAACGATTTATCGATTCTTATGTAAATGCACTCGTGGAACGCTCCGGAAATGAGCGTATCGTCACGAAGGCTTTTGATGGCGCATTTATCAAAATCGTAGCCGACAAGCTAAAACAAGCATATCCGGATCGTTTCGTGGGTATCAAATCCACGCGTAGCGGCAAAATCGTCATCGTAGACGAAAAAAGCTAATCGTGAGCGAGACTATCGCCGCTATCGCTACGGCTCACGGCATCGGCGGAATTTGTATAGTTAGAATTTCAGGCGAGGAAGCACTGTCTATCGCTTTAGGCCTTTCACATCGCAGTTCTTTGCGCCCTCGCTATGCTACGCTTGTGAATCTTTTTGACGCGAGCGGCGAAGCGTTCGGCGAGGCGATTTTGATATATTTTAAAGCTCCGCATAGCTTTACCGGCGAGGATGTCGTAGAAGTGCAGACCCACGGCGGCTTTACGGCTTCATCCTTGGCGTTAGATGCCGTGCTGGCTTTGGGTGCGCGCATAGCAAATCCGGGCGAGTTTAGTAAGCGAGCGTTTTTAAATGGCAAAATGGATCTTAGTAAAGCTGAAGCCATAAGCGATCTGATTAATTCGCGCTCGCAAAGTGCGGCTAAAATTTTAGCTAGAAACCTGCGAGGCGAGCTAGCAGACTTCGTCACAAATCTGCGCGAGGCTCTGGTTAAAACGCTAGCTTTTGTCGAGGTTTGCATCGACTACGCGGAGGACGATCTGCCTTCTGATGTGCTGCAAAACTCTCAAGAAATGCTTAGCCAAAATATCGCTTCTCTAGAAAAAATCACTCGCATCAGCCGCAGCCGAAGAGGGCTAATCGAGGGCTTTAAAGTAGCGATTGTGGGTAAGCCCAATGTCGGTAAATCAAGCATTTTAAACTCTATGCTGAGCTTTAGTCGCGCTATCGTGAGCGACGAAGCGGGCACTACGCGCGATCTCATTGAAGAAAGCCTGCAGATAGGCACTCATCTAATCCGTATAGTCGATACTGCAGGTATCAGACACAGCGGCTCAAAGCTCGAAAGTATCGGCATTTCATATTCGCTTCGCGCTGCAAGCGAGGCGGACGTGATTTTGGCAGTGTTTGATGCAAGTCGCGAATGGGACGCCGAGGACGCGCAGATCCTAAAAATACTGCGCGAACAAAAAGACAAAAAAATCATCTACGTTTTAAATAAATGCGACTTGTCGCGTAAATTTCATCCTAGCGTGGAGGATCTTGACGAGGATTTAGAGGCTTTTTCTGAAAAAAATTTCGCAACTGAAAATCCCATATCAGAGAATTTCACAGCCGAAAATTTAAAGCAAAGTCGGACCTGCGACGCTTCTTTAAATTCCTGCGCGCAGAATTTAAAAGCTAAAAATTTAAAATGTGACTTAAGCGCGCAAAATTCTACTTCCACAAATTCCGCGCCTACAAGCCAAATAGCCCTTGCTAATTTTATAAATCCGATGGAGCAGAATTCCACCGCAAAAGCGGGACTAGCATCGTCAAATACCGAGCGTGCTACTGCAAGCTGTGCTGCGGAGAATTTTACGAAAGATGATTCCAAACAAAATTCTTCAAATTCTATCGCGCCTAATAGCTCTGCAATAAATCCCGTTGGGCAAAATACCCAAGCAAATTCCATTTTTGCGCCGCTTGAAATTTCTGCAAATGAGGGCGTGGATAAAATTTTAACCGCGCTTGAGAGCTACTTAAATTCTCAAAATTTCGATGGCCTTATGCTAAGCAACGAGCGGCAAATTCTATCTTGCGAGAGCGCGCTCGCGGCTCTTAAAAACGCGAGCGAGCGCCTGTCTTGCGGCGAGCTTGAGCTTTTTGCATTTGAGATAAATCGCGCGATTGAGGCGATTGCACGTATTTCGCGTCCATTTGAGCGAGACGAAATTCTAGATGAAATGTTTAGCAATTTTTGCCTCGGTAAATAGCGTTTTAGCTACTAATTAGCCAAAATTCAATATAATCTCGCATTTAAAACGAGGTCTTTATGAAGGAAAGAATCCAATATTTTTTGGCGCTGGGTCTGATAAAATTTGCAAAATTCGCGCCGAAAAGCTTCATATTCGCATTTTTCGACAAGCTCGCACTTTTTGCATCGTGGAAGCTTAGTAGGCGCGTTAAAGTCGCACAAGACAACCTTCGCGCCGCCTATCCGCAAAAAAGCGAAAGTGAGCTTCACTCTCTTGCGATCGAGAATTTTCGCAGTATCGCTAGAACGCTTACCGACACGCTTTTATTTTACAATGGTAGACTAAAATTTGATGATCTGATTTCAAACGGCGAGCAGGCGCTAGAGCGCGTCCGAGAGCTAAAAGGTGATAATCCGCATGGGATTTTATTTTTTACGGCGCATTTTGGAAATTGGGAAATTCTAGCTAATTTTTTCGGCGCCAATGGCTTTCCTGTCTCGGTAGTCGGGCGTCGCAGCGATAATGAGTTGATCGAAGAGCGGCTCGTGGCGCCGTTTCGCGAGCGCTACGGCAACGATCTTATCTACAAGGACGATGCTATGCGCAGGCTCGTGCAGGCGCTAAAGCAGGGGCGCAACGTAGGCATTCTGCCCGATCAAAAGCCGGGCCCTAAAAATAGCCTGATTACGACCTTTTTTGGACGGCAGTGCTACACCACAAAGACCATCGCGTCGCTTTATTTGAAATTTCGCCCCGTGCTGATCCCGATCTTTGCGCGTCGCGGAGAGGATAATCGCTACGAGATCGTGATTAAGGATTTTCCGCCGCTACCTGAAGGGCTAAATAAGGACGAGGCCGAGCTGTTTATCACGCAAAAGTGCAACGACATTTTCGAAGAGGTCGTGCGAACCGCGCCGCAGCAGTGGTTTTGGATACACAAACGATGGAAGATGGACTGATGGCGCGGCAAATTTCAAGAGGCGATAGCAGACAGGGCGCCATAAGAAATTTATCCGCGCCGCAGGGCTCGCGCCTCTTTGCAAAAGAGCAAAGCGTCGAAAATTTAAGTAGAGCCGCGCGAGAAGGTAAAATTTTAAATCGCGAAAGCTCTATGGCGATCGCCGCCGTCGCGCGAGATTATAAAAATTCGAACTTTAAAAATTTCATATCGATTTGCGGCAGCCCCTCTTACATTTTGCGCCGTGAAAATTTTAGAGGTAAAAATTTAAGATCGGGTGCCTCAGATTACGCGTGGCACGCAGGCGGCAGCTCTCTAAATTTAAACAGCGAAAGCTCCTGCGTAAATCCTCCCACAGCAAAAAATTCGCATCGAAAAGCGCTCATCTTAAGCGACGGCCGCAAGGGGCACGAGAACCAAAGCATCGCATTTTGCGAGTTGAGAGGTCTTGAGTTTTGCATTTGCAAGATCGCTTACGCAAACAAGTTTCTTAAACTCTGCTCCTACGCGCTTGATTTTTTCGGGCTTTATTTTAAAATTTTTAAGTGCGATCTCGGTAGGGGCGGCACGGCGACGGACCGTAAAAACGGATCAAATTTAAATAATACCTCTTTAAACAGCCCCGCTGCATCAGATAGCATAAATCTAGATGCCACGCCGAATGGCACCAATTCAGATGCCGTATCATATAGCGCAAATTTAGACGCTGCATCAGATCGTAATTTAAATTTCGCAGATTTCGATCTGTTCGTAGGTGCGGGCTCTACGACCTATTATGCGCTGAAATTTTATGCGCGCAGATACGCAAAGCCGAGTATAGCGCTGATGTATCCGAAGGGCTACCGCAAGGATTTTAGCGTCATCATCGCAGGCGCGCATGATCGCCCAAAGCCGCGCGCAAATCTTAAAATTTCGCCCGTCTCGCTTAGTTTTTCGCGCCCGCAGGGGCTGTACCGGCCGCATCGCAAATCCATCGGATTTATCATCGGCGGGCCGAATTCCTGCTTTGAGATGGGGGATGAAATTTTAAAGCAGATTGAGAACGTAAGGGCGCAGTTTGCGGACTGCGAGTTTGCGCTAACGACCTCTCCGCGCACACAGCGGGCTACCGAGAGCGCGCTAGAAAAACTCGGCTGGGATTACAGCGTGATTTACGGCCGCGAGCCCGTAAATCCGATCGGCGATTTTTTGGCGCAGTGCGAGTGGGTTTTTATCAGCGAGGACAGCGTCTCGATGATAAGCGATGCCGTATCTAACGGGAGCACGAGCGTGGCTATTTTGAGTTTAAAGCGCAAAGATGCTCATAATAAATTTGACGATTTTATAAGCGCTCTCGTTTCTACTGGGCATGCTAGGCGCTACAACGAGGGTGCGAAGCCAAAAAAGACCGCGAAGTACGATCTTGGGGCGTTTGTGAGGGAGATAAAAATATGAGGGTCGTGCAAATCTTGCCCGAGCTTAACGAAGGCGGCGTCGAGCGCGGCGTAGTCGAGCTAAATAGGGAGTTCGCACGACGCGGCATCGAAAATTTCGTTATCAGTAACGGCGGCAAATTGGCGCCAAAGATAGAAAACGAGGGCGGCGTGCACGTGCAGCTCGACGTTTGCTCCAAAAATATCCTAAGCGTTGCGGCGCGCGTTTTAAAGCTGCGTAAAATTTTAAGTGGGATCGCTCCCGACATAGTGCATGTCCGCTCACGCGTGCCGGCGTGGCTGGTTAAATTTGCTCACCCCAAAGCAAAGATCGTAAGCACCGTGCATGGGATAAATTCCGTAAATTTTTACAGCAAAATCATGACGGATACGGACGCGATCATCTGTCCTAGCGGCTATGCGCGCGATCACGTGGTGAAAAGCTATGGCACGGATGCGGCCAAGATCACGATCATTCCGCGCGGTATTGATTTAGCGAAATTTAATCCCAAAAATTTAGACGAGCGCTTCATCGCGGAATTTAGACAGAACTTTAACCTCGCGCAGGATGATTTCATCGTCTCTGCCGTGGGGCGCATCACGCAGATTAAGGATTACAAAACCCTGATCCGCGCCGCGGCTTTGGCAAGCGAACAAAATCTCAAAATTTTGATCGTAGGCGGTGTGAGAGCGGATCGCGACGAGTATTTTTCCGAGCTAAAATCGCTCGTAGAGGGGCTTGGACTGGGCGAGCGCGTAATTTTTACGGGTTCGCAGAGCAAGGTAGCCGAAATTTACTCGCTCTCGTCGGTTACGGTAAGCGCCTCAAGCAAGCCCGAGAGCTTCGGGCGTTCGATGGCTGAGGCGATCGCGCTGAACTGCCCCGTGATCGCGACCCGCCACGGCGGCGCGCTAGATATCATAAAAGAGGGCGAAAACGGCTATTTTTTTGACGTAGGCGACGCGCAGGCGCTGGCGGGGCTGTTTGCCCCCGCGCGCGAGCTGAAATTTGACGGCTACGGCTACGTTTCGCAAAACTTCAGCCTAGAGCAGATGGTAGAAAAAACGATAAAGGTTTATGAGAGTTTAATATGAAAAAATTTTTTTACGAAAATGGCGCGCCTAGCGGCTGGAGGATTACATTTTTAACGCTGCTGCTTCTTTGGTGCGCGTCGCTGTTTTTTAAAAACGCGGTCTATCAGATCTCCTTTGCGGCGCTAAATTTATTCTTTTTGGCGCATCTATTGTATTTTAAAAACTACGCAATCCTAAGCGAAATTTTGAAAAAAACGCGATTTATCGCGATCTGCTTCGTCTGTTTAGTGGCGACGCTAGCGATCTCAAACCTCTTAAACGAGGCTCTTATCTCAAAAAAGGCATGGCAGAGCACCCTATTTTTCGTCCTTCGATACGGCTCGATATTTTTGGCGCTTTGTTATTTTTATAAGCTTAAATTTTTTGATGAAAACGCCGTTTTTGCCTTTCTGTTCGTAGGGCTTGGAATTTTATCGGCGAGCGTGATCTATCAGTTTGCAAGTAGCAGCGACGCAATCGTCTTTTCAAGCGACTCTGTTCGCGGAGGTCTTAGCGGAGCGCTTTCGAACCGCAATATTTTAGGGCTTTTTATGGGCTTTGGGCTCTGCCTTAGCGCGGTGGCGATACGGCGGCCTTTAGCGCTTAAATTTGCGGCTCTGCTTTTGTTTGCCTTTTTTATGATCTTTTCATTTTCCAGAGCGGCGTGGGTCGGTGCGTTTTGTGCGCTCGCGTTTTACGGCACGCTAAATTTAAAGAGCTTAAACAAAAAATACCTACTTTTCACGGTGGGTTTCATCGCACTTTTTGCCGTTTTGCTTGCGCTTTCGCCGTCGTTTGAGCAAAGGCTAGCCGCGCTATTTAGCGGCGATTCTTCAGGCAGGACCGTGATTTGGAGCTATATTTTAGAAATGGCGCAAGAAAAGCCTATCTTAGGCTACGGGCTGGGCTCATATATAAATTTGCCGGGCTCCCCGGTCCTTGAGCATCCTGAATATAACGCGCCGCATAATTTATTTTTAGAAATTTTACTTTATAGCGGCGCGCTCGGGCTTATCTTTTACGGCGCGATCCTATTCAGCGTTTTTAAGGAGTGCATTCAACGCAGGCAGTTTGGGGTTCTTACGCTTCTAATTTATCTTTTGATAGATTGCCAGTTTGACCACGGCGCGTATCTGTCGAAAGAAGCGCTAAGCCTGGCTACGATACTAAGCTTTTTAGCTTATCGCATGAGGATCGAGAGATGATCTACGCGGCGGCGGTTTTGGCTTTTGCGGCGCTTTTTGCGTGGTTTTGCCTGCGCTTTGCGTGGTGGGCGAAGGATCTGCCTTACGAGTATCCGCGCGTGCTGATGTATCATATGATCCGCGAGCATCTGCCAAAGAACGCCTCTAAATTTAACCGCCTACGCGTAACCCCCGCCGCGTTTGAAAAACAGCTTGCGTGGCTGAAGCGAAACGGCTTTACGAGCTACACTCTAAGTGAGCTTGCGAGTTTGGATAGCAAGCCTGTAAAGGCGGTTTGCATTACCTTCGACGACGGGTATCGCGATAATCTTACGGGCGCCCTGCCTCTTTTGCAAAAATACGGCTTTAAGGCGACGATTTTCATCGTGAACCGGCGCTTTGACGGGAATTGGGCGACCGATAAGGATCTGAAAAAATCAAGCGACGAGCTAAATCGCGAGGAGATGTTAAGCGACGAGGAAGTTCGTGAGCTTTTGCAAAGCGGGCTTATCGAGATCGGCTCGCATACGCTGGATCACGCAAATTTGCCTAGCTTGGGTGCGGCAGAGCAGC
Organism: uncultured Campylobacter sp.; assembly: GCF_905373215.1. Lineage (GTDB taxonomy): Bacteria > Campylobacterota > Campylobacteria > Campylobacterales > Campylobacteraceae > Campylobacter_B. The sequence continues at coordinate 131,386 of NZ_CAJPRT010000005.1, forward strand.
TGCGCCAGATGAGTGAATCAAAGCGCGAAATAGAGGCGAAATTTGAGATCTCTTGCGGCGCCTTTGCCTATCCATTCGGCTTTTACGACGAGATTAGCGTGCGTTGCGCGCGCGAGGCGGGCTTTAGCTGCGTCGTTACGACGCGAAACGATGTGTTGCGCCCGCACTACTCAAATTTTGAAATTCCGCGCATCATGGTTAGCGGCAGGCAGGGGCTTTTGAGCTTCATTTTGAAGATGAAGAAGGGCAGAAATAGATGAAAATCGCCTATCTTTGCTGCTCCAGATTTTACGGCGGCGTCGAAAAGATCGTGATCGACTCGCTAAATGAGCTTTGCAAAAGCGAGCACGCGGCGCTAATCGTGCCCGATAGATGCGAGTTTTTGCAGCGTCTGGATGCGCGCGTGCAAATTTATCAGTACAAAAGCCGCGACAAGCGCTACAATCCGTTTTTGTTCGCTGAAATTTATCGGTTTTTACGCTCGGGCGGATTTGAAATTTTACATTCGCACGGCGCCAAAGCCGCGCAGATCGGCTTTGTAGTTGAAAAATTTCTAAACCTTAAGCTTGTTGCGACCAAACACAACGACCGAAAAGCGCCCGTTTTTGATCGCGTGCGAAACGTCATCGCAGCCTCGCGCAAGGTCGCAACCACGATAAATCACGCCGCGAAGGTGATATATTTCGGCATAGAGCCGCGGCGGGGGTTTGAAAATCATGAAATTTTCGCGCGCTGCAAGGATGCGGAGGGCGCCGCAAATAGGGTGCTTGAGAGAAAAAAAGATGAGCGTGGCGACTCGGGTAGTGGCACGTTCGCGTCGCAAAACATGGCTGGCGCTGCATTTGCGTCGCAAGGTACGCCTAGCGAGGCGCGCGTGTCGCAAGATAGGGCTTTGGATGCGGACGCATCGCTAAATAAGACTAGCAGCGTATTCGTATCGCAACAGAGCGCAAACGCGGCGGCGGAAAATTTTAAATTTAGCATCGTCGCGGTCGGCAGGCTCGATAAGATCAAGGGTTTTGATCTTTTGATCCGCGCCGCAAGCGAGCTGAAATTTGATTTCGAGCTTAAAATTTACGGGCAGGGCGGCGAGAGGCAAAATTTGCAAAATTTAATCGATTCGCTAAAATTGCAGGACCGCGTGCGGCTGTGCGGCTTTTGCGACGACGTTGCGGCGGTTCTGAGCACGTCGCACCTGCACGTCATCAGCTCGCGCAAGGAGGGCTTTCCGGTGATTTTGATCGAAGGTATTTTTTATTCGCCCGTGCTGATATCCACCCGCGTGGGCGGAATTTCGGAAATTTTAAGCGAGGAGTTTTTATGCGAGGCGGCAGCTCTGGGCGCTAAGATCGGTGAAATTTACCGCACTTACGGCAAATACGCCCGGGTTTTTGCGCAAAAACACGCCAAGTTCAAGCAAACTTTGACGCTGCAAAATTATATTAGCTCGCTTAAAAATTACTACGAGGAGCTGTTATGCGAAGCCTAAAGATCGTGCATTGCGGCATTTTCAACGAATACGACGACGGCAGTTTTTTCTACGGCATGGAGCGCAAGATTAGCCACGGGCTCATCCGCGGCGGGCACTTCGTCTATGATTTTAGCTACCGCGATTGGGAGCGGAGCCTACGCTTTTGCGGGCTGAAAAACAGCGGGCTAGCTAAAATGAACGCCAAGCTCGTGCGTATCTGCGAAAGCATCGGTGCCGATCTGCTTCTAATCGGCAAGGGCGAAAAGATCGGTCTTAGCGCGCTGCGGGCGATAAAATCGGCGCTTCCTAAGATTAAAATCGCGATCTGGTACGTCGATCATCTGCAAGAAAAACGGGAATTTTTCGAAAAATTAAGTTTCATCGACGTGTTTTTTTGGGCGAATGCGCTGAAGCTGCGCGATCTTTCGGCAAGATACGGCGCGAAATTCGCCTTTTTCCCAAACATCTCCGACGCGGCGTTTGATAGACGCCTAGACGCCGATAAAACGACCGACGTGATCTACATAGCGCGCGATTATCAAGAGGACGTGAGGTATAAATTTGCGCTTTTGTTGCGCGATTTTTGCGAAAAAGAGGGGCTTAGGCTTAAAATTTTTGCGAGTCTCGGCGCGCCTGCCGTATTCGGCGATAAATTTCATCGCGAGATCGCGGCTGCAAAGATCGCGATAAATTTTAATCGCGACGACGAGCTTGAGTGCGCGAGTGTTCGTAAATTGCTCGGCGCGAGCGACCGCATGGCGCAGTTTTTAGGATGCGGCGTCTGCACTTTTAGCCCCAAGATCGCGGGGTTTGAGCGGCTTTATGAAGACGGCTCGGAGATAGTTTATTTTGACGGTCCTACGGATTGCTTTTCAAAGATCAAATGCCTTCTTGCTAGCGGCGAATACGCACGCATCGCGCGGCGCGGCAGAGCCAAGACGCTAAGGATCGCAAACGCCGCCCGAGTGACAAAATTTATGCTTGAGACGATCTTTGAAGAGAGCTTTGGCGCAGATGCCTGCGGTGAAATTTCTGATGAAAAATGCAGCGAGAGCGGCGGCGAACGTCACGACGCACCAAACGGAAGAGATAAAAACGAGCGGAGCGATTTTTACAGCGAGCCTTACGAATGGTGCGAGTTCGTCTATAAAAACGGAGAGAAATTCAGATGATTTATTTTGCGGCGTTTCTGATCTTTGTCGCCGCGGTGGGCGTTTCGCTGCGGTATAACTGGTGGCGGATCCCGCAGGGTTGGCATAAGGCGCGAGTGCTGATGTATCATAGCGTAGAGGAGCATAAGGGCGATAAATTCGACAAATGGCGGCTAAGGCCCGCTGATTTTGAAAGACAGATCGCGTGGCTTGCGAAAAACGGCTTTAGCAGCTTTAAGTTTAGCGAGCTTATCGCGCTAGAGCGGCTGCCTAAAAAGGCGGTTTGCATCACATTCGACGACGGGTTTGAAAATAATTTTACTAGCGCTTTTGAAATTTTGAAAAAATACGATTTCAAAGCGAGCATATTTTTAGTGCCGGACGCCGTGCAAAACGACTGGGAGCGCGCTAATACGACCCATCTCGCGCGAATGCTGAGCAAGGAGCAAATTTTAAAAATGCAAGCAAGCGGGCTAGTGGAGTTTGGCGCGCATACGATGCACCACGTAAATTTAGACCTTATCTACGCGAACGATCCGCAGCTAGCCGCAGATGAGATCATCACGTCCAAAGCTCGCGTAGCGCGTATTTGCGGGCGGCCGTGCGAGGTGTTTGCCTACCCGTACGGTAAATTTAACGACGAAATTTTAAATATCGCTAGATCAAATTTCAAAGGCGCGGTAGTCGTCAAGCGCGGACTTTACGAGGCGGGCGACGACAAATACGCCGTAAAGCGTATCGGTATTTTGGGCACGGAGGGGTTTTTTGATTTTTGGCTGAAATTTACGAGGATAAGGAACAAACTATGATTAAAGCGTCCGTTTATGCGATAGTGATGAATGAGGAGCGCCACATCGAGCGTATGCTACGTAGCGTGGCTGATTTTGCCGAGATCATAATCGTCGATAGCGGCAGCACCGATGCCACGCTGCAAATCGTGCGTAAATTTACCGATAAAATTTACCATCACGATTGGCAGGGCGAGGGGGTGCAGAAAAACTACGCATTTTCGCTATGTAGCAACGAATGGGTGCTCAATCTCGACGGCGATGAGGAGGTAAGTCCTGAGCTAAAAGGCGAGATAGAGGAGTTTATGAACCAGAGCGATTACTCGGCGCTGGATATTAAATTTCATGAATACTCGCTCGGGCGCAAGTGTTCGGGTCTCGTGCGCAAAAACACCCACATCCGCTTCTTTCGCAAGGAGTGCGGCGAGTATAAAAATATGGGCGTGCACGCGCAAATTTCGATCGTAAAGGGTGCGGTGAAAAAGAGCAAATTTTGCATTAATCACTTTAGCGAAAAGCCGATCGCCGAGCTCGTTATGAAAAACAACAACTACTCCACGCTACGCGCGCAGGGGGATTTTGAGAAGGGCAAGAAGCCGAGTCTTGCGAAGCTTTTGCTGATCTATCCGTTTGCGTTTTTTAAATCATACATTTTGCGCAGATCACTTTTTGACGGGCGCAAAGGATTTATCACGGCAAATATTAACGCATTTTACGCGTTTTTAAAAGAGGCGAAACTTTACGAGAAGTATCTTAAAAAGGGCGAAGATTAATCGAAATGATAGAAAATTTTAGCTATCATTGGGATCTAAATTTAACGGCGAAAAGGGCGAAAAAATGGACAAAAAAGTAGTAGCGGCACATAAAATTTCAGACGAAGAATATGAAAAAATTTTAAAAATTTTAGGTCGCGAGCC
>NZ_CAJPRT010000006.1 GCF_905373215.1 uncultured Campylobacter sp.
TTATACACGCCGTGGACGTTGCCGAAGCTCGCTGCTATGCTGAATCTATCGCTGATTTTGCCAAGTCGTTCGTAGGCAAGCGCGACATCTGCGGGCTGGGTGTAAAGCCGCGCATTATCGACGCCGGTATTATCGACACCGTCCTCTTCGCCGCCTGTGACGCCAAGCTCGATCTCAAGCGAAATTCCAAGATCGCTTAAAATTTCCAAATATTTCTCGCAGGTAGCTAAATTTAACTCCAAATCATCCTCGCTAAGATCGAGCATATGCGAGCTAAAAAGCGGCACGCCGTGAGCTTTTTTATGAGTGGTATTGGCTTTTATAAGCTCGTCGATCCACGGGAGCAGCTTCCTTGCGGCATGATCGGTATGTAAAATCACCGCAACGCCGTAATGAGCCGCCAGAGCATGCACTTGATGCGCGCCTGCGATAGCGCCTAAAACTGCGGCATTAGGGCAAGTAGCGCCTGCATAAAATGCTGCGCCGCCGTTGCTAAACTGAATTATTACGGGCGAATTTGCGATTTTAGCGCTTTCCAAGACGGCGTTTATGGAGTTGCTCCCCACTACGTTTACCGCAGGGATCGCAAAGCCTTGCTGCTTCGCATACGCATAGACCTTACTTACGTCATCGCCGCTTAAAACGCCCGGTTTTACTATATCTAAAACGCCCATTTTTAGCTCCTATATTATTTATACTCGATTTTAGCGTTTTTGTGAAGATCTGCCGCTTTTTGCTCTACTACTTTTGCCGCTTTTTGCTGTCTAAGTACGCGCTCTATAAAAGGCTTTGCCTCGCTTTGGCTTAGCTGCTTTTTAGCTTGAGACTCCTCTTTTAACACGACGTGATATCCGACCCTGCTTCTAATAGCTTTAGTAGTGATTTGACCATCTTTTATCTTAGAGATCGCATCGGCAAAAGGCTTGACCTGATCGCTAGGCATCCAGCCTAGCTCGCCGCCGGTTTGTTTAGCCTGCGGATCGATAGATTTAGCTTTGGCAAGCTCCGCAAATTTAGTAAATAGCGCACTGTCGCTAAGCCCTTTTAACTGCTTAATAATATCGTTTGCCTCAGCTTCGGTTTTAACGACGATCTGAGCCGCTTTGATTCTCGCAGGCTCGGTAAAGCGCGCTTTGTTTTTGTTATAAAAATCGGCTATTTCTTTATCGTCGATATTTATTTTGCTGGCTTCTTTAGCCTGCCATACACGAAGCGCTAAGTTATCTTTTACGATTTCAAGCTCTTTTTTATAAACGTCCTCGTCCATAACGCCCGATTTTTTAGCTTCATCCGTTAGCAGCATCAGATCGATGCCTTTATCGATAAGCTCCTTCTTTTGATCGGCATTAAGAGCAGCGATATCTACATTGCCTATGCCTTGAAGTAGCGGAGCAAGCTCTTTTTCGGTTACGTCTTTGCCATTTACGGTAGCGTAAACGGTAGCGTTAAGGCTGATAGCGGCAGCCAAACTAAGTGCTGTAAATAAAACTTTTTTCATCATGATTCCTTAAAAAAATTTTAATGGCGATTATAACTCAAAGTTGTTAACAATCAAACTGTACTTTAGAATTTTAGGGTAGAATTCCGCCTTGAGGAAATGCAAATGAGAAGTAAAAAAGATATTTTAGAGATAAAAAAGAGAATTCTGCAAAACTTCGCGGAAGAGCGCAGCGAGCTGAAATTTAAAGACAACTATCAGCTTTTGGTCTGCGTGATGCTTAGCGCGCAGTGCACGGACAAGCGGGTAAATTTGATCACGCCGCGCTTTTTTGCGGAATTCCCTAGCGTTGCAGAGCTCGCAAAGGCCAATCTAGCGAGCGTAAAGCTGCTAATCAGCTCGTGCAATTTCTACAACAACAAAGCGGTAAATTTAATCAAAATGGCGCAGGCGGTGGTTAGCGACTTTGACGGCGTCGTGCCGCTTGATGAAGCGGGGCTAAAATCTCTTGCGGGCGTGGGGCAAAAGACCGCTCACGTCGTGCTTTTAGAGGGCGCGGGCGCAAATGTGATGGCAGTGGATACGCACGTATTTCGCGTCGCGCATCGCCTGGGGCTGAGCCGCGCAAAGACGCCCGAGCTTACGGAGCGCGATCTAAGCGAGGCTTTTAAGACGGATCTTGGCAAGCTGCACCAAGGTATGGTGCTTTTTGGCCGCTACACCTGTAAGGCGATCAAGCCAAATTGCAAGGAGTGCTTTTTAAACGAGCTGTGCAGCAGCAAGGATAAGAATTTTCCGTAAAATTTTAGCCTGCAGATGCGAGCTTAAATTTGACGGAATTTTAAAATTTTGACGCCTTGCTTAAACCCGCTTTACGGCAGACGTTCGGCTTTATGGCGCAAAAAATTTAGATTGAAATTTCATAAACGCCTCTTTGATTTTTATCTTTTAGCAAATTAGCGTTTTGCTTTCGGGGCCTACTGCTTTGCCAGCCAAGCCCGGTATCCTTCGCTTTTAATCACGTCCGCGATGCTTTTTGCCATCTCCTGCGGCAAAAATTCGGACTTTTTATCGATGACGGACACTAGCGCGTAAGTGCTATCATAATCTTGCAGCTCCAAGCCCGCGCGCACCAGCGTTTCGTATAAAAACGGCTCGTCTTTTTCGATGCTTACCGCATCATCGTTTAAAAATTCATAGATGAACGCAAGCTGTTTTTTATCGCCGATTTTTAAAAAATAATCGGCTAAATTCGTCGCGCTCTTAATGATGATTTTGCGCAGCTCGTCTATCTGCCGCGCAGAGTAACGCTGCGTAATCAGCCGCCAATTTTCCGCCATTCTCGCCGCGACGATAGATAGCTCAAAGGCCCTACCGCCATAAGCATATTTTTCGCTTTCATCGTCTATTTTTTCTATGGCCTCAAATTCGCTCACCATATACTCGTATAGCTCCTCATCGCTGCCGCTGAAATTTTCTAAATTTAATATCTCGGCGACGGTTTCGGAATTTTCAGGCAGATCGCTTGCGTATTCGGGCTCCTGCTCTTCATTTTCTTCGTCCCAGGCGGCTTTTCTAGCTTCAAAAGTTTTAAAATCCACCATCGGATTAGCGCCCTTTTTTACGAATTCAAAAAAGGCGGAAATATTGATCTGATGCTCATCTTCGCAAATTCCATCCTTAAACATCAGCTCGCAATCTTCAAAAAATTCCCAACCATCAAGCGCGCCTAGGTAGCTTTGACCGATCCGTCCGTCTAGGACATAGACGCATTCGCTAGCGCTATGATCAGGCATCGCGTGGTCGTTTGAGACGATATATGGCGCTTGCGTTTTCCCAAAAACCTGCAACATTCCGTCGTTGTATTCGCCGCTTATGCCCCAAAGCGCCGTTAGATTGCCGCCGATTGCGATAACGCCGTCCTGCGAATGCAGATAATTACACGCCATATCTTTGGCGACTTGCAAAAACAGATAATCATCATCGACGATATTGCCGCTGATGAATAAATTTCCATTAACAAACATCGCTCGTGCGTTATTTTTGCCGCCCGCTTCGTTAAATTTATCCTTAAGCCAAGCGGAATTTATCGTGCCTCCTGACAGGCTAAGATCGCCGTCAAACACCAGCACGTCAAAACTACCATCCAAATGTAAATTTGAGCCGTATTTTTTCTCAAATTCATCATAAGGCAGTATAAAAACGGGTGGAATTTTGGTTGCGAAAGGGCTGCGATTTTCGTATCGCTTTACCTGCGATTTAATAATCTGCTCGCAATTTTGCAGAAAATTTTTGATCTGGCTTTTCATTCTATTTCCTTTTAAATTCTTATTTGCGGTTTGCGTATTATTTATAAAAGTTCCTTGTTTGGACGATAGATCCACCGCCATCACGCAGGCTACGCCAAAAGCGCACAAAACGGCGATCAATGCTAGTCGTAATATCTTTTTCATTCACATACTCCTTAGTTAAAACAATAATTTTAACCGCAAATTACAAGGCGAAGTATCGCGCGATAATTTTGAACGTTGCGCAGAAAATTTTAATCAAGACTAGGCACTAAGCCTGTCGCAGATTAAAATTTTCAAATTTCTTTCAAAACCAACGTAGCGACGCCGCAAGCATAATTTCTATAAAGACACCCAAAAGACAAATTGTCGCAAAATTTAAAGGCGAAGTATTTTTGTTCTAGACGAGGCGGATTTAAATTTAAGGGCGGGGAGCTACCTCGTAGGTAGTGACCGAGTAAAATTTAAATCCAACGAAGTATAGGACAAAAAGACAAGCCGCTAAATTTATTGCAACCTAGCGATTATGTTTCTTACCACCTTCGCCATCATCTCCACCGACGCTATCTCGCAGTGCTCGTTTACCGAGTGAGGCGAGTGGATGTTTGGGCCTATGGAACAAGCCTGCAGTTCGGGCTGTTTTGCGACCAGTACGCCGCACTCAAGGCCTGCGTGCACGGCGGCAAATTTGGCCTGCGGCTTTTGTTTTTGCAGTTCCTCAAGCACCAGATGCGCGAAGTCGCTGACGTGCGGCGCCCAGTTTGCCGAGCGGTCGGTTACTCTCACGTCAAAACCTAGCGCGCTAGCCAGCGTAGCGGTCTCAAAGCCCAGATTTTCGAGCCCCTCTCGCTTCATCGCGCGTCCAAAAAAGTCAAACTCGATCACGCCCTCTTTTTGCTTAACGGTCGAGAGGTTTATGCTTTCGTTTACCATGCCAAGCTGCGTGTCGTAGCTGCGCACGCCCTGGGCGAATGAGTTAATTAGCGCCAAAATTTTGCCGCTGTTTACCAGCACGTCCGCTTCGCCCTCGCCTAGGCTCTTTACCCACGCCAGGCCGCGCTGCGCCGGCTCATGCGCGCACAGCGCCTTGCACACGGCATTTGCGGGGATCGAGTTGCTCCTCTCGCCAAAATCCAGGCTAATAAGCTCACAGCCCTCCTCGGCGAGAAATTTCGCCAGCAGCTTCGTCGCGTTTGGGATATTTTTGTGTATCTCGTTACCCGAGTGCCCGCCGCTAAGCCCGGTAACGCCGATCTCGTAGATTTTACCGCTCTTTTTGACGCTCGCGGCGTCTATTTTCGCGCTTACGTTTATGCCGCCGGCGCATCCTAGCGTTACGCGGTCGTCCTCCTCGCTGTCTAAATTTAGCAAATTCGGCGATAAAATTTTACCCTTAAAGGCGTTTGCGCCCACGAGCCCGACCTCTTCGTCGTTGGTAAATAGACACTCTAAATTCGCAAACTCCCTCATCGCGCCCATCATCATCGCCACGCCGATGCCGTCGTCAGCGCCCAAGCTCGAGTTTTTCGCCCTTAGGATGCCGTCCTCTTCGATGAGCTGCAAATTCGGCGCCGCGCCCACGCAGACCATATCGTAGTGGCTTTGCAGGCAGATTTTAGGCTCGCCCTTTACGGCGTGGATGTTACCCGCCTCATCGACGTTTACGTTAAAGCCCAGGCAGCGCGCAAAATCCGCTAAAAACTCCCTCATCTGCTCTGTTTCGCAGCTACAGTGCGGTATCTCGCACAGCTTTTTAAAATCGCTCATAACCTCGTTTTTTTGCATGTTTGCTCCTTGGAATTTATTTTAGCGCGGCATATATGCGGCGGCGCATATCGCTAAATTTAAGCGCGACCGCGCTCGCTTAATCGCTTGCGAAATTCTGCTAAATTTAAACGCGACAGCGCCGACATAGCGCTTCTGCAAAATACGCGCAGAATTTCAATCGCACTAGCTTACGCCGCAGGCAAGCTGCGCAAAATGAAATTTTACGCAAATCACAGGAATTTTACCGAAATTTAGCAAGAATTTTATTTAAAATTTAGTCCGAATTTTGCCGGGGATTTTTATTTTACGATTACGCCCTCATAGCCCGTTTTTGCGATCGCCTCAAGCATCGCGGTCTCGTTTGCATCATCCTTTGCCGCGACGGTCGCGGTTTTGCTCTGCTGCGAAACCTTCGCGCTTATCACGCCTGGTGTTTGCAAAAGCGCCTTTCTCACGATCGTAGTGCAGAGCGGGCAGTGGATTTTTTCCACGTAAATTTTAACCTCTTTGTCGGCAAAAAGCGCCGTAAATCCAAGCATCAAAAACAAAATTTTACGCATAAAGCCCTCCTAAAATTTCGGGATATGTAAGCATAAAGGCAAGCAAGGCTCCTAAGAGCGCGTAGATTAAAATCCATTTTTTACGCCCGCTTTGTAGCGAGCATGTGCGCGGCTTTTTGAAAAATAAAAACGCCGAGAGAGCGAAGCAAAAAAGCGCTAACGCAGAAAGCGGCGCGCGGTAACCTTCCAGCGCCTCCGCGCCTGAAAAAATGGAAAAACTCGCGCCGAAAATCAAAAATAAAAGCGCGGGCAGGCAGCAAAACGTCGCCACAACCGCGCTAAAAATCGCGGCAAATATCAGCCAAAGACTGCGCGCGCTGAAGCGATTTTTGCCAGGATTTTCCCGTTTTTGCGTCAAGGTTTCTTGCGCGGGATTTTCTAGTTCGGTTTTCAAATTTTGCCTTTCAGTATAATCTTGATAATCTTGTCGCACTCCAGCCGGTTTTTAGCACGGAATTTTATCTGCAAATTTTAAATTTAAATTTCACCTTTTTTAGCGTCGTATGCTAGTCATTTATCGCTTGATGCGGCTATAAATTGGTCGTAGCGCGCCATGCGGTATCACATAAAAAAATCTGCCAGTCCACGGTGAGCCATGAAATCAAAGGCATAAGTGCTCGCACGCTCGTCCTTGATCTGCGCGAAATAAAGCTGCCGAAGCACTACCAAAGCTTTAGTGGTTAAATTTCTATCCCATGATCTCGCAATGGAATTAAATTTACAAATTCTATCACGACATAAACGCGACGTTGCTGCTCGTAATCTCGTAGCGAAATTAAATTTAGCTGCAGCCTCTGACTTTATGACCTTTGGCTACGCTTTAAATTTTACTTTCAAAGCCCGTTTTCGCCGCGTCGCGGTAGAAATCGATCTGATCTTTTTTGATGATGCGGATGTAGTCGGTACTGCCGGGATGACCGCTTTGAAAGCCCGCTGTCATCACGTAGGTGCCGCCTTCTTCGATGAGCCCGCGCTGCAGAGCCTCGCTTATGATACGTGCGAGCAGCGAGTTGATGCTCGTTTTTTCCCTGACCATCGCGGGATTTACGCCCCACACGAGACTTAGCGCGTGCGCGGTCTGCTCGTCGTGTGCGATTGCGATGATGTCGATTTTGGCGCGGTTGCGTGCGAGTTTGATCGCCGAGCGCCCCGAGCCCGTGATCGAAAGTATCGCGCCCGCACCCAGTCTTGCGGCGAGCGCTGCGGTGCTTGAAGTGATCATATCGGTCTCATCGTAGAAGTCGTAATCGTTAAATTTATCGTAAGGATAGATCTTTTCGGTCTCGCGAATCGTCTCGCTCATCGCAGCGACCACGGCTGCTGGGTTTTTGCCGATGGCACTCTCCTCGCTTAGCATCACGGCGTCGGTGCCGTCGAGTACGGCGTTTGCGACGTCGCTGATCTCGGCTCTGGTGGCGCGCTCGTGCTCGGTCATGCTAAGCATCATCTGCGTGGCGGTGATGACGGGCTTTGAGCGGGCGTTGGCTAACGCTATGATGCGCTTTTGGATGCGCGGGATCTCATAAAACGGCATCTCGATGCCCAGATCTCCGCGCGCGACCATTATGCCGTCGCTTGCTTCGATGATCTGCTCGATGTTTTCTACAGCGTCGAATTTCTCTATCTTGGCGTAAATTTTAGCTTTTGAGCCCAGTGAGTTTAAAATTTCGCGCACGCGCAGGATGTCGTTTTGCGACTGCACGAAGGAGATGCCTACGAAATTTACGCCGTGCGCCGCGCCCCAGCGCAGATCCTCGAGGTCTTTTTGCGTGATAACGTCGATATTTAGGCGGGTGTTTGGGAAGTTCACCCCCTTATTTGAGCTTAAAAAGCCGTCGTTTTCGAGCATCGCTCGCACGCCTTGCTCGCTTACCGCGACTACCTTGGCGCGGATCGAGCCGTCGTAGAGGTAGATAAACTCACCCGTCTTCATTAACGGCAAAATTTCTGGGTGATTGATACACAGCTCGTATTCGCCCGGGGCGGTCTTTTTGCCGATGATTTCGTGAGGAAGGAAGGTGATTTTATCGCCCGTTTTTAGTTTAAAATTTTCTTCGAGTTTGCCGACGCGGATCTTTGGCCCGCTGATGTCCTGAAAGACGCCTATTCGTACGCCCAGGCTCTTTTCTACGGCGCGAATTTTGTTTAAATTTGCCTCGTGATACTCGTGCGTGCCGTGGCTGAAGTTCATCCTAAAGGCGTTGCAGCCCGCCTTTACCATCGCGCTCATCATCTCTTCGCTGTCGCTTGCGGGCCCGATGGTTGCTAGGATTTTGGTTTTTTTAAGCATCTTTTTCTCCTTTAAATTTAAAATTTATCGCCGCATTAGGCGAAATTTTACGTGAAATTTTGAAATTTCTAAATTTTAAAATTTGCTAGGCAAAGGAATTTTAAAATTTTATGGCTCGAGAGAATTTCAGAATTCTACGGCATGGTGAAATTTTAAAACTCTCTATATATGTGAAGCGCGAGCAAAATTTTAAAGTCCTCGCCGAAGTAAAATTTCAAAATTCTTGCCCGAGCGAAATTTAAAAATTCCTCTTTATTGCATCATTTCCGCGTCAAATTTTGCATCATCAAAGCTCACTCCCAAATATTCGCAGGCGCTTTTTGCGTCGCGAAGCGCGTTACCTAGGCAGCTCGTAGCACCGGGACTTGGGGTCATATTAAAGATAATCCCCGGATTTTCGCCTATTCTTGCTTCGCCTAAAAGCAGCTTTTTTTGCGAGTGTGAGATTACTTGCGGGCGCACGCCGCCAAAGCCCTTGGCATAGTAAATATCCTCCTCGCGGATGCTAGGTATGATTTTGCGCGCATTTTTGACGAAAAGCTTTTTGCCTAAAATTGGTATCTCAAAGCCTATATTTCGGATTAAGAAATCCCTTACCTCGCTATCGCCAAAATTTTGCCAAATGACCTTGGCTACGTCCATGTCAAAATTTAATGACTGAAAAAATTCCGGCACCGAACGACAGCCCTTGTAGCGCTCAAGCTTCGGCATCGTAAGCGCGGTAGGGCCAAATCTGGTGCAGCCATCCGCCAAAAGATCGGGATCGCCGTGAAGCGCGGCAAATGGAAGCTTTGGGTTTTGTACCATGTAAACCTTGCCGTTTAGAAGTTTTTGCTTGGTTAGATAGAAGCTGCCCGCGATGCAAATCGTGCTAAGATCCTGTCCAAGCCCCATTTTGTGCGCCAGCCACAGCGAATGAGCGCCCGCATCTACGACTACGAAATCGGCGCTTAGAGAGAGTCTATTTGCTGTGCGGATGTAGAGCTTATCGCCTACCTTAGTGATGTTTTGCACTTCGGTGTTGAGGTACAGATCGCAGGTTTTGCCCTCTACGTTTTTAGCGTTTTGCACGAAGGAATTCGCCATCGCGCCGTAATCGATCGTCGTGTAAACTCCCGATTGCACGCCCATTGCTACGATATCCTCCGCTCGCTCCTCGCCGCGCTCATCAAAAACTAGCTTGGGCTCGATTTTTTTGAGCTCTTCCTTGTCAAAAAGCTGCAGATACGGATAAAGCTCTTTAAATTTCTCAAAGCGCTCTTTTATGAGCTCTACCTCGCTTTCGCCCACGCCAAGAGCCATTTTCTGCCCCTGAAATAAAAATTTATTCTCATATCCGTGCTTTTGGCAATATTTCACGATCATATCCGCCTTGCGCTTGACTTCGGTTGCTTTTTGCAGGTCGTAGTTGGTCTCGATATCGCCGCAATGAATCGTCTGAGAATTTGCGCTGGCTTTAGAATTTAGCGTCGCAAGCCCTTCGTATTTTTCAAGTAGAGCGATATTTTTGATCCCGCTAAATTCCGCAAGTACATATGCTAGTGCGCTGCCCGTGATACCGCCGCCTATGATGATTGCGTCGTAATGTTTTTCTTGCATGCCCTTTCCTTATCGAATTTGGCTGCAATTGTGCGAAAATTTCGCTTAAAAGCTAGTTATAAAAGCGTGAATTTAGATGATTTTATATAAAATTCGCACCATTTCATTTTGGGAGTAGTATATGAAAAAATCGATTCTTGTCGGATTAAGTTTGATTATAGCCACGTCGCTGTGGGGCGCGGATAAGAAAGTTTATCGCCTTAAGCTAGCTCAGACTTACGAGCTTAGTATGCCTATCGTAGGCGATGTCGCCAAGCGTATGGCGGATCTTGCAGATAGTATGTCTGATGGCAGGCTGAAAATCAGCATCGACGCGCCCAGCAAACATAAAGCACCTTTTGCGATCTATGATATGGTCAAAAACGGACAATACGATTTAGGCTATACTGCGAGCTACTATTATAAAGGCAAAAATAGTGCGAATATGCTATTTACGACCGTGCCTTTTGGTATGACGAAAGATGAGCAACACGCTTGGTATTACTTCGGCGGAGGCAAGGAGCTAGCGGATAAATTCTATGCTAAAAGCAATCTGAAGGTCTTTAATATCCTAAATAGCGGCATGCAGATGGGCGGCTGGTTTAAAAAGGAGATTAATACGCTAGATGATCTAAAAGGGCTTAAATTTAGAATTCCAAGCTTTGGCGGGGAGGTTATGAGCCGCCTTGGCGTCGCAGTTGCTACGATACCGGTAGGTGAGCTATATATGGCGCTAGAGATGGGCACCATCGATGCGGTCGAGTGGGCAAGTCCTAGCTTTGATATACCTCTAGGCTTTCACAAGGTCGCAAATTACTATTATACGGGATGGCAAGAACCCGCTAGCGAGCAGCAGATAGTGATAAATCTACAAACTTGGCAGAAGCTTCCTAAGGACTTGCAAAATATCCTAGAGGCTTCGATCGCAAAGGCGCGCGAATACGCAGAAAATGAGACGTTTTATAAAAACGTAATAATTTGGGACGAGATCAAAAAGAAATATCCGAACGTTCAGATTCGCTCTTTTTCGTCCGAGATCATGCGTGCGCTTCGCAAGGCGACGGATGAAATTCTAGCCGAAGAAAGCGAGAAAAATCCCGATTTCAAAGAGATTTGGGAGAGCCAAAAGGCGTTTTTAGCTAAAGCTAGAACATGGACGAAGATGGGAGATTTTACGTATATCGAAAAAACGGGCGATGTTGAAGCTGAGCAGAATTTCACTGCTTCGGTGAAAAAAATCTCTGTTCCTGAGCCCGTAAATAGCGCAGCCAGTGAGATAAATGCAAGCACCGCCGCCCCAAAAAACGAGGATAATCAGACGAAATAGTGCTTCATTTTTTAGCTGCGTTTTTATGCCGCGCGGCTAAACTAAGCGCCAGATAAAGGTGCATGCGGCTTAAATTTGATCGGCAATTTAAGAGATTTGGGCGAGGCGCGGGTGATTAAAATGCGGGCGATTTACTTATTGCAGCTGCGTAGCTCGGACGTATCTTTAAAATTTTAATTTATGAAAGCAGCGATGAAATTTTATCGCTGCTTTAGCATTTAAGTTAAGGCACGGAATTTGCATCGCTGCGTTTAAAGTCCAATTTAAAAGCCGCTCGGTCGCCGCCGCACAAGGCTAGAATTTTATCAAGCTCCAAGCCTCCTATCTTTTTGCTTTATTCCTTATACCTTTTGCGTTATTTAAGCTTGATATTCCGCCGTGCTTGCTTGCGGGCGACATCGTGCGGGAGAGAATTTAATCTTGCTTTTTCATTTTACGTAGTTAGCGGAGGAGCTTCGGCAGAGCGTGCTAATCTGAGATTTTAAATTAGTAGCGTTCATAAATTCCACATTTTAAAATTTTAATGTTTTTGTCTTGCCGATACCGCTTTTAAATGAAATTTGCTTCGGGTTTTCTTTCTATATAAAAGCGACAAACTTCAAATAAAATGCAAAATTTAAAATTTACACGCTTAAACATCACAAGTAAGGAGAATTTAAAATTTTACTCTTCGGAGATTAAGTAAAAAGCGCGTTAGAAAAAATTTTATAGGTCAAATTTCATTTTAAGCGATTGCGAATTTAAAAGCTTGCGTGTAAATTTTTTAAAGCCTGCTCTAGTTAGAATTTATCACTAAACTATACGGGCTTAGCCTTGAGATTTCACCGCGTCAATTTTAAAATTTTGCGCGAGCTACGCCTAAAATTTTTGAGATTCAATTCTACCTGCGAAAACTCTTAAATTTCATGGCTTAAAATTTTGATGCAGAATTTTGCCGCAACGCTATTTTTTGGGATGCGATAAAACTACACGGCATGCAAAGCCGCGTAGAATAATCGAGCTAGGCTTGCAGCAGCAAGCCTAGCGAATGTCGTAAGCTAAAAAGGCGCTACTGCAAAGCGTAAATCTTATTTCAAAGCCCTAAAAAGCTCCACGCCGTCAAGCTGCTCCCACGGATATTCGTCGTTTCCGACCTGTCCGCGTGCGGCGACGTCGGCGTAGAGAAAGCTTCCTTTGCCGGGGCGATCAAGGCCGAATTTATCGATAATCCAGCGCGGCGTGAGTGGGAATTTTTCAAGCACGAAAGCGGATAGCTCATCGTCGCTCGCCGCGCCTAAATTTGTCCCCATGCAATCGACGCTGACGCTGACGGGCTTTGCGACGCCGATTGCGTAGCTGAGCTGGACAATGCATTTTTTCGCAAGCCCCGCCGCGACGATGTTTTTGGCGATGTAGCGCGCCGCATAAAGCCCGCTACGATCGACCTTGGTGTAGTCTTTGCTGCTTTGAGCGCCACCGCCGATCGGGCTGTAGCCGCCGAAGCTATCTACGATCAGTTTGCGCCCTGTTAGGCCGCTGTCGTGAAGCGAGCTGTGATTTACGTAGCGGCCGGTCGGATTGATGTAGATGATCGTTTTGCTTTTGTCGTAAAGCTCCTTCGGAAGCCCCGCCGAATCGATTAAATTTCCGATCAGATCTCGGACGCGCTCTATGCTCATACTCTCGACGCATGGCGCTGAAACCACGATCGTATGGATGCTTTGCGGCTTGCACTCCTCAAAATTGCTCTTCGTGCCGTAATCGACCGTAACCTGCGTCTTAATATCGACGCCAAGCTCGTTGGGATGAGATTTTGCGTAGGCATAGACGTGATCGCAAAGAAGCCTCGCGTAGGTGATCGCCGCCGGCATAAAATTTTTCGTCTCGCAGCTTGCGAAACCGAACATTATGCCCTGGTCCCCAGCTCCGATCTCGCCGCCCTCTTGATCGACGCCTTGGTTGATGTCGGGGCTTTGCTGGTTTAAAAATACGTCCACTTGCAGATCCTGCGGATGCAGGCACTGTGCGCGTGTGAAATGAGGGTTGTCGTTGTAACCGATCTCGCTAAGCGCGCCCTTTACGATGTGGCGGTAATCGTCGTGGGTGAAATCGACCTTGGCGTTTACTTCGCCGCCGATTACTACGTGTTTGCCCGCGATGAAAACCTCCGCTGCTACGCGCCCGTTTGGGTCTTGCTTTAAAATTTCATCTACGATGCTGTCTGCGATGATATCGGCGCACTTATCCGGATGTCCGGGGCTTACTACTTCGCTTGTGAATAGATACATATCTGCTCCTAATTAAAATTTCGGGGCATTTTATCTAACGAGTTTTTAAGATTAACTAAAAATTACGAAATTCCGCTCAAATTTAAATGCGCTTAAATAAAATTTCGATATATTTCAAACGACGTTTTGATTGAAAGGTAAAAAATGAGTTCGATTCAAAAATTAGTAGCCAGCTACAAAGATAAAAATCTAGTTCTGCGCATAGTTACAGGTTTGATAATAGGCGCCATTTTGGGCTTTGCCGCGCGTTCGGCGGCGGGCGATATTGCGACAGAGCACACTTCGTTTTTAATAAACGTAGTAGCTTTTGCGGAAATTTTAGGAAATTTATTCGTAGGCGCCCTTAAAGCTGTAGCTCCGATTTTAGTTTTTATCTTGATTTTAAGCTCGATCGTAAATAAACAATACGGCAGCGCAAGCGGCTTAAAACGCGTGGTTGTTCTATATATCGTAGGCACCTTTTTAGCCTCGTGCGTGGGGGTAGCAGCCAGCTTTTTATTTCCGACGCAGCTTGCTCTAAGTAATGTCGGTGCGGCAGAAAATGCGGTCCCTGCGAGCGTTTGGATCGTGCTAAAAGATCTGCTTTTTAAGGTCGTAGATAATCCGCTAAACGCTATCGCGCATGGAAACTACGTAGGAATTTTAACCTGGGCGATAGGTCTTGGCGTCGCGCTTAAATTTTGTACTAATGAAACAAAGAAAATTTTTACCGATCTGAGCGAAGCGGTAACCAAAATCGTGCAGTTCGTAATCCAGCTCGCGCCGTTTGGAATTTTCGGTCTAGTGGCTTCTACCGTGTATCAAGCCGGCGTCGATGCGCTGCTTGGATATGCGCGAATCGTAGTCGTGCTCGTAGGCGCGATGGCGTTCGTAGCCCTCGTGGTAAATCCGCTCATCGTCTTTGCGGTGATTAAGAAAAATCCATATCCGCTCGTATTTACCTGCCTGCGCGAAAGCGGCCTCACAGCGTTTTTTACCCGCAGCTCGGCGGCGAATATCCCCGTAAATTTAAATTTATGTAAAAAGCTCGGCATCAGCGACGAGCTAAGCTCGATCTCGATCCCCTTGGGAGCTACGATAAATATGGCGGGCGCTGCGGTGGTAATCGCGATCTTAGCGCTTGCTGCGGCTCATACGCTTGGCGTGCGCCCCGATTTTTGGACGGCGCTACTGCTTTGCGTGGTCTCGGCGGTCGGTGCATGCGGCGCTAGCGGCGTGCCAGGCGGCTCATTGATGTTGATACCGCTTGCGTGCTCGCTCTTTAATATCTCAAACGATATCGCAATGCAGGTAGTCGCGATCGGCTTTATCATCGGCGTGATCCAAGACTCGGTAGAAACCGCGATCAATAGCTCCACGGACGTGATTTTTACGGCGATCGCGTCGCAAAGTATGCAAAAATAACTCACCTTAAAATTTTACCGCAAATTCCGTCCCTGCGGCGGATTTTGCGGTTTTTAAAATTTTACTTATTCTTTTTTGATAAAATTATCCAAAAATTTTAAAAGGAAATCGATGAATTGGAATTTAGGCGAGCTGTTTGCAAACGAAGCGGAATTCGGCGGCGCGATAGATAGCGCGGCTGCGCAGGCTAGGGATTTTGAGCTTAAATTTAAAGACAGGTTGCGCGCTCTTAGCGCGGAGGAGTTTTTAGGCGCGCTTGAAATTTATGAGAGCATCAGCGAGCAGATCGGCAAAATAATGAGCTTCGCACATCTTAGCTTTGCGCGAGATACGAGCCTTGGGGCGCAGCAGGCTAAGACGGAGCAGGCTTGCAACGACATTTCGCAGAGCCTGCTTTTTTTCGAGCTTGAGTTTAACGAGCTTGACGCCGCAAAACAGGACGAGTTTATCGCAGGGAGCGGGAGATTCAGATACTATTTGAGCCTACTTAAGCGGCGCAAGGCTCACCAGCTAAGCTTGCCGCAAGAAAGCGTGCTTTTAAAAACTTCACTCGTAAGCGGCGAGGCGTTTTCGCGACTTTTTGACGAGAGTATGGCGCGGATGAGCTTTGATTTTCGCGGGCGGAAGCTTGGCGAGGAGGAAATTTTAAGTCTGCTTCATAGCTCCGATCGCGGGGTGCGAAAGGACGCCGCAGCTTCGCTAAGTGCGGTGCTAGAGCAAAACTCCCACCTGCTTGGCTACATCTACAATATGATCAAAACCGATCTTAAAATTCGCTGCGAACTGCGCGGCTACGATAAAGCCGAGGCGGTGATGCACGAGGAAAATCAGATAAACATCGCAAGCGTCGATGCACTGATCGCAGAGACGGAGCGAAGCTTCGCTCTAGTCGGCAAATTTTACGCCAAAAAGCGCGAAATTTTAGGCTACGACGCGCTGTATGATTACGACAGATACGCGCCTCTTGGTGGCGATGAGAGCGAGTTTAGCTTCGAGCAGGCTAAGCAGATCGTGCTTGCGGCATTTGAAAAATTTAGCCCGAAATTTAAGCAGATCGCGCTGATCGCGTTTGAGCGAAACTGGATCGACGCGATGCCCGCGCAAAATAAGCAAAGCGGCGCGTTTTCTCATTCAGGCTCGCGCGATACGCACCCTTTCGTGCTTTTAAATTTCACGCGCAAGCGCCGCGACGTATTTACCCTCGCGCACGAGCTGGGGCACGCGATACATCAGTATCTAAGCTACGGCGTGGGCTATTTTAACTCCTTTACGCCGCTAACGACGGCTGAGACCGCATCGGTTTTCTGCGAGATGCTGGTGTTTGATTATATGCGCGAAAATTTTTCACATTTAAACGGCTCGCCAAATTTAAAAAGCGCCGCCGCCTCGGACAGTTCGCAAAATTTAAAGCACGACGCTTCGCAAGAGGCTCAGGGCGGTGAAATTCCAAACGAGCGCGCCGCAAAAAACTCCGCCTCGCAAGACTCCACAGGTTCGTGCGAGCTTGCTGCGAGCGATACGGATACGCCCTCGCAGACCGCAAGCGATAAGACCGCGCTAAGAGCAATGCTTGCGGCAAAGATCGAGGATATCTTCGCTACGCTTTACCGCCAGATCGGATTTACGACCTTTGAGCGGTGCGTGCATGCAAGCGCGGATGAGCTAAGCGTAGACCGTATTAATGAGCTTTGGATGGAGGAGTCGCGCAAGATGTTTGCGGGCGAGCTGATCTTACAGGATCATTACAAAAGCTGGTGGAGCTACATCCCGCACTTCGTTCACACGCCGTTTTACTGCTACTCCTACGCCTATGCGCAGCTTTTGGTGCTCGCGCTTTATGGGCTGTATAAGAGCGGCAGGCTCGAAAATTTCGTTCAAATTTACACCGAGTTTTTAAGCTCGGGCGGCAGCGACGCGCCGCAAAAGCTGGTGGCGAAATTCGGGTTTGACATCAATAAAAGCGAGTTTTGGCGCATCGGCATAGAGCAGGTCGCGGCGCTTGTAGATGAGTTTGTGAGGGGTTAGGATGATAGATAAAATTTTAAAAGACGATAAATTTATCGCTGCGAGTAGCGCAAATATAGGCGCGGTTTTGGATTACGTTTTGGCTCTTGGATGCGGATTTGGCATCGTTGCGAGGACGGATCAGATAAAATTTGACCCGCCGCTGCCGGAGGAAATTTTAAAAAGCTTCAAAATGCCCGCGATCTTTTTGCAGCTGGAGGAATACACGCTTTCTAGCGCGCACCTTAGCAAGGATGAGCTGGTTTTCGAGGCGGGATTTGGGCCGCAGGATTTTGCAAGCACACTTAGCGTGCCGTTTTACGCGGTTTTGCAGATCGTCGTGGACGGCAAGCCTATCGCGGTAAATTTTTCTCGTCCCGAGTCCGAGTGGCTTAAACGCGAAAAATCGCGTAAAATTTTCTCAAAATGAGTGATATTTTAGAGGGTCTTAATCCTGCTCAGCGCGAGGCTGCGAGCCATGTGGACGGAGCAATGCTAATCTTAGCGGGTGCTGGTAGCGGCAAAACCAAAACGATCACCGCGCGCCTTGCCTATCTGCTATCAATCGGCGTGCCTCCGGGAAATACTCTCACGCTTACGTTTACGAATAAAGCCGCCGCCGAGATGCGCTCGCGGGCGCTTAATCTGATAAGCGGGCTAAATTTAAGCGGCGTGCCGCTTCTGTGCACCTTTCATAAATTCGGGCTTTTGTTTTTGAAATTTCATATTAGCGAGCTCGGACGTAGCGCAAACTTTCAAGTAATCGACACCGACGATAAGAAAAAGATCATCAAGGGCTTTGAGATAAATTTGCCCACGTCGCTATTGGCGGCTAAAATTTCAACCTACAAAAATTCTCTAATCGGCCCCAAAGATATCGACGAGCTTCTAAAGGGCGAAGAGGACGAGCTAAGCAGGATGTATAGCGGATTTTACGCGCATTGCGCTGATGCATATAAACGCTACGAGGCGTATTTGGCGGCGAATAATCTGGTGGATTTCGATGATCTGCTAATTTTGCCGTATAAAATTTTAAGCGCGAATGAGCGGCTATGCGATGAAATTTCGCGCCGTTACGCCTACATCACGGTCGATGAGTATCAGGACACCAACGACATTCAATTCAAACTGCTGCAAAAGCTCTGCACCGCGCACGAAAACCTCGTAGTAGTGGGCGATGACGATCAGAGTATCTACGGTTGGCGTGGCGCGCGGATAGAAAATATTCTAAATTTTAAAGATCAGTTCTCAAACGTAAAATTTATCAAGCTAGAGCAGAACTACCGCTCCACGGATGAAATTTTAAATGCCGCCAACGAGCTCATCTCGCATAACAAAAACCGCCTCGGCAAGAGCCTTACTAGCATGAACGGCGGGGGCGAAAAGATCGAAATTTTGCGTTCAGACGAGGAGAGTATCGAGGCGGCAAAGATCGCAGAAGCCATAAAAAAGCTGCTTTCAAGCGGCGCAGCGCCCTCTCAAATCGCCGTGCTTTACCGCGTAAACGCTCTTTCGCGCGCGCTGGAAGAGGGGCTGAATCGCGCCAAAATCCCGTACAAAATGGTAGGCGGCGTGAAATTTTACGAGCGTGCCGAGATCAAGGATACGATCGCCTATCTGCGCTTAGTAAACGACGAGCACGATGACTTTTCGATGAGGCGGATCATAAACGTGCCCAAGCGCGGCATCGGCAAAGTCTCGCTGGCAAAGCTCGAGGAGCTTTCGCGCTTGCGGCTTATCAGTTTATTCGACGCTTTTAGCGAGCCTGATGCGGGGCTTAGCGCCAAGGCGGCGCAGGCTCTAGCGGAGCTTAAAAGCGGCATCGCTTCTATTTCCGCGCTAGCCGATACTATCAAAAAAATAGAGGCGCTGGAGCCCGCTTTCGGGCTAAAGGCTTACTACGCCTCGCTTCCGGACGGCGCCGATCGGGTAGCGAACATCGACGAGTTTTTGGCTATGCTAAAGGATGAGGCGAGCAATAAGCCCGATTTTGATCTGGCGGAATTTTTAAATGAGCTAAGCCTTCTTAGCGATCAGGACGCCATCATGGGAGATGCGATAAACATAATGAGCGTGCACGCAAGCAAGGGGCTTGAGTTCGAGCATCTTTTCGTAATCGGGCTGGAGGAGGGGTTTTTCCCGCTTTTGGGCGATAGTAGCGACATTGAGGAGGAGCGCAGGCTCGCATACGTAGCGATAACGCGCGCTAAGCGCACGCTTACGCTTAGCTTTGCCGCCAGTCGCTTTTATCGCGGCAAGCGCGAGAGGCTGGATGCTAGTAGGTTTATAGCCGAGGCGGGTTTGGTGGCTAAAGAGCCGCCGCACGAGCAAAGTAGCGGCTTTAACAAGGGCGAGCTGATCAAACACAAACTCTTTGGTATCGGACAGATCACGGCGGTAAATGGCGAGCGACTCACGATAAATTTCGGCGGAATTTCACGCGTGATAATGTCAAATTTCGTAGAAAAGATCGGTACTTATGAATAGATTGTTTTTGGCGGACAAGCCCGCGGGCATTGGTAGCAATAAATTTTTAAGCGCTCTAAAGCGCAAATACGGCGTGAAAAAGGCGGGCTTTAGCGGCACGCTCGATCCCTTTGCGAGCGGCGCGCTGATCGTGGCATTTGGGCAATACGCGCGCTTTTTTAGATTTTTAAAAAAGGAGCCAAAAGTCTACGCCGCAACGTTGTGGCTGGGCGCGCAGAGCCCAAGCGGCGATAACGAAAACATAGGGCGCGTGGAGCAAATTCCGCCGCTTTCGCGCGAGGTTTTAGACGCCGCGATGGCGCAAATGCGCGGCGAGATAAAATTTATCCCGCCCACTTTCAGCGCCAAGAAAATTAACGGCGTGCGCGCATACAAGCTCGCTCGCGCGGGCGAAGAGGTGAGCCTGAAAGAGAGCTCGATGCGGATTTTTGATGCCGAAATTTTAAGCTACGCTCATCCATTCGTGAGCTTTCGCGTGGCACTCAGCGAGGGCGGCTACGTGCGCTCTTTCGCGCAAATTTTAGCAGAAAAGCTAGGCGTTTGCGGTACACTTAGCGCGCTTAGGCGGGAGAGCGAGGGAGTTTTTGACCTGCAAGATCCGCGCTTTGCGGATGAGGCGGCGCTAAATCCGCTCGAGTTTTTGGACCTCGCGCCGAACTTTTACGACGGCGACGCTCGCGACGTGATCTTGGGCAAAAAGCTTACCGCAAAGGATCTGACGACGCGCTCGGACGGGCGCTATCTGCTTATCTGCGGCGATTTTTACTCGATCATCGAGATAAGCTCGGGCGAGGTGCGCTATCTTTGGAACGACGTTCCGATCGCAGGCGGTGGGTTTTAATCAGCGGCTCTAGCCTGCGGCGAAATTTTAATCGGACGGTTCGAGTTTGAAATTTGAGCGGTTATAAATACGGCGCGTTTTAAATTTGCTCGCATAGCGCGCCGCCCGCGCGGCTAAATTTTATCGTGCGGAGCAGCGGGTGAGCGATCACGCTTTTTCGTTGCGCACAGATCGCAAAATTGGCATCGGGCGGCGTAAATTTAAACGTGCGGCTAGGCAGGCGACGCTCGCTTGTGAAAAGAAATAAATCCGTGAGGGCTAAATTTAAACGCGGCGGAACAGCGTTTTGATTTGCTTTTTGGTGCGATATGACGACGCGCCGCGAGATTAAAATTTCGCGATTTAAAAAGCGCGCAGGTTTGGGCTTATTGCGGCGCAGCAAGCAGCTTTTGTCGAATGAAATTTCGGCTTGCGGTAATGCGTAGTCTGTGCCGATGGGTTTGATTTTGCAGCGGGCGGCGTATCGCCAAGCTAAATTTGCGACTTAGCGCAGCGCGGCTAGAATTTTGCCGGCTTGGAATTTTAATCGCTGAGATAGATTTGCGCCGCGGGTTGAAATTTAGCCGCGTGCGTTGCGGATTAAAATTTCGTACCGCATTAAATTTACGCATAAGACGGTTAATCGCGGGTTAAATTCCACGGCGCGCACTTCACGGCACGCGGTTTTGAAATTTTAATCGCACTGGACATGGCGTGCCGCAGGCTGAAATTTAACTTGCGCACGGATTGAAATTTTAATCGCGCTAGATGAGCTTGCCGCTGGCTAAATTTAACGCAAGCGCGCCAAGGCGGAGAAGGAGTAAAATTTTGAAAGCTTATGCAAAGATCAATATTTTTTTAAAAGTCGTCGGCACGCGCGGCGGCTACCACGAGATCGCCTCGCGCTTCGTGCTGCGCAGGGAGCTGTTTGATGAGATAAGCTTCGAGCGCGCGAGCGGCTTTGCGCTTGAATGTGACGTCGCGCAGATCGCGAATAATATAATTTTAAAGGCCAAGGCGGCGCTTGAGCAGGCGGGCTTTGCGCGCGAGCTTGCGGAATTTTTCAGCTCGCACAAGATCGTGCTTAAAAAACGTATTCCGATCGGTGCGGGTCTTGGAGGCGGCAGTAGCGATGCGGCGGCGTTTTTGCGGCTTGTGAACGAGGAATTAAGCTTAAAAATTTCACGCGAGCGGCTTATAGCGATCGCGCAAAATATCGGCGCGGACGTCGCGTTTTTTGTTAGCGGACTTGAGGCCGCAAACGTGCGCGGTATCGGCGAGATCATCGAGCCTTTCGAAGACTGGCTACCCGCGATCGAAATTTTAACGCCCGCGATCTTTTGCTCCACCGGCGCGGTTTATAATGAGTTTCGCGCAAGCTTTATGCAAAATATAAACGCCGCGCAGGCTCAAGAGATGTTGCGTTTAAGCAGCGAGCAGCTGCTATCGCAATACGGCGGCTTTACGCTAAATGATCTTTTCGCGCCGTGCATAAAGCTATATCTGCAGATGAGCAAATATCGCGATATGTTTCTAAGCGGCAGCGGCAGCAGCGTGTTTTTCTTAAAATAAGAATTCCAAGGCGCGCGGTTAAAATTTAAAAGCTAAATTTAAAGATAAAATTTAAAATTTGCTCGCCCGCTTTTAAATTTAAGCAAAAACGGGCTAAGCTTAGGGTCAAATTTAGAAGGAAAAAGATGAAAGAACTGAGTAAAAATCGCAAGGCATTTCACGATTTTACGATACTTGAAAGCTTTGAAGCGGGTATCGTGCTAAAGGGCAGCGAGGTCAAAGCTCTGCGCGCGGGCAGGGGCAATCTCAAAGATAGCTTTTGTCGCGTGATCCGCGGCGAGCTATTTTTGCTAAATGCCCATATCAGCTATCTTGAAAGCACAAACGCCCACTTTCGTCCAGACGAAGGGGCAGTGCGAAAGCTTTTGATGCACAGAAAGCAGATCGACAAGCTGCTTGGCGCGGTTAGCAAAGAGGGCCTTACCATCGTGGTTTTGTCGCTGTATCTGAATGATAAAAACCGCGTAAAGGCGCGTATCGCTTTAGCAAAAGGTAAAAATCTGCACGATAAGCGCGAATCGCTAAAGCGCAAGGAAGCCGATCGCGAAGCGCAAAGCGCGATGAAGCGATACGATAAGCATTCATTTTAAATTCACAAAACTTTGGTTAAAATGCGGGCTTAAATTTAAACCCGAAGGAAATGCAATGAAGAAATTTTTACTATCATGTTTAGCGATTTTTGTCTTGAGCGGCTGCGGAGATGATTCGCAGAAAAAGACGGGCTCTGCTGGCGAGAATCCTGCTGCGAGCGAGAATCAGATGGCAAAAAATTCCGCTCAAGATAAAAGTGGTGAGCGTATTGGCGGAGAGAGTGGCGAGGAGGTAGCTTTTACGCCGTTTAAAACGGGCGAACGATTTACGCTTAAAAGCGTCGTAGGCGGCGAGGTAACGATCGAGCGGACAGAAAAGGGCTTTAAGCTCGCGGACAGCGATAAAATTTTAATGTTTGATATTTTTGGTACTTACTGCCAGCCATGCCGCATCGAAGCGCCGCATCTGATGGACTTTCAGTTAAAAAATTCCGCGGATTTTCTAATGGTCGGCTTGATTTATTTTGAGGACATTACGGACGCGCAAGTGATCGAAAATTTTACGAAAAAGTTTAATGCGTATTATTTCATCTCCAATTCAAAACAAAACGAGCGCATAGTGAGTCAAATTTTAAGCGACATCGGTTATCGCCACGCGCTTTCGATCCCTTTTAAGGTAGTGCTTAAAGACGGAAAATATCAAAGGCTCACCGACATTAATGAAGGCGATGAGCGGGGCAAGCCGTATTACTTAGGCATGGTCGATACCGATGTGATAAAAAGCGATATCGCCAGGATAAAAAATGGCAACTAAAACCGGCGTGCAGATTCGCACTCGCGCCAAAACAAAATCTTTCGTGCCTCGCCCGTATAAAGTAATTTTGCTAAACGACGACGAAACGACGATGGATTTCGTGGTTTATATTTTGATGGAGATTTTTGCCAAAAACTTTAACGACGCCGTAGATTTAATGATGAAAGTTCATAAGCAGGGTCGCGCGGTTTGCGGCGCGTATCCTAAAGAGATAGCCGAGTGCAAGCAACAAGCGGTTTTACAAGCGGCAAAGGCCGCAGGATTCCCTCTTAGATGTGAGATCGAAGAGGATTAAATTTAAAGGAAAGTAATGATAGGATTTTTTTTAAACAAACATTTTGAACAAGCAATCAGCGTCGCAAACGACGGCGAGGACGAATACATCACCACTTCGCACGTA
Source organism: uncultured Campylobacter sp. (assembly GCF_905373215.1). Classification (GTDB taxonomy): domain Bacteria; phylum Campylobacterota; class Campylobacteria; order Campylobacterales; family Campylobacteraceae; genus Campylobacter_B. Next base: position 23,547 of record NZ_CAJPRT010000006.1, read on the forward strand.
GTTTATGCGATTTTTAAATACAATAAGCCCTTTCACGGGCTCATCGCCAAAGAAATTCCGGATATTAACTACCTAAATATCTTGGATAATCTGGGCGGGCTTTTGGATATGATGCCTAAATCAAGCGGCAAGGCTCCGGCGCAGACGATAGAATTTAAGCAGTTCTATACTGAATTAAATAACGCTAAAGAGCCTAAAAATGAGCTTGATTTTATGCTTAAAATTCTAAATGATAAGGAAAACGACTGCACTAAAATTTTAAATCACTACGGTATCAACGCTGCGATTTTTGAGCTCATCGTGAGAAAGTACAAATCTGCTTTCGATCACCGTGATGAGGTCGTTTCTCGCGATGAAGCCGCAGCGATTAAGCTAAACTCATACGATATCGATGATATCACGCATGCGATGAATTACGACGAAAGCCGCAGGCAGTGGCAGAATACGGAATTTGAACCTGCGTTTGAAGGCGAAAAAGACGCCATAAACGAGCGTGATATTAAAAAGGATTCGCCTAGCTCACTTTATACAGCAAACCTCAATAAAATCGCGCTTGAGGGTAAGATCGATCCGCTCATCGGGCGCGAAAAAGAGATCGAAAAGACGCTGCAAACCCTCTGTCGCCGCAAGAAAAACAATCCGATTTTAGTGGGCGAAGCAGGAGTTGGTAAAACCGCGATCATCGAAGGTATCGCGCTAAAAATCGTCCGTGGCGAAGTGCCAGAAAAGCTAAAAAATAAGGTGATTTACGCCCTTGATGCTGGCGCGCTGATCGCAGGAACTACGCTGCGCGGGGAGTTTGAGGAAAGGCTAAAAGACCTTATAGACGAGTTTAGCGCCAATCAAAACGCGATTTTATTTATCGATGAAATTCACACGATCGTTGGCGCAGGCGCGGGCAATCGCAACGAACTTGATATGTCAAACATCCTAAAACCTTCGCTTGCAAGCGGCGAGCTATCGGTCATCGGCGCTACTACATACGGCGAATACCGCTCGTTTTCGCAGGATAAAGCGCTTAGCCGCAGGTTTTGTAAGATCGATGTAAGCGAGCCTAGCATTGACGATAGCGTCGAAATTTTAAAAGGCGTAGCCAAAAAATATGAGGAATTTCACGGAGTGAAATTTAGCGACGAAATTTTGCGTGATAGCGTAACGCTTGCTAAAAAATATCAAAGCGATAAATTCCTTCCCGATAGCGCCATTGATCTTATCGACGAGGTGGGTGCGAGCTTTGCGTTTAAGCCACACGAAGCTCCTCTTGAAATCAGTAAGGATGATTTAGTAAATACACTTTCGATTAGCGCGAATATCGCAAATTTAAGCAGTAGCGTCGATAATAAACAGGTACTAAAAAATCTAGAAACCAATATCAAGCGCGAAATTTTCGGTCAAGACGAAGCGGTTAGCAGTCTTTGTAAGGCGCTTCTACGCTCTTACGCCGGGCTTGGAGGCGCAAGCTCCCCAATCGGCGTATTTTTGTTCGCAGGTAGTAGCGGCGTGGGCAAAAGTGAGCTAGCCAAGGTCTTAGCCGCGCAGCTTGGAGTGCATTTTGAGCGCTACGATATGAGTGAATATATGGAAGCTCACAGCGTCTCGAGGCTCATCGGAGCACCTCCCGGATACGTGGGCTTTGAAAATGGCGGAATTTTAACGAATAATATCAAAAAGCACCCCTACAGCGTCATTTTATTTGATGAGGTAGAAAAAGCTCATCCTAGCATGACGAATATTTTTTTAGGAATTTTCGATAACGCAAGCCTTACCGATAACAACGGCGTTACGACCGATTTTAAAAATACGATCATAATAATGACGTCGAATTTAGGCACGAAAGAAGCGCCGCAGGTTGGATTTACGAAGGACGAGAGCTATAAAGTAGATAGCGCCATAAGAAGCTTCTTCGCGCCAGAATTTCGCAACCGCATCGATAAAATCATAAATTTTAACCGCTTAAGCGGCGAAATTTTAGAAAAGATCGTGGATAAAACTATCGGCGAGCTGGAGTCGCAGCTAAAAAACGTAAAGATTAGTCTAAACAAGGAAGCAAAAGATTTGATTATCTCGCGCGGCTATTCGGATGAGTTTGGCGCGCGAAATTTAAAGCGCGAGATCAGCTCGCAGATAAGCGATCATATAAGCGGTGAGCTGCTTTTTGGCGCGCTACAAGAGGGTGGCTTAGTTAGCGTGAGCGTAAAAGATGGCGAGCTAAGCTTTAGCTTTGCTTCTACGCCTTTGCCGCAGATAGAAAAAAAGCAACCCGCACTAGCTCAAAGCAGTATCGTTAAATAATGGCTCGGTTTTACGATTTTCCAGATCCTATGGATGCGCCCGATTTTGCGCCGCTTGCAAGTGGCGGCGATCTGAGTGAGGATTGCTTGCTTAGCGCTTATAGCGCAGGGATATTTCCGTGGTTTAACGAGGATGAGCCGATTTTATGGTGGTCGCCCGATCCGCGCGCAGTGCTTGATCCGCGTGAAGTGCGTGTGCAAAAGTCCATCAAGCCCTATCTTAAGCGATATGAAGTGAAATTTGACGCAAATTTTAAGGGCTTCATCGAGCGCTGCAAAGACGTACGCAAAAAAGAGAGCGACGGCACGTGGATCAGCGAGCAGATCGTGCAGGCTTACTCGCATTTGGCAGCAGACGGTTACGCTCACAGCGTCGAGACATACGAAGATGGCGAGCTTGTGGGTGGGCTATACGGGCTAATTTTTGGGCGGGTGTTTTGCGGCGAGAGTATGCTGAGCCTAAAGAGCAACGCTTCGAAAGTCGCACTGATTAGGCTTTGTGAGGTGCTTGCAAATTTCGGCTTTTTAATCGACTGCCAGATTATGAACGAGCATCTGAAATTTATGGGCGCTAAAGAGATGCCGCGAGCGGAATTCCTCGCTCTATTTGCTGAGCTTAGTGTGCAAGATAGCGGCTTTGAGCGCTTTGCGGATCTTAAAGTTCCGCGCGGAGCACAGCATTGAGTCAAAGCTTGAGATGCAGCAGCATAAAAAACGTGCGGAATTTAAAATTTTAAAGAAATAAGATGTGGCAAAGAGATAAAAGCTCCTCGGTCGGTATGATTATCGTGATGTTTATATTCGTGCCGGCGGCGCTTTTCGTATTTTTGGCGATTTTATATTTTTGGGGCAGCACCGAGCGCAAATTACCGCGCCTGGACGTCAATGAAACCAACAGCGCGATCCGCGGCGCGATAATCGCAAAGGATAATTATGTCGCGGCAAATTCCGTCAAACTCTACAAAGTTAGTGTCGATGCGCGAAGCATTGATAAAAACAAGCTTGATCTTTTCGTGCGGCTATACTGCATCTACACGGGTGATAGCGAAAAGCGTGTCAAAAGCGCGATCGAGGGCTCTGGCGGCACGACCGTGCTGTCGTATAAGATCGACGCCAAAACCGCCGTGCATCTAAAAGAGCTTGCGTATAAGCTAAATTTAAAAAAGGTCTTCGTTAGCTTCATGGGCTCAAACGGCAGGCTAAATCCGCCTATCCGCATGAGCGTGAGCGAAAGCGGCGAGAAGCGCAGCTACAATGTCGGCGATTCGCTCACTCCGTTAATCGGCTATATCAATAAAAAAGAGGTTGATGGTATCACCAAAGTTAGCGGAATTAAGGGGATCGAGAAGTACTATGAGTATTATCTAGCGCCGGTTAGAGATGAGTTTATCGTGGGTCCGCGCGATATCGGCGGTAATATCATTCTAGAGCGCAGCAGCAAAAAAACGGGAAGGATCGACGGCTACAATGTCCGCCTAAGCGTGCCACTAACGCTGCAAAGAAAGATAGAGCGCCTAAGCGATGAGGGCGCTGATAATTACGATGCGCGAGAAATCGTGGTGGGCATTATGAACTCCAAAACGGGCAAAATTCTATCTCTTGCGACTAATGCCCGCTATGATCCCTCAAACATCACAAAAAACGATCTTAAGAATTTAAATTTTACCGCGAGCGAATACGCCTACGAAGTGGGCTCGATTATGAAGCCGATAATTTTTGCAATTGCCTACGACGCCAAAGCCGTCAAACCGGGCGAGATTATCAATACCTATAACGGCAGCTATAAGCTTGGTACTCGCACGATCCGCGACACGCACCCGGCTAAGCAGATGAGCGGCGAGGAGATCATCATCCACAGCTCAAACATAGGAATGATTAAAATTTCAGAGCGGCTGGAGGGGCAGGCTATTTATGATGGGCTTATGAACTTTGGTATGTCGCAAAAAACAGGCATTGATCTGCCGTATGAGCAAAGTGGAAATATCCCAAGCATCAAAAGCCTGAATAATAAAATTTACAAAGCCACGATCAGCTACGGCTACGGCGCGCAGATGACCTTTCTTCAGATGCTCAATGCCTATACCGTCTTTAACAACGGCGGCGTCATGATTAGCCCGCGCCTAGTCGAAAATCTAGAAAATAACGGCAAAACTTACTTCGTCAACGAAAGCGAAACCCGCCATGTCATCTCTAAAACTACCGCTGACGTAATAAAAGGAATTTTAATCAAAACGGTCGAGAGCGGCACGGGGCGCAAGGGTCGAGTAGCGGGGCTGCAAATCGGCGGCAAGACGGGCACTGCGCGCATCGCCAAGGGAGGCGGCTATTCGAGCGCCTATAACAGCTCGTTTTTTGGCTTTGCCAATGACGCAGATACCAGCTACACGATCGGCGTTTTGGTGCGCGAGCCTAAAAGGGGCAGCTACTACGCCGCTCAAAACGCGCTGCCGATCTTTAAGCGGGCGGTAGGAATTTTGATAGAAGAGGGCTATCTAAAGCCCGCAGCTGACGCAAACGCTACGCAAAAGGTTGAGATCAAGGATGAGGCAGTTGAAATTAAAGATTAAATTTGCTAAATTTCGTGAGGTTTTTTAAAATTTTGCGGCTTGCGACGACGAAAATTCGCGGAATTTAGCGCGGCTTTTTGAAATTTTACGGCGTTTAAATTTTATAGCGCAGAATTTTGGCGGGATAGAATTTCGTGGCGTAAATTTTAACGGCACGGCGATGGAATTCTATCGCGGCACAAAATTCGGCACGGCGATAAAATTTTATCGTGACACGGAATTTTGCATGGCGCGGCTCGCTGAGCTAAGGCATTGGAATTTTATCGTGGCTTGGGATTTTGCCGTAGCGCAAAATTCCGCGTCAAGGCAAAATTTTAAATTTGCCGCCGCGCAAGTAACGCAAGCAAAATGGCGAGCGAGCTTGCAGCGTTAAGTTTTAAGACGCGCAATGCGAGCATGAAATTTAGCGGGTTTGGCTGCGGAATTTAACGACGAAATTTAACGCAAAGAAAAGAGGAAAATATGAAAGCAAATGAGGGAAAAATGAAAATAGCGATAATCGGGCTTGGCTACGTTGGGCTTCCTTTGGCGGCGGCGTTTGCGGCGAAACACGAGGTCGTGGGCTTTGACGTTTCGCAAGAGCGCATAGACGAGCTGCGCGGCGGGCACGACCGCACGCTGGAGCTTAGCGACGAGGAGCTTGCCGCGGCGATTCAAAACGGGCTTAAATTTAGTGCAAAGTTAGATGATATGAGGCAGAGCAATTTTTATATCGTGTGCGTGCCAACGCCCGTAGATAGGCTAAATCGCCCCGATCTTACGCCGCTAATCAAGGCCAGCGAAAGCGTCGGAGCCGTGCTTAAAAAGGGCGACATCGTCGTGTATGAAAGCACCGTCTATCCGGGCGCTACGGAGGAGGACTGCGTACCGGTTTTAGAGCGAGTCAGCGGGCTTAAATTTAACCGCGATTTTTTCTGCGGATATTCGCCCGAGCGGATCAATCCGGGCGATAAAATTCACACCGTCACTAAGATCAAAAAGATCGTCTCGGCAAGTACTGAGGAGGCTTTGGACGTCGTAGATAGCGTCTATCTTAGCATTCTGCAAAACGGCACCTTTCGCGCTAGCAGTATAAAGGTCGCAGAGGCCGCGAAGGTGATCGAAAACACCCAGCGCGACATCAATATCGGCTTTATCAACGAGCTTGCGATTCTGTTCGGTAAGCTCGGTATCAACACCAACGATGTTATCGACGCGGCGGCTACGAAGTGGAATTTCTTAAGCTTCCGTCCAGGGCTCGTGGGCGGACACTGCATCGGCATCGATCCGTATTATCTGGCGCAGAAGGCGACCGAGGTGGGCTATCACCCAGAAATCATCCTATCAAGCCGCCGCATTAACGATAATATGGGAAGCTACGTCGCTACGGAGGTCGTTAAGATGATGATAAAATACGACGAAAAGGTTAAGGGCGCAAAGGTCTTGATCTTGGGACTTACGTTTAAAGAAAACTGCCCCGACACCCGCAATACGCGCGTCGTGGATATGATAAACGAGCTTAAAAATTTCGGCTGCGAAGTAAGCGTCTATGATCCTTGGGCGAGCGCCGCCGACGCCAAGAGATACTACGACATTGATCTGCTGCAAAAGCCCGATTTGGGCAAATTTGACTGCGTCGTAATCGCCGTGGCGCATAAGCAGTTTTTCGAGCTTGATTACGCGGGCTCGCTGGTTTACGACGTAAAAAACGTCTATAAAGACGCGCAAGGGAAGCTCTGAAATTTAGCCGAGGTTTAAATTTAGACTTTATCAGTGCGGTTTATTTTCTATGTTTTGAAGCTCAAACACAATGTAAGCCGCAAAAATAGATAAAATTTTTTGGTATAAGTGAAAGTTAATCCTCATCGTTATATAATCGCGGCACTTCCTGGGGAATAAAACGAGTTGTCGCTTTAGGTTTTGCTTAAAAGCTAAAGCTCTTTACAGGCTAGTGTTTTAAGGCTAAAGGATCAAATTTGAAAATGAAAAAATTCTTTGCGCTCCTACTTGGCGTCCTTTTAGCCTCTTTTATTAGTTTTTATTACGATAGATCATCTAAACCAAGTCATTTCGTCGTTACCCCCGATACCAAAATAGATCCCAACTCCGAGCTTGCCAAATATGTAACGCAAGAGGAAATAGACGATTTTGCTTTCCGCTATTGGGATATAGACGAATACGATGAGGCGAACGCTACTTTAAACGACTTGAGAAATCTTTTGCGTCTTAAGAATACCGATAAAATTTTAGATTATATGAAACAAAATAATCTTAGCGCTAATCTTAGGATGAAGGCCAATACAACGCCTCTGATGTATGCATGCTTTTACGATGATATAGGTACTGCAAAAGAGCTCGTAAAAGAAGGAGCGGATATTAATGCTACAGATAAATTTAAGCTTACTCCGATAGCTTATGCTATTGAAAATAACTCTACTAAAGCAGTAAAATTTCTGTTGAGTAAGAAAGTAAAATTTGATAGTAAAGCACTAATACAAAGATATTTGCAATCGCCTCAGCATGATATGATAAAACATATAACAATAAACGGAGATAATATATCTGTAGAATATGAATCAAAGTATGGAGCAAGAGAGAAAGGGTCAAAAGATGGCGTACATCCTTTTATATATGTTACTTTTTATGGTCTTACGGAAATTTTACAAATGCTTCTTGATGAAGGATACAGAGACTACGATTATGAATTTTCTCATGGTCTAACATATATGCCCGATTATAAACCCACATTGGAAATTCTTTTAAAATACAATGCCCCGAAGCAGCCCTCCAATGAGGAGCTTAAAGAGGCATATAATAAGTGCTATCAGGCACATAAAGAGGTAATAGAAGACAAATTTAAATATATTGATGCGATGAATGAGGGTATAGATAGGGTTAAAGAAGAGAAAATTATAGATAAATATATAAAAGACTTCCGCGATAGCCGAGCCGCTATGAAACAAAAACTGATTCAAGAAGGTATCATCGTAAGAAAACCGATTCCGCTTGATCCTGATGAGATGAAAGAATATGATACGCAGCTTGCGATATATGAAAAATATTGCCCTATTAAGAATTTTAAATTTGAAGAGCTTAAGAGCTATAATGATCTTTGGGCATTTGAAAAAAGAGAACTGGATAAAAATGAAACGTTTATGGATTTTAAGAGCTATATAGAATGGTCAAACAAGATAAAGATAAATAAAGAGATACGAGATTTTAAATTTCGTCATCTCGACAGCGTATTTCTAGCCGATAAAAACATGACCCAAAAAGAATACCTTCTTTTTAAATTGAAAAACGTACCTACGGAAACGCAGGCCGAAGATATAAAATATATATTAAAAAGATATGAACCGGCGAGCAAAAACGGTGGCTTGGTAAGATAAAGCTTATAAACCAAAGGCAGGGGGTTAAATTTAGATTTTATCAATGTAGTTTGCTTTTTAAGTTTTAAGCTCAAACACGATGTTAAGCTACAGAAATATATAAAATTTTGGTATAAGTGAAAGTTAATCCTCATCGTTATATAATCGCGGCACTTTCGGGGAATAAAACGAGTTGTCGCTTTAGGTTTTGCTTAAAAGCTAAAGCTCTTTACAAGCTAGTGTTTTAAGGCTAAAGGATCAAATTTGAAGACCTTGCTTAAAATCATAAAAAACATTTTAAAAAGCATTCCTTATATAGTTATTGTTCTCATCGCCATTGTTTTAGCGTTAAAATTTGGAATCGGCTTAAGATTTACATCAACCTCCTCTCACTATACCGTTACTGCAAATACCAAAGTAGATCCTAACTCCGAGCTAGCTAAATACGTAACGCAAAAGGAGATAAACGCAGTTGGCTATAGATATTGGGATATAGACGAAGAGGAGGTTAGAGATAACCCCACGATGGAACTTTTGCGCAGGAGCTTAAAATCAAAAGATACGGATAAAATTTTAAAATTTATGCAGGATAATAATATAAGCGTAGATACCCCTCTTCATTTCGGCGTTACCCCTTTGATGTATGCTAGCTTTTACGATGATGAAAAAACCGCAAAAAAGCTGATAGAGATGGGAGCCGATCCTCATAAGAAAGATAATTACGAGCTATCCCCTATGGCATACGCTATGGAAAATAACGCCACTAAGTCGGTCAAGCTTTTGCTAGATAGCGGAGTTAAGTTTGACGAAGTAGAGATCGTGCAGGAAACCTACGGCATTATGGATGTCGAAAACTGGATAGATTCTGTAAGCTTTGACGAAAACGCTACGCCGATCATACATTACCGTACCAAAGAGGTTCTTTTTAGCGGCGGAGGCGAGCCATATTATTTTATCACCCACCTAGTTAGAAACAATATGTACGATATAATGAAAATGGTGCTAGAGAGCGGTTATAGACCGTATACCTACTCCACTTTCAATATGGGAGAGGTCTCCGTTTCAAATAAACTAGAGGAGATATCCGGCTATAAAAATATAAAAAATACTAACAAGGAGTATGGGGTAGAGGAGTTTAGGCTTTATATGTCGGTATATGGCGATCTACTGGACGTGCCCGAGCCCGGAGCTATGATAGATCTACTTTTGCAATATGATATAGGCGGAATCCCAAGCGATGAATTTTTAAAAAGAATGTATGATGATAGGTGTTATAAGGAATATAGGTATGATGTAGAAAGCGAATATTATAAGAAAGCAACCAAAGCTAGGTTCCAGCTTGCTTTTTTGCAAAAACATTGTTCCGACAAGAACGCTACCTTTAAAAATATTAAAGAGTATATACTATTTGCGGTAGAGCGGAAAAAAGTTCGCGTGATAGAATTTACGGCAGATGAAAGAAATATCAAAAACCCCAACTTTCATATATCTAAAGAGGAAGTCGAGAGACTAACTAACGACTATAAAGAATATAAAAGAAATTTATTTAGTAAAGAAGCGGAAGATCAAAAGCGGTAAGCGGCTACGCAACCCGCTGCGAAATAATTAAATTTAAAGCTCTATCTAATTGCTTAAAAATGAAATTTAGCCGATTTTATCGGCATTGTATTAGGCTTTCAAACTCCGCAAAAAGTTTAAAAGGCTCGAATAGAAAAGTTAAATTTAATTCCTAAATTTACAGCGCTTGCGCGAGTATAAATTTCGCGAAATCCTCGCGGGAGTTCGGGCATTTGCACACTTCGTAGTATTCATAACCCAGCTCGCGTGCCCTAGCTCGATAAAAAATATCCAGCTCAAAATCGGTCTCGGAGTTATCCACGCAAAACGCGATCGGAAATATGAGCGCTTTTTTGCTCCGCAGATCCCGCAAGACGTCCGCGATATTGGGCTCTAGCCACTTCACGGGGCCAAGGCGCGATTGATACGCCAAAATAATCTCTTTAAATTTAATCCCGCGCGCAGTCAGCAGATCTTTTAAAATTTTTACGTGCGCTTCTACCTGCGCCTCGTAGGGATCGCCCGCGGCGATCATTTTTACCGGCAGTGAATGGGCGGAAAATATGAGTGAAATTTGCGAAATTTCATCTGCGCTAAATTTTGCGGCGCACCCCGTAATTAAATTTAGTAAAATTTCGTTGTAAGCGGCGCTGTCGTAGAAGATGCCCGCTATTTTATAATTTTTTATACCGAGCCGTTTAAGTGCCGCCTCGGCAGAGCACAGGCTCGATTGCACCGTAGTTTTCGAGAAGTGCGGATACAAAGGCATCAAAATTATCTCATCAAAATCCGCGTATTTTTTAAACACATCCTCCGCAAAGGGCGGCGTGTAATTCATCGCATAATCGCAAATTAGCTCGTCTATCGGTTTTTTATCCTGCAGCGCCTCGCCCTGCGTCGGAACGTCTTGCGACGGCTTGCTCTGCAATGAAATGTCTTGCGACGGCTCATTTGCGACGCCCGCATCAGCCGCGCCTTCAAATTTTAACCCCGCGCTTAATTCGGCTTGCGCTAGTTCATTTACCCGCTCGCAAAGAGCGGCGGTGATGGAGCATATCGGCGAGCGTCCGCCTAGTTTTTCGTAGTTGCTACGCGCCGCCGCCGCTCTACTTTTTACGATGAGCGCAGCCAAAACGCTACGCCAAAAACCACTTTTAATGCTCAAAATAAAGGGGTCGTTAAACATATTTGTTAAAAAAACTTCAACCTCGCTCAGATTGTTCGGACCGCCCATATTGAGCAAAATTAGGGCTTTTTTCATGAGATAATTTCTCTGATTTTTATCGCATCCTCGACGCTTGCAAGACCTGCGTTAGTACTGCTGTCGCACATCGCGCAAAATGCTTCGTGTTCGCGGCGCAGCGAAAAGTCATCGCGATCGACGCGCAGATTAACGCGCCCGTCAGGCGTAATTTTAAAAAGAGTTATTGAGATTAGATCGCCGAAATACACACCGCTGTCGGTGCAAATCTCGATACCGTGGCGCCTGATCGGATAGAGATTGGACTGCATTAGCGTGCAATAGCAGCCGCTTTTTGTGTGAAGCGTCGCGCATGCGGCTAGAGTGCGCTCTTTAGAGATATTTTTGCTAAGTTCTATGCAGGCGATCTCGCTGTGAGAAAGCAGCCGCACAAGATCAATATCTCTAAAAAGGGCATTGGCTACGATATCTGCTCTATCATCGTTTGCAAAACCGCTTACAAAGCTCATCGAAAAAATTTTATCCCCCTTGGCTAGCTCGCGTAGCAAGGATACGATGACAGGATTGTAGCGGTCGGAGTAGCCTACGGCTAGGCGCGTACCGTTAGTGGTGACTGCGTAGTTTATCTCTCTAGCTTCGGCTAGGCTTTGTGCGAGCGGGGATTCTACAAAGATATTTTTGGTAAACGGCAGGCATTTTAAAATCAGCTCTTTATGCGATGGCGGGGGAGCCGTGATGACTACGGCATCGGGCTTAGCGACGTTAAAAAGATCGGTTAGATTATCAAAGATCGGATATCGCGGGCCGAAATTTTCACTGTTGCCCTTATGATAAAGCGCTACAAGTTCGAAATAATCGCTCCTTCTTAGCTCGCTGAAGTGCTTTTGACCAAGCTCGCCCATGCCTATGATCGCTATCTTTTTTTTCATCGCCATGCCCTAAATTTAATCTTTTGCGCCATTATAACTAAGAATGGTTAAAATTTATAATTTTTAAAATCTAATTTAGCTAAAATGCGCCTTTAAAATTTAACTTGAAATAGGACAAATCATGGATATTAGAAGCGAATATTTAAATTTCTTTGCAAGCAAGGGCCATCAGATCATCCCTAGTGCACCGCTGGTGCCAGATGATGATAGCTTGCTTTTTACAAACGCGGGCATGGTGCCGTTTAAAAGCATATTTACAGGAGCCGTTCCGCGTCCGACACCGCCTATTCGCACGAGCTGTCAGACCTGCATCCGCGCCGGCGGCAAGCACAACGACCTAGACAACGTCGGCTACACCGCGCGCCATCATACGTTTTTTGAGATGCTTGGAAATTTCAGCTTCGGCGAGTATTTTAAAGAGCAGGCGATTGCCTATGCGTGGGAGTTTATCACTGAAATTTTAAAGCTTCCAAAAGACAAACTCTATGTTACCGTGCACGAAAAGGACGACGAAGCGTTCGGGTTCTGGGCGCGCCACATAGCGCAGGAGCGCATATATCGCTTCGGCGATCACGATAATTTTTGGGCGATGGGCGATACCGGGCCGTGCGGGCCGTGCAGCGAAATTTTTTACGATCAGGGTGAGGAGCATTTTCACTCGCCCGAGGATTATATGGGCGGCGACGGCGACCGCTTTTTAGAGATTTGGAATTTAGTTTTCATGCAGTACGAGCGCAGCAAAGACGGCAAGCTTAGCCCGCTTCCAAAGCCTAGCATCGACACGGGCATGGGGCTTGAGCGCGTTACGGCGATTAAAGAGGGTAAATTTAGCAACTACGACAGCTCGCTTTTTATGCCACTAATCGACGAGGTTGCAAAGCTTTGCGGCAAGCCTTACGCTTATGAAAGCGGCGCAAGCTATCGCGTCATCGCCGATCATATCCGCTCGGTTACGTTTTTGCTAGCACAAGGGACAAATTTTAACCGCGAGGGTAGGGGATATGTTTTGCGTAGAATTCTGCGCCGTGCCGTTCGCCACGGCTATTTGCTCGGCATCAAAGAGCCGTTCATGTACCGCCTCGTGGATAAAGTATGCGAGCTGATGGGTGGGCATTATGCCTATCTGAACGAAAAAAAGCAAGCCGTAAAGGAGCAGATCAAACTCGAAGAGGAGCGGTTTTTTGCCACTTTGGCAAACGGCATCGAGCTTTTTAACGAGGAGCTTGCACGTACTAAAGAAATTTTTAGCGGCGAGGTCGCGTTTAAGTTATACGATACCTACGGCTTTCCGCTCGATCTGACCGCCGATATGCTGCGCGAGAAAAATTTGCGCGTGGATGAGGCTAAATTTGACGCGCTTATGAGCGAGCAAAGGCAGATAGCTAAAGCCGCATGGAAGGGCAGTGGCGATAAAAACGTCCGTGGCGATTTCAAGGCGCTGCTAGAGAAATTCGGCGAGAATAGATTTAGCGGTTACGAAGAGCTTAGCCGCACGAGCAAGGTTTTAGCGCTACTTAATGAGGATTTTGCGGAAGTGGATGAGCTCAAAGCCGGCGATATCGGCTGGGCAATGTTTGATATCACTCCGTTTTATGCACAAAGCGGCGGTCAAACGGGCGATAGCGGCGAAGTGGAGTCCATAGCCGATGTGTTTGATACGCAGAAATTTTATGGGCTAAATTTATCCCACTTGCGCCTTAATCGTAACCTAAAAATTGGAGATATCGTCGGGCTCAAGGTTTCTGAGGAGCGTGAGCAGATTGCACGTCATCACAGCGCGACACATCTTTTACACGCGGCGCTTCGTGCGGTGCTAGGGGCTCATATCGCTCAAGCAGGAAGCTTGGTCGAAGCGGACCGCTTAAGATTTGACTTCTCGCATCCTAAGGCACTTAGCGACGAGGAGCTAGCTAAAATCGAGGAATTTGTAAATAATGCCGTTTGCAAGGGCTATGCGGCAAAAACCGAGATTATGGATATAGATGATGCTAAAAACAGCGGCGCGATTGCGCTTTTTGGCGAAAAATACGGCTCAAAAGTGCGCGTTGTGAGCTTTGGAGAGATTAGTAAGGAGCTTTGTGGCGGAATTCACGTGCGTAATTTAAGCGAGATAGGACCGTTTTTTATAGTCAAAGAAAGCGGCGTAAGTGCGGGTGTTAGGCGTATCGAGGCGGTTTGTTCGCGCGCCGCTTTAAATTTAGCGCTTCAAAATCGCGCTAAGCTTGCTGAAATTTCTACGGAGCTAAAAGGGATTGAGCCTCTCCGTGCGATTGAGAAATTAAAAGATGAGATCAGATCGCTAAAAGATCAGATCAAGCATGCAAGCAGTTCTCATGCACTGGCTTTTTTAAATGTCGGCGATACTAAACTTTGCGTAGCCTCGGTCGAAAGCGGTGATATAAAAACTATGATAGATGAGTTTAAAAATAGCCACGAAAAGGCGGCGATAATGTTGATGCAAGTAGGCACTGACGGCAAAATTTCAATCGCGGCAGGCGTTAAAAACGCGCCGATCAAAGCTGGCGAATGGGTTAAGCTCGCGGCGCAAATTTTAGGCGGCGGTGGCGGCGGACGCGATGATTTTGCGACTGCAGGCGGCAAGGACGTGCTAAAAATCGAAGAAGCGACCAAAGAGGCGATCTCTTACGCAAAAGGTAAAATTTGAACGAAATCGATACCGGCTTCATCAAAGCCTCGCAAATTTTGCCGCTGATTCACATTTTAAGCGTGATTTTTTTGGTCTGCGCGCAGATCTGCGTATTTTTGATCGCGCGAATTTTTATGAATTTAAGCAGTAAAAGCCAAGCGGATGCGAAGGATGTAAAATTTACAGAAATTTTGCGATATATGAAACGCTATGAGCAGTTCTTTGCGCTATTTTTGGTGATCGTTTGCGTAAGTGGATTTTTTCTTGCGGACGGCGGAGGTTTTAAATTTTCAGATCCTATGGTAAAAGGCGCGATTGCCACGCTGTGGGCTGGCGCCGGCTTTATACTACTAAATTTTATCTACATGCATTATAAAATTTCATCTTTGAAGCGAGCTTTGGATGCAGGCGATGAGCTTGAGGCGAATGAGCATTTAATCATCGTCGTTAAATATTTCATCCCGTTAAATATCGTAGTTACGCTGATTTGCGTTTATCTAGGCGTGACGGTGGGCGAGTTTTGATGATTTATTTAGCTTCCAGCTCGCCTACTAGAGCGCAAATTCTAAAGGATAACGGCGTAGAATTTACGCAAATTCCTTTTAATTTCGACGAAAGCGGCATTAGTAAGGACGATGCACGCATCTATGCTTACCGCGTTGCCGTAGCCAAAAAAACGCAGTTTTTTAAAATTTATAAAAATTATGATAGAGTGCTGTTTGCCGATAGCTCTGTGCTTGCCGGCGGTAAAATTTTAGGCAAGGCGCGGGATGAAGCGGACGCATTAAGGATGCTGCGAGCTCAAAGTGGTGCTAGCTGCGCCGTTTATACTGCGATGATTTTTTGCAGTAAGGCGCTAGAGCTTTCGGCACTTAGCGTCGCAAGCTTTGAATTTGCAGAATTTAATGAAGCGGATTTAAAAAGCTATATCGCTAGCGGCGATTGGTGCGGCAAGGCGGGTGCGATGAGTATCGAAGGCTTTAACGAAAAATATATCAAAAGCTCGCGTGGGTCGAAATTTACGGCGATGGGGCTTGATCTGGAAATTTTAAAGAGGTTTGTATGGTAAGAGTTTTATTTAGTTTTATTACGGTTTGTGCGTTTGCCGCAGGCGGGATTTTTTTGTATTTTTACTCGCAAATCCGCTTGGAATCGGACTCGATCATCGATTATCATCCCGAGCTTACGACTAAAATTTATGACCGCAACGGCAATTTGATAGCCAATGTTTTTAATGAACAAAATAGAATTTACGTAAAATTCGACGAGATCCCAGGTCGCGTGATCGAGGCGCTTGTAGCTATCGAGGATACGGCGTTTTTCGAACACGGCGGCGTGAATGTCGAGGCGATTTTTAGGGCGATTATTAAAGATGTCAAAGCGATGAAATTTGTCGAAGGGGCTTCCACGATTACGCAGCAGATCACGCGAAATTTAGTTCTTTCGAGCGAAAAGAAGCTTGATCGCAAGATCAAAGAAGCGATCCTATCGCTTAAGATCGAAAATGCCCTAAGCAAGGAACAAATTCTAGAGCGTTACTTTAACGAAGTGTATTTTGGGCACGGATATTACGGTATCCGCACGGCGGCTTTGGGATATTTCAAAAAAGATTTGCAAGATTTGAGCCTTAAAGAGATTGCGATTTTAGTGGGTTTGCCGAAAGCTCCTAGCAGCTTTGATCCTACTAAGCACCTGGATTTGTCGCTTTCGCGCGCCAATAACGTGATTTATAGGATGCATGAGCTCGGCTGGATAAATAAGACCGAATATGAGCTTGCGATGAACGAACAGCCTACGATCTACAACGAAACGCTCACGCAAAACGTAGCACCGTATGCCGTAGATGAGATCATAAAAGAAGCGGAAAAAATTCTACCGGACGTCCGAACGGGCGGATACCGCATAGATACGAGCCTTGATCTAAAGGCGCAGGCGATGGCGCAAGAGGCATTAGTTTTCGGCTACAATGAAATTTTAAAGCGCAACAAAGACGCTAATGCAAGCAACGTAAACGGCGCTATGGTCGTCACGCATCCACAAAACGGCGAAATTTTAGCCTTAGTAGGCGGTGTGGATTACGCGAAATCAAATTTCAATCGTGCCAGCCAATCCCAGCGCCAAACCGGCTCCAGCTTCAAGCCTTTCGTCTATCAAATCGCCCTTGATATGGGCTACTCGACGATGACCGAAGTACCCGATATAGCTAGAGAATTCGACGATGGCAGCGATAAAACGTGGAAGCCGAAAAATTACGACAAGACTTACAGCGGCTACATCACGATCAAAGAAGCTTTAACACGCTCGCGTAACCTTGCCTCGATCAATCTGATGCAATCTATCGGCGTTGATCGCGCGGTAAAAAAGCTGGGCGAGTTCGGCTTTAAGAACGTCCCGCCCGCCCTGTCGGTGGCTATCGGCAGCTACGGAATTTCGCCGCTTGAATACTCCACGATGTATTCGATGTTTCCGGGGCTTGGGATTACTGCAAAATCAAAATTTATCGTTTCGATTACCGATAAGGACGGCAAAACTCGCTTTATCGAGCCTGAGCGACGTCGCGTGCTGCGCCCTGAACAGGCATATCTGATGACTACGCTATTAAAAAATATCGTGCAGCGCGGCACCGGTACTCGCGCGCGCGTGCAGGGCATCGACATAGCGGGCAAAACAGGCACCTCAAATGATAGCATAGATGCATGGTTTTGCGGCTTTACGCCGGATTTGCAGATCATAATCTGGTATGGCAACGACGATTATAAACCTATGCGAAAGGTCGAGGGCGGCGGTCGCACTGCAGCACCGGTGTTTGCAAAATTTTTAGATGCCTATTTAAAAGAATATCCGCAAACCAAGCGCAACTTCACCGTCCCTGACGGCGTTTTTAGCCGCCAATACAACGGCAAGGAGGAGTATTACACTAAAATTTCGCCACTTCCTAAACCCCGCGAAAGCAGCAGCGACGGATCGCTTTAAATTTGGATGCAAATCCAAATTTAATCCGTTTTTGGAAGCCCTTACATAGATTGCGTTTATTACACAAACTATAAATATGCTAATTTTATAGTTTGTTTAGTGTTTGAGGCGATAAAATATACAATTCGCGGGGGCTAAAATAACAAGGAGACTTATAAAGTCTTTTAATTTAGACGATAAATTCGTCTGCTTTAGTAAAGCAATATCTATATCTTACGGCAAAGGAGTGGACAAAGATGAAAATAAGGGGAGAAGAATCTTTGAAGACAATTGCAAAAATGGAGAAAAATTTAGCTGCGAGGCGCTGAAGAATATCGATAAGATGGATAGTGGTGATGCAATTTCGGTCATGGTGCAATGAAAATTTTGGCTGCAGAATTTATTTAAACCTAAAAAGAGAATGTATGAATATTAGAAATTTGAAAGATATAATTGCTTATCCGATAGGAATTATGTTTATATTTCTTATAGTGATTTATCCGTGGTACAACTATATAATCTATCCAAGCCCGGAGAATATCAGTGAACTAAAAGTTATGAATGGAAGGATAATGGGGCGAGTTAGCGGAGCCGTAAAAGGCTCCCTAATGTTATAATTTCCGTTTTTTTGATACGGATAGAAACGAAACTTTCGTAATAACTCCTGTAGATTTTAATAAAATAGATCCGTTTTATAATTTTACTAAGTTGGGCGATAAAGCAGATTTATTAATAGATCGTAGAGTCAAAATTTGGTATGCAGAATTTCCAGGTACTACTGAGTCAGTACTTCGAGCGTATCAAATTTTAGTTTTAGATTATAATTTTAATGTAAAACCGGAACTAAAAAATCACACGTATTTCATAAAATTTCATGGTAAATATTATAAAGACGTATCGGTATATTTTCTTTTAATATTTTCTAATATATTTTTAGTTATTGTATTTATAAAATTTATTTTAAGATCTAAAGGAGAAAATTATGGCGAATTTTAATCCATCTGCAGCGATTGATTTTATAAAGGAGATTTCGAAACGCACATTCGATGAATCTGGATATGGCGCTGGCGTATATGATGCAATAAAAAATTATAATTCATTTGAGAAAGAAAAAAATGAGCAACAAAAGAAACAATATTTCGATAAATTTGCCACAGATGTTATTTCAATACTTTCTGGAGTGCGATAAAAGGTGCTAGCTCAGCTATATTTCCTGTGGCTTTGGATTTGGATTTAAAACAAATGGAATTAGATTAGAAAAAATATGGTTCCAGACAGTGGTCAACCGTAGTAACAACTGTATCAAATATTGTTTTAGCCCTACCCTTTGTTCCACCCCATATAGCTGTACCCCTCGCAATAGGGGGGAGCATTACTTTACTGTTATTGCTTGGTATTTAAGCGCCAAAGAGCAGATGGCATGGGATGGATTAAATGATTTTATAAAATTTTATGAATTTTTAAATAAAGATGAAGTTCAAGATTACTTAAAAGACCCTAACAAAGTAAATGTAACCGTTTCAAATTTGCGTATTATAGAAAATGATGGAAAAGCTATATTTACTGTGAGTATAGATAAGGCATTGGAAAATGATTTGAATTTAAGATTATTTACCGTAAAAGGCAGTGCATTAGAGGTAGAAGATTATGGTAAAATAGGCGGAGAGAAAAATTATATCTTTACAAAGATTCCTGCAGGAACCACCTCTATCACCCAAAAGGTAAGTATAGTAAGAGATGGTAAAACAGAGGGTAAAGAAGTGTTTTTGCTAGTAGCAGAAAGCTCACATTATTATGGATCTGATATAGAAAATGTAACCGAAATAGCCTCAGGGCTAGGTACCATTATCGACTTCCCAGAAGATAAATGTCCTCAAGCGATACACAAGAATTTTGATCTAAGCTTCACTCTTCCTAGCACTCAAACATACGGCGTAGGTGGAGGATTTGGCGGAGCTGGTGGAGCCGGTGGCTCTGCGTTTTGGGGCATAGGCTCAGTCCCTAGTATCTCAGTTCCTTCCAAGCAGCCAGCTCCGGACATTCCTTACGTAGAGTGTCCTAGTGAATCGGATCTTTACTTGATGTTGGTGACGAGATTAAAATCGGAATTAAATTCTGATTTAAATGTTAATTTGACTGGAAATAGAAGTATGAATTTTTATAAATCATTAACTTCACAAGCCGTAAACGAAAACGACAATTCAGACTCTTGCTCCGACGGTATGTGTGTACCTAGCCGCTCCGAGCAGAATCCTGGCTCCGGTAATAAAGATAAGGCGGGCTACGCTCCAAATGCGAATAATGTAAATTCCAAGCAAAGCGGAGCTGCGTTAAATTTATCGGGTACTACCGATATTGATAAATCCGGCAATAAACTCTATTTCGATATGAATTCCGACGGATTTAAAGAGAGGATGCTTGATTGGTTCGGGCAAGACGAGGGAGTGCTGGTAAACGATACAAATCGTAACGGCATAGTTGATAACGGCAGCGAGATCATAGGCAACAGATATTTAAATTCCAAGGGCGAAACTACCTTGGATACTTTATCTTTACTTAGAGATTTTGACGCTAATAAAGATGGAGTGATAGATAGCAAGGACAACTCCGGTCTAAGCGTCTGGATAGATAAAAATCGCAATGCGGAAACGGATGAGGGCGAACTGATCTCTATAAACGACGCCAACTCCCCGATCAAATCGATATCTCTAAATTATTTAGACACTCTTCTTAGTGGATATGATAGAAATCACGATATGAAGATCGATAAAAACGACAAAATTTATGATTATATCTACGTTAAAAATAATGACGATAACTCTATAAATTTATACATCTATGGAGACGATAGAGCAAGAGCATTCTTGGGGGATAAAACAAAAGATCTTACTTTACAAACAGACCAGGGGTTAAAAAGAGCAAAAGAGGTTATCTTTTATAAGGATGTGAAAGAGCTAAATTTAAATAAGCAAAAGCCTG
Organism: uncultured Campylobacter sp.; assembly: GCF_905373215.1. GTDB lineage: Bacteria > Campylobacterota > Campylobacteria > Campylobacterales > Campylobacteraceae > Campylobacter_B. The sequence continues at coordinate 44,017 of NZ_CAJPRT010000006.1, forward strand.
AATATAGCGATCCTAGATCGATTCATTTGGTTTCCGATGCTGCACCTTGGGATTTGAATAAAGTAGAATATGCAAGGAATGTTGAACTTAAGGAAGAAAATTCTGTACTTACAGAGGAGTCTTTCGGTAATACTCTTTATACGTACAAAAGGGGAAGCGGCAAGGTCAATATAGATGATTGGAACGGCATAGATACCTTAAAATTTGGCGAGGGAATCAGTAGAGAAAATTTAATCATTGAAAAGGCAAGTGGATATATTAAAATTTACGTTAAAGATGGTATCGCTACCAAGGATGAGGATTTAAGCAAAATAACAGACGTAATTACTATGAGTCTGGGTGTAAATTATGCTATTGCGGGCGATGCACCTGTTGCAGAAGCGGAAGGCGCAGTAGCAGATAAAGCGGGTTATTCATCCGCGGATTCTCATTCTAGGAGTAAGCGAGCTGCTACCGCCCCAATAAAAACTACTGGAATTATAGAAAATATTGTTTTATCGAACGGCAATAGATTAAATCTGGATTTTTTATACAATGGTACCGATAAAAGCGATCTGATAGTTTGTGGAGACGATGATTGCGAAATTAATGCCGGAGATGGCGATGATACGATATTCGTAGGCAGTAGAAATAATACTATAGACGCAGGCAAGGGGAACGATACAGTAACTATGCATTTTGGATGGGATGTTGAGAGTAGTGTTAATGTTTTTAGATTTGGTAGGGGAGACGGAAAAGATTTTATAAAGGGTTTTGTAGGGCATAAATCGAGGTCTTTCGCTGAACAATTTGTAAATATAGAATTTAAAGAAGGAATTACTGCAAATGATATTATAATCAGAAGAAAACATGACTTATTTACTGGCGCACTATATGAGATAGCGCTAAAAGAAGATGGCAAAAGCTTTGAAGAGTTAAGCGATAAAATATATATTAGAGGGGGCGCTAGTTTAAAGTCGCTTAAATTTCAAGATGGTACTCGCTGGGGAAAGGAAGAGATAAATAATGCCAGAGAGGATAAAGTAATCCACAACTCACTTAATGCTTTTGTGCTTGATCTAAACAATAATGATATTACTTCCACTTCAGTAAGCGATGCATCTCCTAAATTAGATTTAAATGGCGAGATAAAAAAGAGTGGTTGGATAGAGCAAGGTGACGGATTGCTTGCCATGGATTTAAATAAAGATGGGCTTGTTGATCCCGCCAACGAACTAATAGGGGAAAATTTGGTGGATGGTTAGATAAAGACGATAACTATATAGTAAGAGAAACAGGATTTGCGGTATTAAAACAATTCGATAGCGATAATAACGGAATTTTAGACGAAAAAGACGATAAATTTAATGAGCTTTTAGTTTGGCAAGATAATTGCGATGGAATAAGCCAAAAAAGAGAGCTAAAAACCCTAAAAGAACTGGGAATAAATAGCTTGGATTTAGGCTCGTTCAAAGAATATGATAGAAGTGAAAACGGCAATATCATTTCTACCCATAGCACTTTTTTGCAAGATGGAGCAGATAAAAAAATCAAAAAATTATGGTTTAAATTAACCGATATAAACGAGGCTTTACCAGATCATGGCAACGAAGATCATTCGGGTCCGGTCGTTCCTAACCCGACCCCTAAAAACGGCATAAAGTCACTATCTAATGCAGGCATAGAGCGCATTGATATACGCAGTGGCTATACAGGCTCGGGAGGAGCTAAAATAGGTGCTAACGACGGTGAGCTTAGCTTTGAAAACAGATGGTTTAAATCGGATACTTTGGATACGGTCTACGAAAGGAAAGACACAGAGCAAGAGGGAGATCTTTCAAGCCTCGCAGAAAGCGGTAAAGTTAGATCGCTAAATGACGCTATGGCGGGCGATGATGGTTTGAAACGAAGCGTGCAAGAGTACAGAGCGGGTGCGGTAAATAAAGCGTTTGATGAGCTAAGTTCGGATATGGATAAAATTTTAGACAAATGGGCTTTAAACGATAATTTCGGCTCGCAGGACTTATCGCTGCCGCCGGTTGTGCTTGATCTTAACGGCAATGGCATCACATCTACGCCGCTAGATAATTCGCAGGCATATTTTGATTATATAAATGACGGCAGGAGAAATAAAACCGCATAGATAGAAAAGGGTGATGGAATTTTAGCCGTAGATATCAACAAAGACGGAATTATCAATAATTCTTTCGAGCTTTTCGGATCAAATTCCAAGCTTAAAAATGACACCTATGCAAAGGACGGCGTGCGGGCTCTAAAGGAGTTTGATAGCGATAATAATGGCGTGATCGACGAAAGAGACGAGAGATTCGGTGAGCTACTTCTTTGGCAAGATAATGGCGATGGCAAATGCGAAAAAGACGAAGTAAAAAGCCTAAAAGAGCTCGGAATTTCATCTATATCTTTAAAAACTACAGAGGATACCCAAAGCGAAAACGGTAATAAAATAACCGCAAGCGGGGAATTCAGTAGAAGCGACGGAAGCAGCGGCATAGTACGTGATGTGTGGTTTGAGACGAGCAAAAAGCAAAGCATCGCCCTTAGCGATCTAGATGACGAAACCGAAAAGAAAATCTCCGTCGTGGAGGCTTTCCGCGGCGCAAGGCTTAGCGCAGAACAAAGGGCGAATCCGTATATAATTACTGCGGTACTTAAAGAATACGAGAATATAAAATTTGATTCTATCAGTAAAATTTTAGCAAATAAACTTTTTGGCGAGGATGCGAAAAGCTGTGCACTTATGTTTAACGCTCTAAATTTAAAGTTAGCTCGCATAATTAGCGGTGAAGCGAATGCAAGTGAGACGGCTCTAGCGATCAATCTGCTAGCATCGGTGCTAAAAAGAGATTATAATTACGCGCTTTTTAAGCTCAATAAGAGTTATTTAAGCGATGATAAAATTTCGTCGCTTCTGGCTAAAACCGGTATAAAATTTAGTCTTTCAGGAAACGAGATCACGGGCGTTATCGGCAAGCATGTATTCGGCGATAAAACTAGTGAGACCTTTGATTATAGCAAAGAGCGTTCGGGCGTTATCGTCTCGTCAAAAGAGGGTAACGACCTCGTAGCGGGTTCAGATTTTAACGACGAGCTTTATGGCGGCGCAGGAAACGACATCTTAATGAGCGGCAGCGGCATAGATATTCTTAACGGCGGAGCCGGCAACGATCTACTAATCGGATCGAAAGATAGCAATATCTACGAATATTATTTAGGCGATGGCGAGGACATCATCTACGATGACGGCGGTGCGGATGCGTTAAGATTTGCCTTTTTAAGCCCTGAAGATCTGAAGTTTAGGCGAGATGGCGACGATATGAAAATTTCGGTCTACAATCCATATAATAAAACCGAAATTATAGGCGGCATAACTATAAAAAAAGGTTACACTGAAGGCAAGATAGAAAAATTTTATTTTGACGGCAAGGTTTATGATTTTGATGAGTTTATTAAAGAGATATCCGAAGCGGAACCTTCGCAAAACAATCCTGTAAAATTTAAAGATAAGCTCGTAAATGCCGAGTTAAACGACGTTAGACAGTTTGCATCCGCTTTAGAAGCAATTGATCCTGACGGCGATAAGCTTAGCTATGAAATTTTAAAAGATGCAGAAAATGGAAAATTCCGCATAAATGAATACGGAAGCTACGAATACATCCCGAACGATAAATTTATCGGCGAGGATAGCGTCAAAATTAGAGTGAGCGACGGTCGGGGCGGCTTTGATGAAAGTGAGATAAATTTAACGTAAAAGTTTCGGCTCCCGACATAAAAAGCGAAAAATTTATCTTCGATGAGGATACGAGCCTAACTGAGGTGCTCGAAGTGGAAAACAAAATAGACGGTGCGTTAAAATTTGAAATTTTAACTACAAATGAGAATTTGAGCACCGAGCTGGACGATAATGGAATGCTACACGTAAAACCTGCGCTAAATTTTAACGGCGAGCAAAGTCTTAAAATTAGAGTTACGAACGAATTTGGACTAAGTTGCGAAAAGGAGATTACTCTAAAAATCAATCCGGTAAATGATGCGCCGATCGTAGAAGATCCTAATGAAACCGTCACTCTTAAAAATACTTTCAGCTACGCGGGTAAGATAGCAGCTAGTGACGTAGACGGCGATGTGCTTCGATTTAAGCTTATTAGCGGCGGTAAAAATTTAAAGCTAAATTCCGACGGAAGTTATCTTTATAATTCAAAATCCGCAGGCGAAGAGGAATTTAAAATCGAAGTTAGCGATGGTGGTATCTCGGTTACCAAAACGCTTAAATTTAAAAACCTCGGCTACGTAAATGACGGAAGCGAAAATATCGTAATCGACGGTAAGGCAAGTGATACGCTAAATTTGACTACAAGCAGGGCAGCAGATCTTAAATTTGCAATATCGGGTAATGATCTGATCATTAATGGCGGTAGATCGAACACGACGCTTAAGGATTATTTCGTCTCAAAAGATATGAAACTTAACAAAATTCTTCTTGACGGCGACACTAAGATAAATATCTCAAATTCTAACCTGACGCTTCCAAGCAAGAAATGGTATCAGTTCAAAAAGACGGCTACTTTGAAAACAGCAGGCACCATCGTCTCATCCGGTGATAAAAACATCCTAAACGGCTCGAAGCAAAACGACACCATCATTAGCCTTGGTAAATTTAACCATATCAATGCAGGTAAGGGTGACGATGTAATCTTTGCGGCGGAGGGCGATATCGCAAACGGCGAGAGGGGAAACGATACGCTGATAGCCACTGCAAATCGCGCTACGCTTATCGGTTCGGACGGCGATGATACATACATCGTATCTGTGAGTTTAGACGGCGTCGTGATTAGAGATAAAGAGTATTTAAGCTTAAAAGACGGCGGCAAAGATGTGCTAAAACTACAAGGCGCTCGCAAGGATGAAATTTCATTTAGCAGAAGCGGGGTTTTCGGCAAGGATTTAGTATTGCGTTACGCAGGCAAAAGCCTAACCATAGAAAACCAGTTCAGCTCTAAATCTGCTGTAGAGAGAATAGAGCTTGGTGATGGAGATTACATCACTAGCGATAAAATTTCAAAGATCATAGAGGATCTAAATTCTTATGCGAGCGATAAAGGATTTGTAAATTTCGGTGAGGATAAATTCCGTTCTAATGAGCAGATCGCACAGATTTACGCAAGCGGCTGGAGTAATTAAGTAAAATTAGGCGAGGAAAATTCCTCGCCCCTCATTTACCTGCTGCATATCTTTTTCTGTCTCTAAGTTGCGCGCACATCGTGCCGCCATGCTGATTAATCATTTAAAATCACCAATTTGGCGCTATTTAATTACCGTATCTTTACGCCATTTTATACGTATATTTTCTCAATCGTTTCGTACTCCTTCCAAGTATACTTTAATAAATTTTAGCTTAAGCAGATAAATTTTATCTTTTTATTGACGAGCCTCAATGCTTATCGAAATTTAAATAGGTAAAATTCTCTCCTAATTTCAGTTAAAGGAGTGAAAATGGCAGAATTTAAAAGGCTCTGGATGACGCTTGTAGCGGTACTCATCGTGGGCTTTAGTTTCTTGGGTTTTTACGGTGGCGAGGTTTATAGGCAGTCTCCGCCGGTGGTAAAATTTACCGATGCTAGCGGCAACGAGTTGATCGGTACCGAGCGTATTTACCGCGGGCAGGAGGCCTGGCAGAGCATCGGCGGTATGCAGGTAGGCTCGATTTGGGGTCACGGCGCATATCAGGCGCCCGATTGGAGCGCAGATTGGCTGCATAAGGAGCTAGTCGCGTTTATGGACATTAAGGCGCAGGAGCGCTTCGGAGCGAAATTTGACGCTTTGAGCGACGAGCAAAAGGCGCAGATCAAGGCGCTTACCAAGGCCGAGTACCGCACCAACACCGTAAAAGACGGCACCGTTAAGCTAAGCGATGATCGCTTGAGGGCTATGGCGGTCGTAAAAGACGAGTACATGGGCGTTTTCGGAAACGATCCGCGCTTTAAAAAGCTTCGCGAGGATTACGCGATGAAGGAAAACACGCTCGCAAACGAGCAACACCGCGCCGAGCTCATGGATTTCATCTTTTGGACTGCGTGGGCGGTTTCTACGGATCGTCCGAGCGGAGAGGCGACCTATACCAATAACTGGCCGCACGAGCCGCTGATAGACAATGTCCCTACCACGGAAAACGTCGTTTGGACGATCGCAAGCCTCGTTATTTTGCTTACCGGCATCGGTCTTCTGGTGTGGTTTGGAAATTTCTACGGCAAAAAGGACGAGGATTTCGAGGCTCCTGCGAAGCTTAGCGCCGATCCGATCGCCGCTTTGGCGCTTACGCCGTCGCAAAAGGCGCTCGGCAAATATCTTTTCGTAGCGGTTGCATTGTTTGCATTTCAGGCCTTTATCGGCGGCTTTGTTGCGCACTATACGATCGAGGGTCAGTCCTTTTTCGGGCTTGATATTTCGCAGTATATTCCTTACTCGCTAGCGCGCACCTGGCACGTGCAGGCGTCCATTTTCTGGATCGCTACGGGCTTTTTGGCGGCGGGATTGTTTCTGGCTCCGATCATCAGCGGCGGCAAGGATCCGAAATTTCAAAAGCTCGGCGTGGACGTGCTTTTCTACGCGCTTCTTTTCTTGGTCGTCGGCAGCTTCGCGGGCGAATACATGGCGATTGCGGGCAAGATGGATCCAAGCAGCAGCTTCTGGATCGGGCATCAAGGATACGAGTATTTAGACCTCGGTAGAATTTGGCAGCTGATACTGTTTGTGGGCCTTGTGATCTGGATGGTGCTCGTGCTTCGCGGCTTTATTGCGGGCTTTAGAGCCGAGGGCGATAAAAATTTATTAGCGATCTTCACCGCTTCGGTTATCGCCGTGGGGCTTTTTTACGGTGCGGGACTATTCTACGGACAGCGCTCGCCGATCCCTGTGATGGAGTATTGGCGCTGGTGGGTCGTGCACCTTTGGGTCGAGGGATTTTTCGAGGTTTTCGCGACGGCGTCTTTGGCGTTCGTATTCGCGTCTTTAGGTTTAGTAAGCAAGAAATTTGCCACTTACACCTCGATTGCTAGCGCATCGATTTTCCTAATCGGCGGAATTCCTGGCACCTTCCACCACCTCTATTTTGCGGGCACCACTACGCCGATAATGGCTGTGGGTGCAAGCTTTTCGGCGCTTGAAGTCGTGCCTTTGGTGCTTTTGGGTTCAGAGGCGTTTCATTACTACAAGCTTCAATTCGCGCAGGATTGGGCTAAGCGTCTAAAATGGCCGCTTTACTGCTTCATCGCCGTGGCATTTTGGAATATGCTGGGCGCGGGCGTTTTCGGCTTTTTAATCAACCCGCCGCTTGCGCTATTTTACATCCAGGGTTTAAACACCACCGCAGTGCACGCACATACGGCGCTATTTGGCGTATACGGCTTTTTGGCGCTCGGCTTCGTGTGGCTCGTGGCGCTGTATATCTACAGGCAAAAAAGCTTTGACGATACGCTGATGAAGATCGGCTTTTGGGCGCTTAACGCAGGTCTGCTTCTAATGGTGCTGATTTCGCTATTACCTGTCGGAATTTTGCAGGCGTTTGCGGCGATCGACGTGGGTATGTGGTATGCAAGAAGCGCAGAGTTTTTGCAGAAAGACAGCCTCTACGGGCTCCGCTGGGCGCGCATCATCGGCGATACGATCTTTTTGGTAGGAAGCGTGTGCTTCTTGCTTCAAATCGTGCGAATGATATTCTTGCGCGCTAAATAGAGCTTTCGCGAGCTTTTATCGCTTGCTTTGCCTCGCAGGAATTTTATATTCTTGCGAGGCTTTTTAAATTTAGCGCGCTTCGCGCGAGCTTTTTTCCGCAAAGGGGAGCTGCGCGCGAGTCTTTGCCGCGGACGATATCCGCGCGAGCTTTAAGTTTAGCCGCAAATTGCGCTAAATCTTTAAAATTTTAAAATTTCATCCTCTTAAATTTACCCGAGCCAAATTTTAAATTTGCTAAAATTACCGCCGAAATTTTAATCTCAAGGAGTGAAAAATGGGTGTGCGAGAGCGAATTTTAGAAGACATAAAAACGGCGATGAAAAGCGGCGATCACTTCCGCAGAGACAGCCTGCGGATGCTTAACGCCGCGCTTAAACAGGTCGAGGTGGACGAGCGCATCAGCCTTAGCGACGAGCGCGTCTTTAGCATACTTCAAAGCGAGATCAAGCGCCGAAACGACTCCGCGGCGCAGTACCGCGCGGGCGGTCGCGACGATCTGGTGCAAAAAGAGCAGGGTGAGATCGAGATTATCGCGTCCTATCTGCCCGCGCAGCTAAGCGATGCCGAGCTTGCCGCCGAGGTTGGCTCGCTAATCGCCGAGCTTGGCGCTAGCGGCGCAAAGGATATGGGGCGCGTGATGAAAGCCGCCAAGGAAGCGCTCGGCTCAAGCGTGGACGGCAAGCGGCTAAGCGAGGCGGTCAAAGCGGCACTGAAATAGCCTGCGTTTGAGGTAAATTTAAGTCCGGCTGCGGCTAAATTGTATCGACGTAAAATTTCGCTGCTGAAATTTTTTGAGATAGAGCTTTGGCTACGGAATTCATACGCTAATTTAAAATTTTAAAGGATCATCATGAAAAAATTTATCGCGGTTTTACTAGCTGTCCTGCTTGTGGGATGCCAGTGCAAACAAAACGTAGTGCCTGGGGCGAACGAAACGCCCGAAAAGATTACGGCATTTTTCATAAACGATGGCAAGGAATACATCGTAGGCGAGAAACTCAGCTATGTGCTTACGGATGGCTCGTCGCTTAGGAATATCTCGGAATTTTACGACGGCGGATACGCCAAAGGGCTTAAGCGCGAGTTTGTGCAAATCGAAGTGATGGATGCGAAAAACGGCGAGGTGCGCGGTAGCTTCAGCGCATTTTTGAATTCCGCAGCGGGCGCGGACGTCGCTAAAATCAAGGCTCTAGCGAACCGCATCGAAATCGATGAGAAAAAAGGCGAGATCGAGGTTATTTTTAACTTTGATGCGCGAGTAGTGCAGATCAAAAATCTTAGCGAAATAATGAAGCCTAGTGATAGGTTGCGCTCCCCGATTCCGGCAAACATCGAGGTTAGGCCTGAACGCTGTGAAGGCAACATCGTCTTAGATGCTATAGGCACTATTGTGGCTATACCGGTGATAATCGTGGGGATGGTGTTGTTTGTTGCCTATGGTGGCGATGGAGGCGCTGGCGATGCAACACTATAGCCCTCGATAATAAAAGCCGTGAAAATTCCGTATCTTACAGCAAAACTTACAATGTAATGAGCGATGAAGCTCGGCGAAATTTGGCATAACTTAGATCGCAAGTTCGATCTATTTATGATCGCGTTTTATTTGGCGGCGATGTGGTATGGATTTCTTTTTAGCTTGAATCCTAAAAGCTTAGATGATCTGAAAATCGCGAATGGAATAATCATGGATGTCGGAAGCGATGATGGGCGCGAATATATGCAGATTTTTACGGACGAGCGCAAATTTATCAAAGTCTTTTTGAATGGCGATACGGATAACTTAACCTACTTTTATAAAAATAAAATTTTGCTCAATGCAGCAATTGCTGAAGCTAATTTTAAGCGCTCAGGAGCGGACGAGTGGCGAGACGTGAATATCAAGCCTTCTATCTCGCTAATCGCATACGAATGGCTGGAAGGCAAGCGAGTTAAAGCTTGGTATCAAAGCCGTCCGTTTCCGTTTCAGAGTCGCGGCACGGCATATCAAGTTTTATTTTTGGATTACAATGCAAGCATAGATCCGCCGCAGCGCGAGTATTTGATGAAATTCAGATATGACAAATACGCCGCGATGGATGATAAATTTACAGCTACGATATTTGGAGCTTTGACGCTCATTTTTCTTGCGATAGCGGCAAGCAAAATTTATCGAGCGTGCCAGTTATCATAAAATTCTATGACGCTAAATTTTGAGCAGTGCGCGGAATTTGTAGCGCGTCCGTTTCGCGCCTTTGCTCATTAAGCGGCGCTTCGGCTTTACGGCGCGGCGCGCGCCGTAAATTTTACTTTGTGTCCGTAAATTTAAAGCCCGTGATCGCTTGCGGCTGATTTAAGGCAGGAATTATGCTTATTTTTACATTGTGCTTTTGCGGCTTTGCGGTGCTTTGTAACCTGATTTGCCGCGCGATGAAAAGAGGCGATGCCTCGCTGCTCGCGCGATTGAAAGCTTCAAAGCTCGCCCGCGTCTTTGCTAGAGCTTTCGTTCCTTTCGGCGAAGCGCCTTTGATTAAAATAGGGTTTTTGCAAGTAGCGGGAATTTTCGCATTCGCCGCGCTTTTTTTATCGGTAATCTTATTTTTAAACGCCCCCGAAAATAACGACATCAGCGGCGCGCAAATTCTAAGCGGCGAGCTCGTATCCTATGAGCGTCATCGCCATTACAAAAGCGATTATTGCGATATCGAAATTCGCACGAGCGAGGGCGAGCTGGAGCGGCTGCGATCGGGCATTTGCAGGGATGAAATGCAATTTCGTCGCGGCGAGCGGGTAAGCATTTGGTATAGACGCGATTTGATGCATCCGGGTGAAATCAGAATTTATCAGTTAAAATTTGAAAAGGATAAGGGCTATTTGATCGAATTTAACGAGGGCAGAAGAGATACCTATCTCAAAACGGCGGCGGGCTCGCTTTTTGTGCTCGCGCTATGCCTGGCGCTGATATACGCGCTTAATACAGACGAGGCGCGAGAGGCTTATGAGCGCAAAAAGCGTTAGGCTCGCGGCGCACGGAATTTATCGCAAATAGCGGCGCGCGAAATTTTAAAATGCGACTTTGAAATTTGGCTATTTTGCGAACCGATTCATAAATCGAATTTAGGGCGCGCGGAATTCATCGCAGCTTTAAGGATTGCGCGTGAGATTTAAATTCGCAGCCTCGGCGTAAATTTAAGCCGTTATTAAAATGCAGACACGGCTGATATGCCCGCGCTGACAACCGCATTTTTTGATAAATTTAAGGCGCTACTCAAATACAAACCGCAGCAGGCTTTAAATTTAATAAATTCGGCTTGATAAATTTGCCTCGCGCCAAATTTTGAAATTTTGCAGTTTTCCCCGTGCCGCTTCGCTTAAATTTTAAAATTTCGGCGATTTTGCGGCGCCTAGCAAAAAAAGGCGCGGTCGCAAGAGGTTCAGCTTCCGTAAAATCGGCTTTAAATTTAAAGCCCGAAATATACAAAAACAAGCCGTTTCATAGAGTGCTTGTTTCGCGGATTTGCGTTTTTAAAATTCTAAAAATTTCCGCTCGCAGCGCGCGTTTAAAATTTCAAATTCACGCTACGTTTGCCTCGGCTTGCTGCACGAAATTTAAATCGCCAAAATAAGAGCAAACGCGCTAAAATAGCCCATTTATCAGCCCCTTAATCGCGTCTGATTTCTCCTTTTTCGCGTCGTTTTTGCTGCTGTTATCGTCCTTTTTCACGCCGAAAAGCTTGTCGATACCCTTGCCGATCTGCTTGTCGAGCTTGCCCTTTAGATAGTCCGATTGGATATTGTATTTCGGCTCTTTGATCGTGCCGGTGATGTTTATTTCAAGATCGGTCTTTTCGATATTTGCCTTAACCGGCACCGAAATCGCGCCCGTTTTGCTATCCAGTGTGCCGCCGGTGACATTTAGCTTGCTTTTTTGCGCGCTCATATCGGCGTTAAAATTAATTAAATTCTGCTTGATCGTGCCGTTTACTTTGGCGTCGTTATAGACCTCGCCGCCTAGATCGCGTCCTAAAATTTTACCGATTTTATCGATCAATCCGCCGCTAGGAAGGCGGCCGTTGTTGATGATCGCGTCGAATTTTCCGCCGTGCGAGCTCGTATTATACGTAAGATTTGCGTTGCCCGTGCCGTCGTAAACGTGATCGATATTTAGAAGCGTCGTAAGTTCTTTGACGATGAAATTTTGGATTTTAAAGTTCGCCTCATCGCCCGCAATCTGTCCGTTTAACTCGCCGCCCGCGACTTTAGAATTTACGGTAGCAAATAGGCTCTTGCCGTCGTGCGAAAGCTCGCCGGTAGCGGCAATTTTGCCGTTTAGTCTGCGATTTAGAAAAAACTCGAGTCGCTGCAGACTCGGGATCAGCAGTGCGTAGTTTGCCTTAAGCGTTTTGTTTTTGAGCTCGTAGGTGCCGTTTAGGCTCTGAAGCTGCGCCAGATCGGAGTTTGCGCTTACGCTAAAGGTTGCGATGGAGTTTTTGATATTTGTCTGCGCCTGTGCGTCCGTTTTCAGATCGCCTGAGAAGCTCTTGCCCGTCGCGCCGTCTAAAAATTTCTTAAAAATCACGCCGTTAGCGAGCGAAATTTGCGCCGTGCCGTTGATGCCGTCTTTTAAGCTTAACTTCGCATCGCCGTTTATCGTGCCCTCTCCGATCGCGCTGCCGTAAAACAGAGCCGAAAGCACGGCCAGATTTAGATTGCTCGCCTTAAGCTTTAGATCGCTTAAATTTCCGCTCGCATTCAGGTTACCGCCCATAGCGTTTAAATTTAAGTTTATATTTTTAAGCTCATTTTGCGCTAAAGCTGCGCTAAGCTCGCCGTTTGCCTTGCCCTGCAGCTTCACTCCCAGGACGTTTTGCAGCGCGGCTAGATCGTTTGCGTTTAGCTTTGCGGACAGCTCGCCGTTTTTGTTTTTTAGATCGTATTTGGCTCCCGCATCCGCTTTAAGCGCGTCTTTAAACGCTGAAATTTGCGAGTTTGAAAGCTCAAGCGTATAAAAATCGGTCTTTAAATTTCCGTTTGCTTTAACGTCGCCTGAAATTTTACGCCCGATAAGGCTTTCGAGCTTCGCAAGATCGGGCAAATTCAGATTGAAATCGGAGTTTAAAGTTTTGTTTTTCAGATCAAATTCCGATTTTTCGGCGCTGATCTTGCCTAGCGTCGAATCGATCTTACTTACTGCTCGCAGGACGTCATTTTGCGCCGTGATGTCCGAATTTAACGTGATCTGCACGCCCTTTGGGATGGAGATGTTCATATCTTTAAACGCAGATTCGTTTAGGATCAAATTTGAGCTCTTGATGCTTGCGTTGCCCTCTGCGCCGCTGCCTCCAGCTTTGATGTCCGAGAGCACGTCGATATTTCCTTTTACGTAGATCGGCAGAGAGGCCACGGCAAGGGCCTTTTCGACGTTTAGGCCCTTAGCATCGATTTGCAGATCAAGCGGACTAAGGTCTTTTAAATTTGCCAAAAATTTTACGTTACTATCAAAAATCCGCCCGCTGCCGTTGATGCCGAATTTGTCAAGATCGCCTAAAATTTGCCCTTTGAGGCTTAGCCCTTCGCTCGTTTTTATGCCGAGCTTGGCTAGATCGTGCGCATTTGCGTCGTAGTTAAGATCGAAAGAGCGCGCAAAAAGCGAGTATTTACCCTTTACGTTTACGCTCGCGGCGTCATTTACGTTGGCGCTGATGTCCAGATCGCCAAAATTTAGATCGAATTTCTCAAGCTTCACGTCAAGGCCGCTTTTTTCTTTGATCAAATTTTCTATATAAGGCTTAGCAAGATTGTTGCCAAAATCGCTGAAAAATAGGCAGCCCGCGCCTACGATAAGCAGGATTAAAATTCCTGCGATTATGCCGAAAATTTTCATTTCGTCCCCTTAAAATTTAAAATTTGAGGGTATTATAGCCCTTAAAATTTAACGTTTGAAATCTCAATACTTGAGTTAAAATCACTAAAGTTTTATAAAAATTTTTCATAAACTATTGACAAGATTTTAAATTTTGCATATAATCTTAGCACTCAAACACATTGAGTGCCAATTTTAGAAATCACAAATCAAAGAAAGGACTGAAATGAAATTTCAACCACTTGGCAAGCGCGTTCTAATAGAGCGCGAGGAGGAAACTAAAAAGACCGCTTCGGGCATCATCATCCCCGACAATGCTTCAAAAGAGAAGCCTTCGACCGGCAAAATCGTAGCCGTCGGCAGCGAATGTGAAGGTGTCAAAAATGGCGATACCGTAGCGTTTGCAAAATACGCAGGTAGCGAGATTAGCTTAGATGATAAGAAATTTCTTATCTTAAATTTAGAAGATGTTTTAGGTATAATTAAATAAAAAGGATTGAAAATGGCAAAAGAGATTATTTTTTCAGACGACGCAAGAAACAAGCTTTACGCGGGTGTTAGGAAGCTAAACGACGCTGTAAAAGTTACGATGGGACCTCGCGGTCGCAATGTCTTAATCCAAAAAAGCTTCGGAGCTCCTGCGATCACAAAAGACGGCGTAACCGTCGCTAAAGAGATTGAGCTAAAAGATACGCTAGAGAATATGGGCGCTTCTTTGGTGCGCGAAGTAGCGAGTAAAACCAACGATCAGGCAGGAGATGGCACTACTACAGCTACCGTGCTAGCTCACGCGATCTTTAAAGAAGGCCTACGCAACGTAACCGCGGGCGCAAATCCTATCGAGGTTAAACGCGGTATGGATAAATTTAGCGCTGCAGTTATCGAGGAGCTAAAAAAGTCCTCTAAAAAAGTAAGCGGCAAAAAAGAGATCGCTCAGGTTGCTACGATCTCTGCCAATAACGACAGCGCGGTGGGCGATCTGATCGCAGATGCTATGGAAAGAGTCGGCAAGGACGGCGTTATAACCGTCGAAGAAGCAAAATCGATCAATGATGAGTTAAACGTAGTCGAAGGAATGCAGTTTGACCGCGGCTATCTAAGCCCATATTTCATTACAAATGCCGAGAAAATGCTAGTCGAGCTAAGCTCGCCGCTAGTGCTTCTATTTGACAAAAAAATTACAAATTTAAAAGACCTATTACCGGTTTTGGAGCAGGTTCAAAAAAGCGGCAAGCCGCTTCTAATCATCGCCGAGGATATCGAGGGCGAGGCACTTGCGACTTTAGTCGTAAATAAACTTCGCGGCGTGTTAAACATCTCTGCGGTCAAAGCCCCTGGATTTGGCGATCGCAGAAAGGCAATGCTTGAAGATATCGCGATTTTAACGGGCGGTACCGTCATCAGTGAAGAGCTTGGCAGAACGCTAGAAAGCGCCTCCATGGCTGATCTTGGACAAGCCGAGCGCATCGTGATCGACAAAGATAATACCACTATCGTGGGCGGCGCGGGCAAGAAAAAAGATATCGATGCGCGCGTTTCGCAGATCAAAGCTCAGATCGCAGAGACTACGAGCGATTACGACAAAGAGAAGCTTCAAGAGCGCATGGCTAAGCTTAGCGGCGGCGTCGCGGTCATCAAGGTGGGCGCTGCGACCGAAACCGAGATGAAAGAGAAAAAAGATCGCGTGGACGACGCTCTAAACGCAACCAAAGCAGCCGTAGACGAGGGTATCGTAATCGGCGGCGGCGCTGCGCTAATCAGAGCTGGACTTAGCGTAAAGCTAGCTCTAAGCGGCGACGAGCTTATCGGTGCGGACATCGTTAAGCGCGCGCTTTTCGCTCCACTTCGCCAGATCGCAGAGAATGCGGGATTTGACGCGGGTGTCGTAGCAAATAAGGTCGAGCAGGGCTCAGACAAAAAATTTGGCTTCAACGCCGCAAACGGCGAGTACGTCAATATGTTTGAGGCAGGTATCATCGATCCAGTCAAGGTTGAGCGCATCGCGCTTCAAAATGCGGTCTCCGTCGCAAGCCTGCTTCTAACGACCGAAGCGACCGTCAGCGAGATTAAAGAGGAGAAACCTGCAATGCCTCCAATGCCTGATATGGGCGGAATGGGTGGCATGGGCGGAATGATGTAGTCCCATAGGAGCGTCATTCGGCGCTCCTATGCCATTGCAACGGCGTGGTGAGATTTTACGGTGCCCCCGCAATGCCTTTGCGGCGATGCTTTTGCTATGCGCCGTAAAATGAGATGTGCCGCGTTTTGGGTATGTCTAAGGCGCGGCGATTTATTATGAATTAACGATTAAGCGGTGTAATTTTTAGTCACCGCATGATCTGATAAATTTTGTATCTTACCGCAAATTTGCAGTTTTGCCACTTTATCCTTTAAATTTAAAAACTTTATATGAGCTTGATTTTTACCTTAAATTCTGACTTGCCGCTCAAAATCTAAGCGTAGAATTCTAAAGCTTTAAAATTTTTCAGCTCTCCCGCCTAAACGCTTACAAGATAAAATTTTTGCCGTGGCGTAATATTTTTAGTGTGATAAAATTTTATTGCCAAACAGAATCCTGGCTGCGGAATTTTTCAAGCTGAGCCTTTATCCAGGTTTTTATCTGGTGATACGGCTTGGAATTAGAGCTGAAATTCCACAGCCTCACTCATTAAATTTAACGCGGCTTAATCTAAGCTTTGCTAAATTTCGCCTAAAATCCATGGAAAGGAAAACGATGAAAAATTTAGCTCGTATTTTTTTAATTGCGTTCATTTTGGCGAGCTTCTCTAGCGTTTTTGCCGCGCAGCAAAGCCACAAATCTACCGTCGCGCAGCAAAACCATAAATATAAAATTTCATCTCAAAATTTGCGAGCCAAAGATCATTCGAGTAAAAATATAGCGGCAAGATCCTCTACCGAGCCGCATGCTAAAAAATCTGCAAATGCTAAAAGCCTTTCAAATTCCAAGCTCACAAAAAATACGCGTGCATCTGGGAATTTCGCTAAAAATTCCACGCAAAAAAGTACGAAAAATTTTACTAAAAATCCCGGGCAAAATTTCGCATCGCATTCTTCGAGAAATAAAGCATCTAGGCGCCCTGCTAATCAATCGAGCAGTCAGAATGGAGCTAGCAAGAACCTAGCCGCGACGCTGATGCGTTTGCCAAAGACTCGTATTTATGAGGATGAGGTGCCAAACGCCCGCGATACGGAGCAAACTTACAGAGGCGCAGATATGCGGAGAAGCGCAAGCGCGCAAACTCACGGAGGCGCGGATGAGCAGACCGGCAAAACCGTAGACGCACGAGCTCGAAAATTAATGACGACTCGAATTGCACAGCCGCAAGCTCGCTACGGCTATAGTGCAACTCGTTCTGGCGCTATGGGACATACAGCCGCATCTCATTCGAGTGCCACGAAATATATGGCTCGTCAAAATGCCCGCGCGCCCTATCTTCCCACATCTGCTCGCTCTAGCCGTGCGATAGGGCGCTCTGGCGGTAGCGCGCTTGGTAAGATGTCGTCGCCAGAGCGGGGTAATGCGCTAGGACAAGGTGTTGCGATGCGTTATGATGAGCGTTGGGCGAAGCCCGCTCCACAGCCTTACGAGCCTGCACCTGAGACCGAGAAAAAGCGCGGGCTGATATTTTCGTCGCAGTGGGGTCCTGCCGCGCCGAAAAGTAAGTGGCAGCAGCACGAAGCCCCGATAGATGACGCTTCGTCGCGCAATGAGTCGGTGATGGATATGCTGCAGGACAAGATGAGCAGGGTCAAGGTGAATATGGAGCTGGTGCGCTAGCCTAGGCGGCGCGCCGGCGCAATTTATATGCGTAGGCAGTTTAATTTCGCTGCCTCTGTAAGATCGCGATATAGCGCTTGTGGTGCAAAAACATGAACGCTGACGTTTTTTTTGGATTTGCCGCCGTGCGAAAAATGCCCTACTGCTGCAATTAAAAATAAAATTTTCATATTTCATCCACGCGCTTTGAAATTTCACGGCTGCATGCCGTGCTGTTAGGATAAACCAGACTGCACTCGTTTTGCGCGAGCGAGCGCTACGACGATACTGCGGTTAAAATTTCACTGAAATTTCAAGAGCTTAATTTCGTAATTTTATGTCGAGGACTTCGCCCGCCTGCTAAATTCGCAGAATTTTGCTTAGCTGCGTGGTTTATTAAATTTCGCTTGCCATCAAATTTTGCAGAGTTTCATTTGTCGCCGGAATTTTTATAATTTTATTAGATGGCGGAATTTTATAGAACTCTATTCGCTCAAATTTCGCGGCGAAATGAAATTTTTCGCAAGCGCGAAAGCAAAATTTAGCTGGTGAAATTCTGCAGGCGAAATTCTACGGCGGCTGGCAAACGCGAATTATTAAATTTTAACCCCGTTTTGAATAAAATAGCGCAAAAAATTCTAAAGGCTTAAATTTGAAAAATCGCTATCCGACCCGCCAAATCTCCGTCGGCTCCGTCAAAATCGGCGGCGGCGCGCCCATCTCCGTGCAGTCGATGAGCTTTTCTAAGACCAAGGACGTGGAGGGCACGCTAGAGCAGATTAACCGCCTGTATTTCGCGGGCTGCGACATCGTGCGCTGCGCCGTGCTTGATAAAGCGGACGCGGACGCGCTTGCACGTATCAAAAAAAGCTCGCCGCTTCCCATCGTAGCGGACATCCATTTTAATTTTCGCTTGGCGCTGCAGGTCGCGGAGTTTGTCGATGCTATCCGCATCAATCCGGGCAATATCGGCGGCAAGGAGCGTATCAAAGAGGTCGTGCGCGCGTGCAAAGCTCGCAGCCTGCCTATCCGCATCGGCGTAAATTTGGGCTCGCTTGAGGAGCAGTTTGAGCAAAAATACGGCCGCAGCGTGGAAGCAATGGTGCAAAGCGCGCTGTATAACGCCGCGCTGCTGCAGGATGAGGACTTTAGCGACATCGCGATCTCGCTTAAGACTTCGGACGCGCCGAGCACGGTGGCTGCGTATCGCGCGCTGCGCCCGCTATGCGAGTATCCTTTTCATCTGGGCGTGACCGAGGCGGGGACGAAATTTCACGCTAGCATCAAGAGCGCGATCGCGCTGGGTACGCTTCTGATGGAGGGGATCGGCGATACGATGCGCGTGAGCATCACGGGCGAGCTTGAGGAGGAGATCCGCGTCGCGCGCGCGATCCTGCAGGACGCGGGCGTACAAAAAAGCGGCGTCAATATCATCTCGTGCCCTACCTGCGGGCGTTTGCAAAGCGATCTGCTAAGCGCGATCAAAATCGTCGAAGAAAAAACCGCGCATATCAAAACGCCGCTAAATATCAGCGTCATGGGCTGCGTCGTAAATGCGATCGGCGAGGCGAAGGGCGCGGACGTGGCGATCGCGTTCGGCAACGGGCGCGGCATCGTGATGCGCCACGGTGAAGTGGTCGCCAAACTCGATGAGAGCAAGCTCGTGGAGCGGTTTTTGCAAGAGGTCGAGGACGAGGTGCGGGCTCGCGAAGGAGCGTGAGAGCTGCGGCGCCTAGCGGCTTAAATGTCGCTATGATTCGTAGTTTGGTCGGCTCGGCTCTGAATTTTGGCGCGCTTGACTAGTTGTAGTTTGCTCGGCGTTTTAAGGCGCTCTTGGGCTCATCGGTGCGGCTCGTTTTAGCGTGAGATTTTGAAATTTGCGCTTTGAGGCGGCGCCTTGAAATTTTAAAATTTCATCCTTAGGCGGCGCTTTTAAATTTGAGCCTTTGGGGAGTGCGGCTTGGAATTTTGGTTTTGAAATTTCGGGCTTGAAATTTTAATGCTGAAATTTTGAGTTAAAATTTTGGCTTTGGAATTTCGTCTTGAAATTTCGTTTTAAAATTTCAATCTCACGATTTGGAGTGAAATTTCATAGCGCAGAATTTACCGCGCGAAATTTTAAGCGGTAGAATTTTATGCTGTCTATGAAATTTAGGCGCAGGCTCTATGCGCTCGCTAATTTTACTCGCAGGATTTGCCTCAGTAGAATTCCGTGCCGCAAAGCGGAATCTTGACGGATGAATTTTCGATACGCCGCGAAATTTCATCCGGCTGGATTTTGTCCTGTACCTAAATTTAAGGCGAGCGAAATTTTAAGAGCCAAAATTTCAAAGGGCGAAATTTCAAGCCAGTGGAATTTCAAAGGCGAAAATTCCGAGGATGAAATTTTAGATAGCAAAATTTAAAGCGGGCAAAATTATACAAATTCCTTCCGATAAAATTTTGCTAAGAGGCGAGATTTCAATTCTATAAAATTTAAAATTACCGCGCCGCAGAGATTTTCGGAGGCGAGCCTGAAATTTTATAGAATTTAAATGCGAAACGAGGGGAAGCGATGGCAACGAAGCAGAATGTACCTGCAAATTTATACGATCTGGATATGGAGCGCGCGATCTTAAGCTCGCTTTTGCAAAACGAGGACGCATACGGCGAGCTGAGCGAGATAATCTCGGTCGGCGATTTTTTCTACAAGCCGCACGCCGACATCTACGAGGCGATCGTCAAATGCTCCTCGCACAACGAGCCGATCGCGCCGAGCTTCGTTAAAAAATGGCTAGCCGAGCGCTACGACGATGGCGCATTTACCGAGGTCGTAGCCACCAGCGGTGTGGTCGATGCCCCAAAATACGCGCTCGAACTGCGCGAAAAATCGATCAAGCGCTCGCTAATCAAGGTCGCGCACGAGATCCCTTCGATGGTAAACGAAGCCGTGCGCAGCAAAGACACCGCCGATAAAATCAGCTCTAAAATTTACGAGCTCATCGACGAGGAGCGCCACGGCGGCATCAAAAAATCGCACGAGATCATCGCTGACGTGGTAGAGGAGCTGAAACGCCAAAAGGCGCTCGCAGGCTCGGAGCTCGTGGGGTTGGATACCGGCTTTCGCTTCCTAAACGACTGCACGAAGGGGCTGAAACCTGGCGAGCTCATCATCATCGCCGCCCGCCCCGGCATGGGCAAAACTGCTTTTGCGTTAAATTTGATGATGAAAACGCTGCAAAGCGGCAAAGGCGTCGTATTTTTCTCGCTAGAGATGCCCTCTGTGCAGCTGATGTATCGCATATTAAGCGCGCTTAGCTCGATCCCGCTAAGCGACATAATGAGCGCCAAGCTCAGCGACGACGACTGGACGCGCTTCAACGACGCTTGCGATGCGGTGCTGAATATGCCGCTTTTCGTCTATGACAGCGGCTATGTAAACATCCACCAGGTCCGCACCCAGCTGCGCAAACTTAAATCCGTGGACGCTAACATCGAGCTTTGCGTGATCGATTACATCGGACTTATGACGAGCACGAGCAACTACTCCGAGCGCCACCTGCAAATTGCCGAAATTTCACGCGGGCTCAAGCTTTTGGCGCGCGAGCTCAACATCCCGATCATCGCGCTATCGCAGCTAAACCGCTCGCTTGAGGCGCGCTCGAATAAACGCCCGATGCTAAGTGATCTGCGCGAAAGCGGCGCGATCGAGCAGGACGCCGACATCATACTTTTCGTCTATCGCGACGAGGTTTATAAAGAGCAGATGGAGCGCGAGCGCATTTCGCGGCTGGAGGCCGAGGGCAAGGACGCGGGCGAGCCCGTGTTTAGGCGCAACGACTATCAGGAAAAAGCCGAAATCATCGTCGGCAAAAACCGCTCTGGAGAGGCGGGTAGGACGATCGAGGTGGGCTTTCAGGGCAGATTTACCCGCTTCGTCGATACGAGCTTCGGCGGCGAGCCCAGCGAGAGCGCGATCTTTAACGAAAACGACAATCTCGACTACGTCTCGCAGCTGCAAGATCAGGGCTTTGAGGAGCCTGCTGCGGCGCGCCTAGATATGCCGAATACAGATGCGGCGCAGAATTTGCAGCAAAATTTCTCGGAAAATTTTATGCAGAATTCATCTGAAAATTTTACGCAAGGCTCTGCCGGCACCAGAAATTCCAGTGTAAATATTGATTTTGACGAGATGCCTGGCTTCGGCCAAAGCGGCGGGCAAGATGGCGAGGAGATAGACGGCGAGTCTAAATTTAGCGCAGGGCATGACCTGGCAGAGGCGCAGCGCGCACCGCAAAAGCAAGAATTTCAGGGACAAAATTTAGATGATGTAATAGCGGGCAGTATCTCGCCCGAAACAGAGCACATGCGTGGAAATTCGGCCGAGCAAAACGTAAAGAGTGCGGAGAGCGCAAAAGACGCGCTGCAAGATGTAAAAGGCGCGTCGCGAGGAGCGGAGAGTGCGCAGCGAGAGGATGCCTCGTATTTTGGGGGTGATGATAGTGTCGATGGCGGCAGGTCGTCTTTTGAAGCGCAAGAGCGGCGGCAGGATGAGGCAAAATTTAAACCCGCGCCGCCTTTAAATATCGAAGAGATGGGCATTCCAAAGATCAATGAGGCAAACAGACTCGATGACGACGACGCGCCGCTGGATCTGTGAAATAGCGCTTAGGCTAGCGCTGATTGTTAGCGTTTTTTGCTTCGCGCTTTACGCGCAGGATTTCAGTGACGCGGGCTTTTGCGCGCTGGCGGCGTTTTGGGCTTACGCGCTATTTCGGGTGCTATTTAGCTTTTTTTACGAGGCGAAGCAGCGCGCCAATGCGGCGCTATTTCGCAGCGGCGGGACTTTGATTAAAATTTTTAAAGGCAGGCTGCTAAGCGGGGTTTTTGCCTGCGCGGGCGCGATCCTCTTGAGCGTCACTTTGGCGCTAGGCCTAGCGGATCTGCGCGGCGCGGAGCTATTCGTGACGCTCGCGGCGCTGCCTGCAGCTCTTGCTCTGATGCGCCTGGCGGTGCTGAAGCTCAGTCTAAAAGAGATTAAAAATCCTAGAATTTTATCGCTCAAACTTAGCATTTTGCTGCTCGCCGCGCTTGCCGTAGCGGTAAATTTCGCTATAAATTTAGCCTATTTGCGGCTTGCAGACGCTACGGGTTCAGCCGCACACTCTTTAAATTCCGCGATAAATTTTACTCCGCCCGCCCGCAACGCCGCATCCATGGGAAATTTCGCGGCAAACGACGCTTCCGCGCCCGTCGGAAATTTAGTAACAGATAACGCCGCTAAATTCGCTAAAAATTCCGCGACGAATAACGCCGCCATAATTGTGCGAAATTCCGAGGCTGATAATGCCGTCAAGCCCGCGCCGAACGCCGCTAAAAATCTCACCGCTTCGCCCGCAAATTTTAAAGCGGGCTCCGTCAGGGCGGTGCGTGCCTCGGCTGCAAATTATAAGGCAAATACCGCCGCTGCGCCGCAGATCTTCGCTAAAAATTCTACGACAAGCTCCGCCGCAGCGCAAAATTTAAATTTAGCTCCAACTCCCGCCACGCCGAACGCATCCGCCGATAATTTGGCTGAAAAATCCGCGACAAACTCCGCATCGGTAGCCGAAATTTTTGAAATTTTAAAATCTACCGCGCCGCAAGCGCACTTCAGATCCGCCCTGTTAAATGAAATTTACGCTTTGAAATTTTACAAAAACGCGCTGTTTGATCTGGCGCTGTCGCAGAGCCCTAGCGCGCTAAAAATCGTCCTTTTGCTTCTGATATGCGCGGGAGATTTCGTTTTTTACTGCGCGATTTTGCATATTTGTGCCTTCGTGCTTTTTATGCCGCGAGCCACGTCCGTGCCCAAAATAGGGCGCTTCAGTGGCACGATCTTTGCGCTTGCCTACGTCACGCTGTGTTTGATCTGCGCCGCGCAGACGCGCACTGCTGCGGGCGAAGCGGAGGGTGCACATCCTAAAAGCGCGGTCGAGACGAGCGTGCAGATCGTGCTGCAAAGCGGCGAGCGGCTGATCTTAAGCGCTCGCGAGGCTGATGCGCTAAGAGGCGAGCTAAACGCCACGCGCTTCGCCGCAGAAGCAAACGCCACGTCCGCGCTGAATAGTTACATCGACGCCGTTTACGACGAGGGCGCGAGGCTTAGCGCGCAGAAAATGGCGGACTTCAATTACTCGTTTCTGAGCGATTATCTGGTGCTGTGGCACGGCGTGTGGGACGATGACGCGGGGGCGTATCTGAATGAGAAATTTGCGCTCTTCGTAAGCGAAAGCTTCCCGAAAGATTTTGGCGAAAATATCGCTAAAATCGCTGCGGCAAACGTCAAAAATTATGAGAGCTCGCTAAATTTTACGCTTAAAAAATACGGCGCGAAAATCGATCTTAACGTCACGCAGAGCTTCAGTCTAAAAAGCAAGGCGTATCGCGCGAGCGGAACGGGGCTGGGGGCGCTGGGCGGCGTGCTGGGCGCAAAGCTGATAAGCAAGAGCCTAGCTAAAACTGCGGCCAAGACTGGCGCGAAAACCCTTACCAAGGCGGGCGCCAGCGCGACTAGCGGTAGCGCGGGGCTCGTATGTGGCCCGGGCGCGGTGGTATGCGTGCCTGCGTTTGCCGTGGCTACGTGGTTTGGGCTGGATTTTGCGTTTGCCAAGGGCGACGAGGCGCTCAATCGAGAGGAGTTTGAAGCTGCGATCGTGCGCGATATGATGGCGGCGAAAGAGGAGCTAAAGCGCGCGCTGGCGGAGGATTTCAACGCGACGATAGATGAAATTTCGAGTGAAATTTTAAATTTAGACGGGAAGTAGGGCAGCGGATTATGCCTGCGCAACTTAGACCCGTTGCGAGCGAAATTTTACGGCGGATTATGGAGCTTTCGTGCGTAGCGGGCGGCTAGCGATGTGCATCAAAATGGGTGGTTCGGTAGGTACGAAACGGTAGCGAAACTAGCGGCAAAAAAATAGGCGCACAAAACGACAGCGCGGCGGGTGCACATTAAGCAGCGCTGCAAGTGAGGAATTTTATAAAATTCTATTCTGCTTTGCTTGCTTTGCCGCACCTGCGCGATTTAAATCGGTTGCGAGTAAAATTTGGCATGGATTATGGAATTTTCATACGCTATGCTTGCGCGACAGCGGCGAAATTTTAAAATTTCATTTAAGTGTGGGCGGGACGGGATTACGGCGCACTTATTGCGCTACCGCGCCTCTTAAATTTAAGAGCCTGCTAAAATTTTTTAAATATAATCGCCGCTTAAAATAAGGAGTGCTAATGAAAAATTCTATCTTAAAATTTCGTTATTTGCGTTTATAACGGTATTCTCGGCGATCCCTGCTGCGGCACAATCGTCTTTAACAGGTTTAATAAAGTTAGAAGATTTGAGGAGCGAAGAGCAAAGAGCGCTTTTGAAATCCTGCGATTACGGTGACGGAAAATATAGTTCGTGCAATAAACTCGTTGAAATTTTATCTAAAGAGTGCGATGGCGGTGATATGCGCTCATGTGCTATACAGAGTGATCTTTTGCGATCATTACGCCGAATAGAGGAAGCTACGAAATATCTGATTAAGCTGTGTGATGCTAATAGTACATATCACTGTTTTATATTGGGTACGCTAGATATATATGTAAACGGTAATATGCAAGCAGCAATTAAAAGTCTTGAAAAAGTTTGTAATAGCGATCTTAAAGATAGAGATATAGTTTGCAAAAATATCGAGGAACTGAAAGCTTGCCTGAAAGACAAAGAGTGTAACCCTATAAAAAAAGGTAAAATTATTTTTGAAGGTGTCGAAAGGAAATTGTATGGGGAAAATTAATTTTGTATTTTATTCCATGATATTTTTAGCTTCTATCGCAATAGCGGATAAGCCTACGGCTGAAGAGGAGAATCTTTATAACGAATGCGATAAAGGAAACGGCAAATATAGCTCGTGTACTAAACTAATAGAAATTTTATCTAAAAAATGTGATAGCGGAGATATGATCGGATGCTCGGATCTTGGTTATATATTAGGTCCTAAGCTTGGTATGCGTGAAGCTTCTATCACTCCTTATGAAAAATCTTGCAAGGCGGGTATCGCGGAGTCTTGTTTTGCTCTTGGAACACAAGACATAGGTTTAAGAGGCAACATTAAAAAGGCTGTTATAAATTACACTACGGCTTGTGAAAAATTTACCGATCAGAAAAAACTATTTAAACTAAGATCTTGCGCGTTAAAGGTAGCTTTAGAAAACTGCTTACGAGATGAGGAGGAACACGATCCCGTAAAGTGTGCGCTAGAAGCATTTGAAGAAATAACTGATAAATACAACGCAAATTCAATTAAGGAGTAAAAGATGGCAAATCCAAGGGGGGGGGCAAAGAGCAATAATGAAAGAAATTTATCCTGTAATTTTGGCGCCTTTAATAATGCAAGCCGCGGCAGAGCATAATTAAAGCGCAGTCGCTAGCAAAGAGATAAAATTTACATCATTTTCTTATTTAAATTTATATCGTTTAGAGCGGCTGAAATGAAAGCACTATGTTTATACTCGCAATAAAACAAGCGCGCAATGGGTGCTCGATATAAATGAGGAGGAGGAGGGGCAAATTTTATATTTGAGGCGGTATTTAAAGCTGGGCTGCAAAGACGGCGACGCGCAAATGTGCAAGGATTTAGGAAAAATAGGGAATTAGAGCAGAATTTTAAATACTAAATTGCCCCACTTGCAAGCTCATGAAATTCGGACTTTAAAATTTAATCTTAATTGGGCTATAATCTTAGAATTAATATTCAAAAAGGAGTTTTTATGCAAACACAAAATAATTTTATAAACCGCGAACTAAGCTGGCTACGCTTCAACACCCGCGTGCTGGAACAATGCAAAAAGGATATCCCGCTAATTGAAAAATTAAAATTTCTAGCGATTTACAGCACGAATTTAGACGAATTTTATATGATCCGTGTGGCGGGCCTAAAGCAGCTTTTTACCGCCGGCGTTATAACCAGCGGGGACGATGAGATGACGCCTCTTGAGCAGCTGCGCGCGATCCGCTCATATTTAAGAAACGAACAAACCGAGCTTGAGCAGCAGTATTTCGGCATCCAAAAAGAGCTTTGCAAAAACGGGCTTTTTATCAAAAGTTACGACGAGCTACCGCCCGAGCTGAAGCCGGTAGCGGACGAGTTTTTCTTCTCGCAGATAATGCCAGTAATCGTCCCGATCGCAGTGGATGCGACCCATCCTTTCCCGCATCTAAACAATCTCAGCTTCTCCCTCGCAGTCAAGCTCTGCGACGAGGGCGCGCCCGAGTCGGTGCATTTTGGAATGATTAGAATTCCGCGCGTGATCCCGCGCTTCGTGCAGGTCGCGCAAAATACCTACGTGCCGATCGGCACCATCGTAAAGCGCCATGCGGAGGAGATTTTCCCGGGCTACAAGCTCATCAGCTCCGCAGCTTTCCGCGTCACGCGAAATGCAGATATCGTAATCGAGGAGGAGGAAGCGGACGATTTTATGATGATCCTAGAAGCGGGGCTTAAACTGCGCCGCAAAGGGGCTTTCGTACGACTTCAGATCGAAAAAGATGCCGATGCTGAACTATTAGAATTTCTAAATTCTCATCTTAAAATTTTTTACAAAGATATATATGAATGCGCCGTGCCGCTTACGCTAGACGGGCTTTGGGAGATCGCTTCCAATAAGGATTTTTCCTTTCTAGCCCATCCTCAGTATCTGCCAAAGACGCTGCCCCCCTTTAACGAAAACACCTCCGTTATGAGCGCGATGGAGAAGGAGGATATCCTGCTGATCCATCCTTACGAGAGCTTCGATCCTGTTCAAAAGCTCATCAAAGAGGCCGCCAAGGATCCGAAAGTCATCTCGATCCGTATGACGCTATATCGCGTGGAGAAAAACTCCCCGATCGTTCAGAGTCTGATCGAGGCCGCAAGCGACGGCAAGCAGGTAACGGTGATGGTCGAGCTTAAGGCGAGGTTTGATGAGGAAAACAACCTGCACTGGGCGAAGGCTCTCGAAGACGCCGGCGCGCACGTAATCTACGGTATCACGGGCTTTAAAGTCCACGCCAAGGTAACTCAGATCATCAAAAAAGAGGACGGCAAGCTTAAATTTTATATCCACCTAGGCACGGGCAACTATAACGGCTCGAGCGCTAAAATTTACACCGACGTGAGCTTTTTTACCTGCGGCGACCGCTTCGATAAGGACACGACGAATTTCTTCCACATCCTCTCGGGCTACAACAAAAACCGCAAGCTCGACAACCTCTCTATGTCGCCGATGCAGATCAAAGAGCGGCTTTTAGCGATGATAAAAAACGAGGAGAAAAAAGGCTCTGCCGGCAGAATCATCGCTAAGATGAACGCTCTTGTCGACGGCGATATGATCAAGGCGCTGTATAAAGCAAGCGCCGCGGGCGTAAAGATCGATCTCATCGTGCGCGGTATCTGCTGCTTGCGTCCGGCGCTTAAGGGCGTTAGCGAAAACATCCGCGTGATCTCGATCGTCGGCAAATACCTGGAGCACGCTAGAATTTTTTATTTCGCGCACGCGCAGCCCAGCCTATATATCGCGAGCGCGGATTGGATGCCGCGAAATTTAGAGCGCAGACTGGAGCTGATGAGCCCGATTTACAATGAAAATTTGCAAAACAAGCTCAAAGAAATTTTAAAACTTCAGCTAAGCGACAATGAGCTCGCATTCGAGCTGCAAAGCAGCGGCGAGTACCGAAAGATCGTGCCGAAAAAGGGCGAAGAGAAAATCGACGATCAGGAATTTTTAGAAATTTATTTCAATAAAATTTACAAAAACATCCGCAAACACGACGAAAGCGGCACGGCGCTAACCAAGCTTTTGAAAGAGAGCTAAACGTCTAGAAATTTTGCGCCGTCTTGGGCTAGCCGTGCGCTAAGCCCACGCGCAAACCGAGATCATAAATATTAGATGCAGAATTTTGCGCCGTGAATGCGCGAGTAGATTTACAGAAATTTCAAAGGGATTAAATGAAAAGATATCTTTATCTAGCCGTTATAGCTGTGTTTTGCATGGGTGGAGTCTTTGAAGATGCAGACAAGCTCTATGAGGACGGCGATTATTTTAAAGCGATAAAAATGTGGCAGCGCAGCTGCGACAGCGGAGAGGCACAAAGCTGCTATATGCTCGGGAACTTATATAGATTCGGCAGGAACGTCACTCAAAACTATCAAAAAGCGGCGGATTTTTATCAAAAAGCCTGCGATGGCGGAGATATGACTGGCTGCTATGAGCTTGCAGGACTATACTTCGAAGGCTATGGCGTTAGACAAGATTATCAAAAAGCGGCGAGCTTGCATCAAAAGGCTTGTGACGGCGGCAATATGTTTTCGTGCAATTTGCTTGCAATTTCATACGAATCCGGTATCGGCGTCCCAAGAGACAAGCACAAGGCTATGGTTTTGCGTCAAATGATTTGCGATAACGGTGATGCAGATATGTGCAATAACCTTGCATATTTATATAAAAACGGCGACAAGGTCAGACAGGACTTGCAAAAGGCGGAGATTCTATATAAAAAAGCGGCTGTTTTGTACCAAAAGAAAGCTCAAATAAATCAAAAGAAATGCGATGAAGGCGACTTATATGAGTGCCAGCGCCTAGCGGATCTATATATAGATGGCAGGGGCGTAGAGAAGGATTTCAAAAAGGCTGCGGATTTATACCAGAAGGCTTGTGATGGCGGCAAGGCGGCGGCGTGCTTGATTCTGGGAGACTTATACAAAGCAGGCAATTACCAAAAAGCAGAAAGCCTATATCAAAGCGGGCTAAATTTGCTTAAAAATACTTGCGAGAGCGGGGATGCGGACTCGTGTAGTTATCTCGGGGATTTATACAAAAATGGATGGCAAATTAAACAAGATAGATCCTTAGCAAAAGAATTTTACGGGAAAGCATGCGATTTAGCAGAGCAGATCGGCTGCGACGAATACAAGCAATTAAACGAAGCAGAACTCATCGATGATAAACACGGCATCACACCGAGCGCGCCTTAATCCGTGAAGCTTGCATGCTTGGGCACAAACAAGACTACGCAATAGCAAGCTATCAAATTTTAGAATTTTAAAATTCTAAATTTTATAAATTATCTTAGGCGTAGCTTCCCAGAAATACTAATCTGCCATGATGCCAGCTATATACTACGCGTAGATAAAATTCCGCTCACTTATGATAAAATTTTAAAATTTCTCAAGTTAAAATCTTAAAATTTACTCACTGTCTCATCGTTTGTATTTCATAAAAATACTTTTAAATTTAAAGTAAAAATTTGTAATTTTAAAAAATGTAAATTTAAGAGATAAAGGCGTAAACCTGGAAATTCTTTAAATTTAATTAAGTTCTATAATTATAAATGATAAATAAATTCTTTTTAATTTAAATTTAAAGAATTTTTCACTAATATACTGCTCTTTTTAATAACGCCTATGAGAAATAGTATTATAAAAGGATCAAAATGAGCTTATTTAGGTTTTCTATTGCAGCGGCGGGAGCGCTTTGTTTATGCGCGGCCACTTTAGCTGCACAGGATGATAGCGAAGGTGGCTCCCAAAATTTAGGGCAGATCAATGTTACGGGAAACGTAGAAAGCGACCCGCTTACCAAAAAAGTCGGCGAAACTAAAAAGAGCGCCAAAACACTAGAAAAGCAGCAAGTCTCCGATACTAGAGACCTCGTAAAATATGAAACGGGGGTTAGCGTCGTTGAAGCGGGTAGGATGGGCTCTAGCGGCTACTCGATCCGCGGAGTGGACGAAAACCGCGTCGCCATCACGATAGACGGACTTCATCAAGCAGAGACTTTAAGCTCGCAAGGCTTTAAAGAGATCTTTGAAGGATATGGAAACTTTAATAACACTAGAAACGGCGTCGAGATGGAAAACGTCAAACAAGCTACTATCACCAAAGGCGCAGACTCGATAAAAGCGGGTTCCGGCGCACTTGGAGGCTCCGTTATGTTCGAGACCAAGGATGCACGGGATTATTTAATCGATAAAAATTGGTTTTATGGCTTTAAAGCGGGCATTTCGAGCAGAGATAAAGAGAAAATGAGATCTCATACTCTTGCTGCAAAAGTTAATTGGTTTGACTTTTTAGTAATCAGAACCGATAGAAATTCTCACGAGCTTAGAAACTACGGATATGGCACTTACGACGATAGTGTAAGAGGAAGAGAGAGGGAGCAAACCGATCCTTATACCATCAAAAAAGAGAGCACCTTAGTTAAAATATCCTTTCAGCCAAATGATGAAAATAGAATTACCCTCATGAATGATGATTCTAAAAATAGATCGAAAGGCAACGACTACTCATATACGCTCTATCCAAGATCGATCACTAATCCCGATTTTTTCGAAAGCAAGCTCGGAGAGAGATACACGGACGATCTTAGTAAGAGAGAAAATAGAGGTATTGCTTACGAAAATTTTATCGAAACGCCGCTTTGGGATAGTGTAAAATTCTCATTCTCTAATCAAAGAATCAAACAAAGAGCCAGAACGGAGGAGTATTGCAGAGGCGATAACTGCGCAGAAACAAGCAATTCAATCGGGCTGCAACCAAAAGGATCAAAAGTAGTCGATAAATACGGCAATGACTTTACTGTCGCCAGAGAGCGATTGCCCGGGGATTTTACAAATTTTCCGACGCTTACCGACTCGCAAGGCAATAAGCATAGAGACTTTGCCCAGACCAATATAAACGAATACGGCTTTGACTGTTCTGTTTTTGATTGCTCCGGAACGACTAGACTTTACAAACCGTCGCCGGGATGGGGGGATGCGCCGTATCAAACACTAGATATAGACCTGTCTCAAAAAACATATACCACCCCTGACGGTAAATATAAATTTGATATTACAGAGGAAACTCGTAATGGAAAAACATACAAAAAAGTAACGCAAAACTCATATGATACCGCAACGAATACTTGGTATAAATCTATCGCCAGCGACCAATATGGAGTTATCCTACCCAACTCAAAAGGCTATAAGGAAAGAGATTGGAAAGAAAGGGATCTAAATACCGATACGAGGCAGTTTGACTTGGATTTTAGTAAAGATTTTGATCTTTTGACTATGGAAAATAGCCTTACATATGGATTAAAATATATAAAAACCGATAAATCTATGGTAAATAGAGCGGGCTATGACGGAGCGGATCCTCAGTGGTGGGCAAATACCTCTCCCGGTGCGGATTGCCAAGATGCCGATAAATGGGATGCGCTAAGATGCCCTAGAACCGATCCGGAAACATCGTTTCTAATACCGGTCGAAAGCAAGAACGGAGTCTTTCACGTAGCGGACGACGTTATAGTAAATGACTTTTTTGATTTCAATCTAGCCTATAGATACGATAGAGTAAGATACAAACCCGGCTATGTTCCGGGCAAGACTCCAAAGATCCCTGACGGTATGGTTGAGGGGCTATTTATACCGCTTGCGAAAAATCCACTTCCCGAGCCTAAGTGGAGCGACTATCCCAACTGGTCGGATTATGTAGAGGCAAGAAGGAAATATGATGCCAAACAAGCCGAAGTGGATGCGCTAAATGCAACAAATGCCGAGCGAAATATAGAGTATATGTCAAAGCCGAAGGAGTATAAAAACAACTCCTATGCCGTGGGTTTAAATTTTAATCCGCTTGAGTTCATAAGAATTCAAACGAAGTATTCAAAAGCCTTTAGGGCGCCTACTACGGATGAGCTATATCTTGCGTTTAAGCATCCCGACTTTACGATAAAGCCGAATGTAGATCTAAGACCCGAAATAGCTAAAACCAAAGAGGTAGCCGTTACCTTTCATAGCGAAAGTAAGAGTTATATTACGATTAGTAGATTCAAAACGGACTATCAAGACTTCTTAGATCTGGAATATCAAGGCACCAAAAGGGTAAATACGAACGCAAATAGCGCACTTGATTTCGATATGTATCAAAACGTAAACAGACAAAGAGCCAAGGTGCACGGTATCGAGATAAGCTCTAAATTTAATCTAAGCGATATCTCTGATAGCCTAGGCGGATTTTATGTAGGATATAAATTTACGAAGCAAAAGGGTAAAATTTTAACAGATGATGACGGTTTAGTGCCGATGAATGCGATACAGCCTAAGACTTCGGTTTATAACGTAGGCTACGCCGAGAAAAATGATAAATTCGGAGTTGATATATACCTTACGACCGTATCGGCCAAAAAACCCGAGGATACCTACAATATGTTTTGGAAAAACGAGAGGCAAAGCGGAGATCATATAAACGGACGCCCAGTGACCGATTACAGAGCGCATTGGTTGAGCTCTAGCTACAAAGTGCTAGACCTAGTGGCATACACCAAGCCAACTAAAAATTTAACCTTCAGATTCGGCTGCTACAACATAACCGACGAAAAATATCTAACCTGGGAATCGGCTAGATCGGTAAGGTCTTTCGGCACCACGAATATGGTCCGCAAATCAGATAGCCTGGGCATCAACCGTTTCTACGCTCCGGGGCGAAATTTTAAGCTGACCTTCGAGCTTACTCTGTAAATTTCAATAAAATTTGGACTAAATTCAATATCTAGTCCAAATTTTAATCTTTAAAATTTTTAAACGGCTCGGTAAAACCGCAACTTCTTTTTGAGTGTATCAACGAGGGTATTGTTTATCAAATCTCCCGACTGCTTTCGAGATCAGCTAGGGCTCGTATAAAAAGAGCGGGTTAAATTTTACCCTGCAGCGATCTAGCGAAAAAATTTATAGAATTTTATAAAACGCGCAACCACACAGATGCCGCTACGCTTTCGGTAAAGAAATTTTACTGCTATCTGAGGCTTGCCAATTACATAGCATCGTATGATTTTGTGATATATCTTTAAAATTTTAAAATTTTACGTAGCGCAGCAACTCAAAGGATTCTATCTGCGATGATGTCAGCTTTGTAATTTTGCAATGACGCTCGCGATCTCTTTCAAAATTAAGATAGCGAATTTTGAAATTTTAACTGCACCATGCAAAGCTTTTTGGCTCGCGGAATTTCTCTACCGTTAGCTTGTAGAGCTCCGATCCTCGTCGCACCATTTCACGCAATGTAGTTTTAAAAAATCTTTATTTGAATAACTCAAGACTGCTTAGCTTAACCGCCGAAAAACAAGCGAAAAAACTAAGCGCGGGCTTTAGGTAAAATTTGCGTGGAATTTAAAATATTTTAAAATTTGAGAATTTGTAGAATTAAAATTTAAAGATAAATTTTGACCGAACTGATCGGTCAAAATTTGATTAAATTTTAGCGCCGAGTGCGCAAAAAGGGATTATTTATATGCCTTAATTGCTTTGTCTAGGATTTTCTCCGCTTCCGCGGCGCTTGCGAAATCCTTCACTTTGACCCATTTATTCGGCTCTAAAAGCTTGTAGGTTTCGAAGAAATTTTTGATCTTATCCAGCGTCGCTTTAGGAAGATCGGCGACCCCTTTGATGCCGTTATATCGCGGATCGATCTTGCTAACCGGCACGGCAAGCAGCTTCTCATCCATGCCGCTTTCGTCCTCCATCATCAAAACGCCGATTAAGCGGCACGGGATCACGCTACCGGCGGCAAGCGGGTATTCGTTTAGCACCAAAACATCCGCGGGATCACCGTCGTCAGCCAAGGTATTGGGCACGAAGCCGTAGTTTGCGGGATAAAACATGGCGCCGTAGAGCACGCGATCTACGCAGAGCGCGCCGCTTGCTTTGTCGATCTCGTATTTGATGTTCGAGCCGTAAGGGATCTCGATTATCGCGTTGATTTTATCGGGGTTTGAGCCCACTTTTATCTTTGAAAGATCCATAGTTTTCCTTTATTTAGAATTTAAAATTTTGATATTTTTCACATCTATCGTCGTTTTGGTAAAATCTTTGTCGATCTCGCCGCTAATTCGCACGAGCGTATTTTCATCCACGCTCACGCCGCGCCAAACGTCATCATCGATCTCAACCTCGATGCTATCGCCGTTTTGATCCACAAATCGATAATGTTCATGTCTGAGCTGGGATTTTATCTTGCCGTCGATTACGACAAAAGAATCATCTCTTAATTTAAGCGCTTCTTTGACGCTTGACGGCTGAGTTTGCGCCGCGGAGCCGCTTGGCACGAACCCGCCCGCAGCGAATGCGGCCGCGCACAAAACCATACTAATTAAAAATTTTCTAACCATATCTATCCTTAAAATTTTAATCTCTGCGTCCGCAAACAGATCCGAAATTTCATTAAATTTAAAATCCGCTTGCATTTGGGCGCTCGCATTTAAATTTACACGGCGAGCTGCTTATAAATTTACGCTTGAAATTGGCTATCTCGCGCAACGGCAAGCTATAAATTTCAAAGCGCGCTCGTCGTGCTAAAGGGCGCGTTAAATTTAAGCGCGATCTGCACCGCTTGCGGTATGTAAAAGAAACCAAAGGCACTTAAAATTTAAGCCGCCATCCAAGCGCGCTAGCCCAGTTTTTCGATCTGCGCGGCGATTATAGCGTTTATGTCCGCTACGATCTCCTCGACCGTGCGCTCGCCGTTTACGCTGTAAAATACGCCTGCGTCGCCGTAAAATTTACGGATATCCTCGATCGGCTCTGAAAATACCGCCATGCGGTTTTTAAAGACCTCCTCGTTGTCGTCCGCTCCGCGAGCTCGTCCTAAAACACGCTCCTTGGCGACCTCCTCGCTGACGCACACTTCGATGACTGCGCTAAGATTTACATCATCGTCGCCTCGCAGCACCTCGTCTAGCTTATTCATCTGCTCGACGCTCCTTGGATAGCCGTCGATGATGATGAAATCTTTAGGCGAGCTCTTAATTGCGCTAACTATAGCATTTACGACGATATCAAGCGGCACGAGATTGCCTTTAGAAATGAAGCCATCTATCTGCCTGCCCAGAGCGCTGCCGCTTGCTACCTCGGCGCGTAGCAGATCGCCCGTGGAGTAGTGCTCGATGCTTTGATTCATCTGAGCGATCATACTCGCATCGGTCGTTTTGCCGCTGCCAGGAGCGCCGATGATTAAAAAAAGGCTTTTCATTTTTGCTCCTTTTTCTGAAGCCTAAGACCTAGCTCGCGAAGCTGCTCGTCTGTAACGACGCTAGGGGCTTTGGTGAGCGGACACTGCGCGCGCTGCGTTTTAGGAAACGCGATAACCTCGCGGATACTGCTTGAGCCGGTAACCAGCATCATCAGCCTGTCAAAGCCGATCGCGATACCTCCGTGCGGAGGCGCGCCGAAGCTTAGCGCATCAAGCAGGAAGCCGAATTTCTCCCTCTGCTCCGCAGGCTCGATCTTAAGCAGCCTAAAGACCTTTTCTTGAATGTCCGCTTTATGGATCCTGATGCTGCCGCCGCCAAGCTCGATGCCGTTTAGCACGACATCGTAGGCAATCGAGGTAATATCCTCCAAATCAGGCTCGTCGGGATTGTTCGGCATCGTAAAAGGATGGTGCATCGCGGAGTAGCTGCCGTCGTCGTTTTGCTCAAACATAGGGAAATTTACGACCCACAAAAACTCAAGCCTGTTCGGATCGATAAGACCAAGCTCGTTTGCAAGGAAAATTCTAAATCTGCCCATATAATCAAGCACGATTTTCTTTTTGCCTGCACCGAAAAATACGACGTCGCCGACTTTAAGCTCGCAGCGCTTGATGAGCTCGTCCAGCTCGCTTTTTTCAAAGAATTTTACTAGCGGCCCCTTTAGACCGTCCTCTTTTACTTGGATAAACGCAAGTCCCTGCGCGCCGAATTTTTTTACGTATTCCTCAAAGCCTTGCATCTGGCGCTTGCTAAATTTCAGATCGCCGCCCTCGACTTTTAGGGCTTTAACGCGGTTGGCTTTGCGGTCTTTGGCTAAATTTGAAAAAATTTCGTTGCTCGATTTTTCAAAAATATCGGCTACGTCGATGAAAGGCATATCGTAGCGCAGATCGGGTTTGTCGCTGCCGTAAAGCTCCATCGCGTCCTTATACTCCATATGTCTAAAAGGGGTGACGATCTCGCGGCCGCAGGATTTGAAAATATCCTTTAAAACCTCCTCGGCCACGCTCATTACGTCGTACTGGGTATTGAAACTCATCTCGATATCGATCTGCGTAAATTCCGGCTGGCGGTCGGCGCGCAGGTCCTCATCGCGGAAGCAGCGCGCGATCTGGAAGTATTTATCAAAGCCCGAGCACATCAAAAGCTGCTTGAAAAGTTGCGGACTTTGCGGAAGCGCGTAGAAGCTGCCCGGATAGACGCGGCTAGGCACCAGATAATCCCTAGCGCCCTCAGGCGTCGCGCGCGTTAAGATCGGCGTTTCGACCTCCACAAAGCCGAGCCTATCAAGAGCATTTCGCGCGGCGATCGCAGCCTTGGAGCGCATCTTAAATTTATCGAAGCTTCCCTCAGCGCGCAGATCCAAAAAGCGGTATTTTAGCTTCGTTTCTTCGTTGACGCTTTTATCGCCGATTACGAAAGGAAGCGGCTTGCTTGGATTTTCGATCTCTAAGCTTTCTACTACAACTTCGATATCGCCGGTTTTTAAATTTGGATTTTCAAGCCCTTCGCCGCGAGCGCGGATCTTGCCAACGGCTTTTAGGACGAATTCGTTTCGCACGGTATTTGCTACCTCGTATGCCGAGTGGCTATCTTTGGGATCACAGACTAGCTGTAAAAGCCCGCTTCGGTCGCGCAAATCTATAAAAATAACGCCGCCGTGGTCGCGGTAAGAATTTACCCAGCCGCACACGGTTACACTTTTGCCGATATCGTTTTTACTCAAATCGGCGCAATAATGACTTCGCAAATTTACTCCTTTAAAATTATTTGTAAAACGCAAGTATAGTTAAATTTTGCTTTTACAAAGCTAATTTTTTATAAAATAAAACTATGGAAAACAAAATTCATAAAAACCTTAAATTCGCGGGGCTAATAGCCAAAAAATCAGAAGAGATTCGCCCCGTCGTGGAGCAAATTTGCGAAATTTTAAAAGCGCAAGGTATTGAGCTTTTGTTTGAAGAGGACGGAGCGGAATTTTTTGGCCTTAAGCCGCATACGCTTGCAGAAATTTTAAAAAAGACCAATTTTTTAATTAGCCTCGGCGGCGACGGCACGCTTATCGGGCTTGCGAGGCTGCTAAGCGATAAAAACGCCTTTATTTTGGGTATCAACGCGGGCACTCTCGGGTTTTTAACGGACGTGCAGCCTAGCGAATTCGCAAAATTTTTAAAGGAATTTTTGCGTGGCGAATACGAGATCGAGCGCCCGTTTTTGCTTGAAGTTATACTGGAAAACGGCGGCGGCAAAATCGTCCGCAAGACCGCATTTAACGACGTCGTAATTACCCGCAGTCATATCTCTTCGATGGCGAAGATCGATGCGTTTTTAAATAGAAAATATTTCAACACCTACTACGGCGACGGCGTGATCGTAAGCTCCGCCGTGGGCTCGACCGCGTATAATATGAGCGCGAACGGATCTATCGTCTATCCGCTGTGCGACGTGTTTTGCGTCACGCCGATCTGCTCGCACAGCCTGACGCAGCGGCCTTTGATCTTGCCAAAAGAGTATCTCGTAAGTTTCAAAAACGCCGGAAGCTCCGAAGTTAGCGTCGTCATCGACGGACAAGATGTTTTTGATATGGCGGAATTTCACAGCGTGAGCGTTAAAATTTCGCACGCAAAGGCAAATTTAATAAAACGCAGAAGCTACGATTATTTCGACGTTTTAAAAGCCAAACTCAGATGGGGGCACGGCGGATGTTAGAAAGAATTTATATTAAAAATAATCTAGGTTTTTGCGAGAGCGAGCTTAGTTTTGGCCCAGGACTTAGCGTATTTACAGGTATCAGCGGCGCGGGTAAATCGGTATTAATAGGCGCGATTTTAGCGGTGTTCGGGCTTAAAGAATGCGAGGCTGAGCTCATAGAAGCGGACGTAGAGCATCAATTTGATATGGGAAATTTCGGCTTGATAAACGATATGCCAAATACCTTTCGCGTTCTAAAAGAGCGTAGCTTGCGATACTTTATAAATTCCCAATCGGTCTCGAAAAAAAATCTAAGCACGATCGCCGGCGAATACGTGAAATTTTTAGGCGCGAAAAACGCCGGCGAAATGAGTAGCGACAGCTTGCTAAAATTACTTGATTTTATCGCCGCGAAAAAAGATGCGGCGCACGCGCAAAGCCTATCGGAGCTTCAAAGCGCTTTTGTGGAATTTAGCCGCACAAAAAAGCAGCTGGATGAAATTTTGGATCAAGAGCGCAAGATTGAGGAGTTAAAGGAATTTGCTCGCTTCGAGATTGAAAAAATCGAGCGCGTATCGCCTAAGATCGGCGAATATGAGGAGCTTTTGCAGATCAAAAAAAAGCTTAGTAAAAAAGATAAGATCGAGGAACTTTGGGCTAGGGCGCAGGGCGTTTTTGAGCTGGAGCGCAGCGTCATCGAAGCGCTAAGTCTTAGCGGACTGGATAGTGCGTTTTTTGAGGATGCGATGAACGAGCTGCGGCTAAAGCAAGAAAGCTTGAATTTAGACGAGCTCGAAAATATCGACATAGAGAAAATTTTAGATCGCATCGAAGCTCTTAGCGCGCTAAATAGGCGCTACGGAAGCATAGAAGAGGCTTTAGCTACGCTTGAAGCGCGCAAGAAAGAGCTTGAGCATTACGAGCAGTTAAGCTTTGAAAAAACCAAGTTGCAAACGGAATTTAAACGTCTTAGCGAAAGCACCGCTACCCTTGCCGAAAAAATTAGCGAGGCTCGCAAGGGCGCTAAAAAACGGCTCGAGGATCTGATAAATTCCTATCTAAAGCAGCTTTATATGGACGGAGTGGAGCTTAGTTTTAAGCCTACGGCGCTTAGTGAGTGCGGCACGGACGAAATTTGCGTTAGCTTGTGCAAGACGGAATTTAAAAATTTAAGCTCAGGCGAGACGAACCGCCTACGCCTTGCTTTCATCGCGGCAAGCTTGGAGCTTACAAATAACGGCGAGGGAATTTTAATCTTAGACGAGATTGATTCAAATTTAAGCGGAAAAGAGGCGATGAGTATCGCAAACGTGCTGGTAAAAATTTCAAAATTTTATCAAATTTTTGCGATCTCACACCAGCCGCAGCTTAGCTCAAAGGCTGCGTCACACTTTTTAGTAAGTAAAACGAACGGCAAATCTAGCGTGAGATTATTAAGCGAAAATGAGAAAATAACAGAGCTAGCTCGTATGATAAGCGGCGAGACTATTACTGCAGAAGCCCTGGAATTCGCTAAAAAACTAAGGCAAAGCTGAAGGAATTTTAAGCTTAAGTTTAAATCTGAAATTTTTTGCTACAATACCGCGTTTAATTTAAATTTAAGTGTGATTTTGCAAAACGACGTAAAATCCGCTTCGAAAAATTTTATCAAGTGAGTTTTATGATTATAGATACACATTGCCATTTAGACGATGCTAGTTTCGACGCCGATTTGGACGCAGTGATTGAGCGCGCCACGATTGCAGGCGTGCGCAGCATCATCATTCCCGGTGCCGATGTAGCAGACCTAGATAAGGCATGTAAAATTTCACACGCACGGGATAATGTGTATTTTGCCGTAGGGGTACATCCATACGAGATAGATTCTTTCGATATGGAGGTGCTGAAGCGGTATGCTGACGATCCCAAATGCGTGGGCGTTGGCGAATGCGGTCTTGATTATTTCAGACTTAAGCAGCAAGAGAGCAAGGAAACCAAAGCCTTAGAAATCTCCCGCCAAAAAGACGCCTTCATCTCACAAATCGATCTAGCAACACAACTTCAAAAACCACTTATAGTCCATATCCGAGAAGCAAACGAAGATAGCTTTGGAATTCTAAAAGATCGCGCCGGCGATTTATGCGGCGGTGTTTTACACTGCTTCAATGCCAGCAAGCTTTTGCTAGGTCTTAGCGAATACGGATTTTACTTCGGTATCGGCGGAGTTTTGACATTCAAAAATGCAAAAAACTTAGCTGAGATCTTACCGCAAATTCCGCAAGAGCGCCTCTTAATCGAGACGGATGCACCGTATCTAACCCCGCATCCGCATCGCGGCGAGCGCAACGAGCCTGCATTTACGAGACTCGTGGTAGAAAAAGTCGCGGAAATTTTAAGCCTAAGCGTAGAAGAGGTCGAAGCAATAACGACTCAAAACGCCTGTAGGCTTTTTGGCGATAAAATCAAAGGAGAGATATGAAAGCCATAAAATTTATACTGCTAGCCCTGCTTTTAATGGGCGAAGCGTTTGCGAGCCAGCCCGGTCTGATGCGCGCAAATCACGACTATATTTTAAATCAATTCGGCATCGAAAATAACGAATCGAGCAAAAACGTAGTCGCGGGCATATTCCGTGCGATCAATGCAAGCGATCGCAAGCAGTTTAAGCATATCGTGACTTCACAGTCGCACAATGCCTACTTAGTCAAATCCGAGGTCGATAACATTGAAGCTCCGGAATTCTTATTGTATTTGGCAATGGTAGAATCTCATCTTAAAAATACGGTCACATCAGGCGCTAGTGCAGGTGGTATGTGGCAGCTGATGCCGGCGACTGCAAAAAATTTCGGTCTTAGAGTAGATAGCGCTGTGGATGAGCGTCGCGATCCTGCAGCCTCTACGGATGCTGCGTTTTCGTATATTTTGCATCTGAAGCAAAATTTTGGCAAGTGGTATTTAGCGCTAATGGCGTATAATTGTGGTGATCAAAAGCTTAAAAATGCGATTGCAGCTACTGGCAGCGACGATCTGGATCGCTTGCTAAAAAGTCCCGCACTTCCTAATGAGACTAAGAATTTTATCAAGCGCATTATCAAATACGCTTACATCGCTCAAAATGAAAATATGCGTAAAATTCTGCTTTTTGAAAGCGAGCCGTGGGGGCTAAAGCGTATCGCCGTAGCTCCGGGCACAAAGCTAAGCGCGGTTGCAAAACAGATCGGAATTTCGCCGTCGCAGATGCAGGATTACAACGCGCATATTAAAAACGGAATTTCGCCGCTTAACGGCAAGTACTTTTTTTATATCCCACAAAGCAAATATGCAGAATTTGTCGTAAATCAAGGCGCGTTTCAAGCGTATGAACCACGTCTGAAACAGCGCAAGCCAGGACGCGTGTTAGCAGGTTTGGCGAACGAGCTTAGCCTCAAAGACAAAAACGAAATAGCGCTAAATAATATAAAATTCAACAAATAAGATCGGATCGCAGGTGTCGTACCAGAAAATCGCTCTTTTTAGTGCGCTTTTTGCGCTGATTCTTGCCGGTTGCTCATTTCGCACCGCACCGTCGTCTAGATCGTCTGCGGGCGGTGCGGGCAAGATCGGCAAAAACTCTCCCGCCACCATGCGCCCTTATAAAATCAACGGCAAAACCTACTATCCAGAGCAGGTAAGTGTCGGCGATACCCAGATAGGTATCGCCAGCTGGTATGGGCCGAATTTTCACGGCAAATACACCTCAAACGGCGAAATTTACGATATGAACGGCATGACTGCCGCGCACAAAACCTATCCAATGAATACTATGGTAAAGGTCACGAATCGTGACACCGGAGCTACCGCAACCGTGCGCATCAACGATCGCGGTCCATTCGTGGATGGTCGCATCATTGATCTTAGCAAAACAGCTGCCAATCTAGTGGGCGTATTTGCCAAAGGTACGGCGCCTGTAAAGCTCGAAGTAGTGGGTTTTTATGGGCATACTATCACCAAAGGCTCGCCGAAAGCAACCATCGTCGGCGGAAATTTTATGGTGCAAATCGGTGCGTTTAGAAACAGAAGCGGAGCGCAAATTTATCAGCGCGATTACCACGGCACGGCGGGATATCCTGCGATCATCAAAGAATTTAGCATAGATGGAGCGCCAATTTATCGCGTCTTTTTAAGCGGATTTAAAAGCGAGGATGAGGCGAGAGATTTCGCGCATAATGGCAAGTTTACTGGAGCTTTTATCGTAAGGGAGTAGCAGTTTTATTTGACGGCTTTTACCTTCGCTTTTTCTCGATAAGGGCTTTGTCAAATTTATTTGTGAGCTACTTGCGGTAAAATTTCCCGTCATCTAATAGTTATCTGCTTTAGCTGCGGCGAAGTGCAGGCTACTTGCAAGCTATTTGTAGCAAAAAGTGCGCCTGCCTGCTTGAGCTTTGTTTTTTAATAGGGCGCCGCAGCTGATAAAATTTTATATTGCTAGGGGATAAAGCATGCAAAAATATCCGGAAGTTTATAGTTTAGAAAAGAGTTCGGCTATACTTGAAAAATATAAAGACGGGCTGAGCGTAGAACAATACGAGCAAAACAGATCTATCATCTGCAACCACGCGATAGAGGGTATGTTTGCAAACGAGCAAGATATAATCGATCTTATCATGGTTGATAAGGGAGAAAAAACGCCCGATGAGATAATAAACGAATATAAAAAAGAGTGGGGCGTTTTATAGCGCAGTAGAAAATATTAAATTTGGATGGCGAAATATCAGAGGTATTTAAACGCAGCTCATCGTCTGTTTGAATTTTAATAGTGCAAAAAAGTTACGACTTCGTTTTCTTTTGGCAAATTTTCTCTACCTCTAATACCGCGATTGCCGTATTCCGCTAGAGCTTCTTTTAAAATTTTATAAAGCTCGTCCAGTGAAATTCTGTAAGTGCTGGAATTTATACTTTCTAGCTTATATTTGATAAAAAACGGATTATCCACGAGCATTTTACTTGTAGTCTCGTCATAAATTCGTCTTATATCAAGCTCAATATCTCTACCTTTATAGTGAAGCAACCAAATATCCTCACCCGTAAATCCATCTCGCGGATCCGGCATAGATGCCAAACATACATGAATAAGCCAAGCATCTCTTTGCTTATCGATAACCCAATTCATCCAATCGGTATCATTATCCTGGATTGGGTATGTGTAATTGTGTTTCATCAATAGCTCGTTCATATTGCT
The DNA here is from genome assembly GCF_905373215.1 of uncultured Campylobacter sp. Taxonomy (GTDB): domain Bacteria; phylum Campylobacterota; class Campylobacteria; order Campylobacterales; family Campylobacteraceae; genus Campylobacter_B. The sequence goes on from NZ_CAJPRT010000006.1 coordinate 87,295, forward strand.
TAAAATATCATATTAATATATTCCGCAACAAACGCCATCTAGCCCTCCTTGAGAAATTCTATAATTTAAAGTAGATCGCTCGTATATAGACCGAACAAAGACGAGAATTCAAATTTAATCCTTTTACTGACGATAACTTATCGTTTAAACAGCCAATTAATATACGATTATCGTCAATTCTTACTATAATCTTTCGTAAAATTCGTTATGAAATTTAAAAATTTCAAGCACTTTGTCGCTCGTCGCCTCTTTTAAATTTAGCGTCCAAAAATACGCAGAATTTCACGCCGTATAGGTAGAAAATCCAGCTTATGTAGATCCACAGAAAGAAAAATAGCGCGACCGAAAACGAGCCGTAGATGCTAAGATAGGTTTTGTTATAAAAGACGTATTGCGCGAAAACCAGTCTTGAAAGCCACCATAAAATCGATGCTACGAGCGATGAGGCAAGCACTGCTTTTGCGCGGATCTCGCGGTTGATCGCCGTAGCGTAAGTGATCGCAAAGATCCCCCAAACGATTAAGTAGGGTAGAATTTTAAGCAAATTTATCCAGCTCGTAAGCTCGGTTTTATTTAGTAGCTCCTGAAGCTCGCCGCTGATATAAAACGATGCTCCAAGCCCCACAGGAGCGAGCGTCATCAGCGTCCAGTAGGTGCTTAGGCTCTTAAAAAAGCTCCGCTCGGGCGAATGCGAAATTCGCGCGATAATCGCTTCAAAATCTCCGAAAAACAGCACCGACGTAACTAATACTGCGCAAAAGCCCGTTACGCCAAGGCTTAGGCCGTTAGCCATAAATTCCTCGATATAGTGCGCCATGCTCGCTTGATTTGCGGGCAGGAAGTTTGAAAAAATAAATCCCATAATCTTATCATAGTAGCCTTTAAAGCTTGGTAGCTGCATAAAAACGCTAAGCGAGACCATCAGCACCGGCAGTAGCGCCAGAATCGTGTGAAAGCTAAGGCTTGATGCATGGTGCATGAGCTCGGTATCGTAGAGGCGGAAGAAATTTTTGAGTCGGTTTTGCGCTTGCTTAAGCGCCGGTATTAGTTTTTTCATACGGGCGATTTTACATTAAAAATTTAGAATTTCATATAAATTTGCGCAATTTTTCTTTTGTATCTCAGTATATCGTCTATGAAATTTTAAACTGCAAAAATGCGACTACAAATATATAAATTTATATCTCGAATTTAGTCTAAATTTAGGAAAATTTTTCTAATATGCTAAAAAATAATATTAAATATATCCATAACGAAGGGAAAATAATGGAACGAAGGAAAACGATGAAATTTAAAATTTCATTAGCGGCATGTTTGTGTCTGCTATGCGGTAGTTTAGCTGCAGCGCAAAGTGGCGGTAATTCTGCGCCTGAAAAATCGCAGAATATGGGCGTAATCGAGGTAAATTCCGTCGGCGATAATATCAGCGAGAGCGGCATCGACGAGGGCTTTTTGAGCAAAAACGTGCAACAAGGCCTGCTTGCGGGCAAGCGCGCTTTGGATCTTCCGTATCAGATCAACACGATCAGCAAGAAGATCATGAACCACCAAGGCGTCACCGGCTACGAGGAGGCGGTCAAATACTTCCCGTCCGCGCAGATTCAGATGCGCGGCGGCGCTACGGTAGGCCGCCCGCAGACGCGCGGCTTTGAGGGCAGCGTCGTAGGCAACAGCTTCTGGGGCGGCTTTTATACTATTTCGACGACGGCGATTCCGATGGCGATGTTTGAGAGCTTTCAGGTGCAAAACGGCGTCGCGGGCTCGCTCTACGGCGCACAAAACCCGGTGGGCATTTTCAGCTACACGCGCAAACGCCCGGTAAAAGATCAGTATATAATTTGGGGCGATTACATGTCGCGAAGCAACCTGGGACTGGGACTTGATCTATCGAATAAATTTGAAAAATTCGGCTACCGCGCGGTGTTTTACGGATCCAACGGCGACAGACAGCCGAAGGGCTCAAATTTGCAGCGCCGCTTAGCCAGCATCACGATGGAATTTTATCCGACGGGCGATCTAACGTTCGAAACCGCGGCGAGCTATTACGAGCACAATACCAAGGGCTTTGCGGGGCAGTTTGCCTTAGGCGTTAAAGACGGCAAGATCGTTGACGGAATAGTACTTCCAAAGGCGGTCGATTCCTCAAGGCGCGGTCTTGGGCAGAGCTTTGGAGGCATGCATCTAAAAACTACCACGGCTAGCGTTAAATTTAAATATTCGCCGCTGGATAGGCTATATTTCGAGGGCGGCTTTCAGTTTCAGCGCGCCGATCGCGACACTCATGGCGTTGTAAATTATATCTTGCCTAGCACACATCCGCAATATACGAAGTCGGGCGATTATCAAACCAGACACAGCGGCGGTGCTACGGCGGCATATAGATTTGACCTGCCAAGCGGCTATCTCAAGGCCAATACGCAGTTTAACACGGGCGATATCGAACATGATTTCAGCGTGCAGACCAACGGATATCACTGGACGCAGGATAGATATAAAAACGCGAGCACTGACTACACTTCACCTACTATAGGTAATATCTACGATCCTAAAATTCTAAATTACACCGGTGCTAGGCGCGGAAGTGGGCTGTATCACTACGCTGTTTTGGATATGTATAACGTCTCAGTGCTAGATGATATCACGATAAACGATAAATTTGACGTGATGCTAAGCGCATCTAAGGCGTGGATGAGGCAGGAATCCTACAATGCCCGCCAGCAAAGACTTGTCAAAGCCTATAGCGATTCTGGCTATAGCTGGGCGGGAAGCCTGATCTTCCATCCGATAGAGGATGCCAGTATCTACTACACCTACGCAGATAGCTTGCAACAGGGCTCTACCTATGTTTATAATAGCGGTCCGCATAACGGCGAGGTCGCCTCCACGTCGCCGTATCGCTCCAAGCAGCACGAGATTGGCGCTAAAATTCGCGTAGCAGATATGATCGATTTTAGCGTAGCGTATTTCGATATCCGCAGACCTATCGCGTATCTAAATAGCTCTACCGGACTCTACGGCATAAATGGCGAGCAGCGCAACCGCGGATTTGAGTTTATGAGCGGTGGACGAATTACGCAAAATTTAAGTGTGCTAGGAGGCTTTACCTACATCGATCCTAAGATGCATAACGTAAGTATCGCGGGTGCTAATCGCAAGGTCGCAAACGGCATCCCTAAAATCAATGCAAATTTAATGCTTGATTACGTGATCCCCGGCACCGATAAGCTTGCGATCAGTACGAATTTCCACTACACCGGCAAGATGTATCTGGACGATCTAAATACCCAGCACACGCCTAGCTTTTTCGTTACCGATATCGGCGTCAGATATACGAGCGAGCATCTTTTGGGCGATAAGACCACGCTACGTTTCAATGTAAATAACGTATTTAACAAAAAGTACTGGGCGGGAATGTATCCTGCGAGCGCCGACGGCGCGGGCGGACTTAACGTAACCAGCGTACTAGGCTCGGCAAACGGCGTAACGCTGGGCGAGAGCAGAAGCTTCATGCTCTCTGCGGAGGTGAAATTTTAAGCCCTAAGCCTTGAAAATTTTTAGTTGAGCGGCGCGAATGATTATGGCGCCGCTTTTAAATTTATGAAATTTTATCGCTCTAAGCAGCAAGACTAAATTTAACGAGACTTAGTTTTAATTATTTTAAAATTTAAGCCTCGGATTTTGGAATTTTAAACATTGATTTTAAAATTTCGATCTTAAAATTTTAAGTCGCCGCGCCTAAGCTCGCCCGCAAATTTTATCGCGCGGTTTAAAATTTAGCCGTTTTTGGTTATAATCTTTGCAAAACCACGAAACGGAGAGCAATGAAACAAGTTTTAATCATCGCAAGCGGAAAGTTTGCGCGCCATTTTTTATCCAAAGTTTGTAAAATCAAAGATGTCATCAGATCATATCGCGTCATAGCTAAAAATATGGATGCTGTGCCCGCAGAGCTTGAAAACGAGTCAAATTTTTCAGTCGAAATTTTTGATCCTACTAGCATTGAGCGGTTGCGCGTGGTGCTAGCAGAAGAGGAATTTGACCGCTGCATAGTGATAATGGAGGATGAATTTGACACTAAAGTAACGCTTGAAAATTTAAAGACGCTCGCTCCGGATTTAGAGCTTTACGTGGCCGATTTTTGGGGACTTTTGCGCGAGAATAAAAATGAAGCTCACGTAAAAATCGTAAATACCCTCGCGCTAAATTCCTCGCGCTTCATCGGCTTTTTGCCGGACAGTCCCGTTTTTGCTGATAACATCGGGCTTGGACGCGGAGAGATAATGGAGGTAAAAGTGCCCGTAGGAAGCTCGTTTGCGTATAAAAAAATCAGCACGCTTTCTAATGCCAAATATCAAATTCCGATGATCTACCGTCACAATAATTACATCGTAACGACACCCGGCTCGCGGATATATCCGAATGATACGATCTTGGTCGTTGGTGAGCCGAGCGCGCTGCGAGTGGTGTTTGCTGAAGTAAAAAAGCAAAGCGGGCAATTTCCATCGCCGTTTGGGCTAAATATTTTCGCGCTAATTGATATGAAAAAAATGAGCAGCGACGAGATAGCTAGGACGGTTAGAGCGCTTGAGTTTTTGGATTTGCATATTAGAAATCATAAAATTTATCTGCGAATTTTAAATCCTCTGCTAAACGACGCTTTTAGCGAGCTTAAAGCTCTGTGCAAGCGGGATAAATTTGAAATTCTCATCGATTACTCGGGCGAATTAAATTTAAAGCGCGACGTGAGCGAAAATAAAGCAGGCTTGGTAGTTTGCTCAAGCGGAGTTTTTGAGGCGAAAAAAGCAGCACTTAAAGCGCTTGAAATTCCGGTGCTAAGCCTTGGAGAGGGCGAGCTAAAAGATGTGCGTAAAAGCGTCGTGCTAAGTGCCGGCGAGCGGCTTCGCGAGGAATCAAGCATCGTCTTTGACATCAGCTCGCAGCTAGGGCTAGACGTGTATTTGTATCTTTTCGGCGAGAGCGAAAAGGGCGAGTTTGCGCAAAGCTACGTGAGCTTATCGAAGCTTTTTAAGCAGAGTTTATTCGTGATTCCTTGCGAGCGACAAAATCCGATTTTAGCGCTAGGCAGCGAGCGAGATCTGCTACAATTTGTGCCATTTAATGATAGAATTTTGGCGCGCAAGCTCACATCGATTTTCAATCAGGATTTGGATCAGATGTATTTTAAGCTCGGCAAAAATCATCAAATTTTCGTTCCGAGCGATTACGGGTATGAAAAGTAATCGAAATTTATGTTACAATTACCCAAAAATCAAAGGCTAGCGTATGAAAATCGATCTTAATTTAGGTAAAAAATACAGCGTTTTTATCGACGAATTGCAAGAGATCAAACTCAAAGGCAAGGTAGCGATCATCACAAATCCCAAAGTAGGCGGGCTGTGGCTTGATTTCTTACTGCAGCGGCTAGATTGCGAGCAAAAATTTATCATCACGATCCCGGACGGCGAGGAGTATAAAAATACCGCGAGCGTGGAGCAAATCTTAGAGCAGCTTTTCAGCTCCAAGCTTGATCGCAAAAGCACGCTCATCGCTCTTGGTGGCGGTGTTATTAGCGATATAACGGGCTTTTGCGCGAGTATTTATGAACGCGGCATCGATTTTATCAATATACCTACGACCTTGCTAGCGCAAGTGGATGCAAGCGTCGGCGGCAAGACGGGCGTGAATAATCGCTTCGGCAAAAATTTAATCGGCTCATTTTATCAGCCGCGCGCGGTTTATTGCGAGAGCAAATTTTTATCGACGCTTCCTGCGCGAGAATTTGCGGCGGGTGTTGCAGAGGCGGTAAAGATGGCTGTATGCTTTGATGTCGAACTATTTAAATTTTTCGAGACGCACGATCTAAAAAGCGCCGATGAAATTTCGTACGTAATCGCTCGTTGCGTGGAGATTAAAGCGGGCGTCGTAGAGCGTGATGAGCGCGAAAGCGGCGTGCGCGCGGTGTTAAACTACGGACACACCTTTGCTCACGCTATCGAAAAAATTACTGATTATAAAAAATTTTTGCACGGCGAGGCTGTGGCGATCGGCATGGTGATGGCAAATGCGCTAGCACGCCATCTTGGTAAATTAAATGAGCTTGAGGAGGAGCGAATCCGCAAAGTGCTTCAAAAATTCGCGCTTCCGATAAAATTCCACGTAGAGGATGCAGCGGAATTTTACGAGCTGTTTTTTCTCGATAAAAAAAGCGAAAACGGCAAGATAAAATTTATCCTGCCCGACGGCATCGGTAAATTCTACGCTTCCAAAGAGATCGCAAAAGATGAAGTAATCGCAGCGCTGAAAGAGTTTGAATGAGAGTGCTTGCAGCTATTTTTTTGATTTTTAATCTTGCATTTAGCGAGGCAAATTCTACGCTCTCCGCCACGCACACGCGCTTAGAATCCAACGCTAGCTCCGCTGCTAGTGAGAAGAAAGATGAAAATTCCAAGTTATCCGCGACGCTAAAAGATCAGATCCGTGTTATTGACGATGAGATCAAAAATAATATCTGGGTCTCTCGCTTTTCAAATTTCATCGGCTATCAAAATTTACAAAAGCAATCCAGCCAGCTCGAAGCGGAGCTAAAAAAGAACGCCGGCACCGATAAGATCGCAGAGATTCAAAAAAGACTTCGCGCCGTAAAAGAGCAGCTCATACTGCTAAAAGAGTATGAAAAATCTCCGTTTTTAGATATCATCGCGATGCCTGAAACTCCAGAGCCTGCGCGCATTACCAACCCTTTTTCGATAATTTCCGGTTTTTCTACGATTAGAAATTTGCAAGCTCAAAAGATGGAGCAGAAAAACGCCATCGAAAATATTAAAGCTTTAATCGATAAACTTGAAGCAAAAAGGGCGCTATATGAGCGTTTGATCCAGATTGATACGGACGCAAGCGCTGCGGCGGAGCTTAAAAGCTTAGATTACGAGCTTAGTGAGTTTAGCTCCGCATACGAGATCGCGCAGACCACGTACGACGTTTACGAAAAAAAGATCAACTCCCAAATCGCCGTGCAGACCGCCGATATAAAAGCTCAAATCAAGCGCGCGGGAAACATCGCCGTATGGATACTCGTAGTCATCGCACTGTCGTTTTTCTGCAAGGTAGTGGCGAAAAAATATATCAAAAACGACGAGAATTTTTATATTGTAAATAAAGCTATCAACGTTTTAAATTTCACTCTGATCGCGCTGATACTGCTCTTTTCTTACATCGAGAATATGACGCACTTCGTGACGGTTTTAGGCTTTGCCTCTGCCGGTCTTGCGATTGCGATGAAAGATATGTTTATGAGCTCCTTAGGCTGGCTTACGATCGTGCTCGGCGGCAGCTTTCGCGTGGGCGATCGAATCAGAGTACATAAAAACGGCGAGACCTACGTAGGCGATATCATCGATATTTCAGTGCTTAGGATGACGATTTTTGAGGACGTTACTATGACTACGTGGAGAGAAAATAAACGCGCAGGCAGGGTAATTTTCATACCGAATAATTATATTTTTACCGATCTTATCTCAAACTACACCCATAGCGGACTTAAGACCGTCTGGGACGGCATCAGCATACTTTTAACATTTGATAGCAACCATAAAAAGGCGATGTATCTCATAAAAAACATCGTGCGGAAGTATTCTAAGGGCTACACCGACATCGCCAAAAAGCAGATGAGCCAGTTGCGCTCGCAATACAGCATCAAAAATCCAAACGTCGAGCCTAGAATTTTCAGCTTTTTTGAGCCATACGGCATTGAAATTTCGGTTTGGTATATGACGAACTCTTATGCGACGCTCGGGCTTCGCAGCAACATCTCGGCTGAAATTTTAGACGCCCTAAGAAGCGAGCCCGACATCAAGATTGCCTATCCTGCTTACACGCTTTTTAACGGCAAAAATTATGCGGCTGCAGGCGGAAATTTTGGGGCGCAAGATCTCGGCTCCGAGCAGCAAGGCTCACAAAATTTAAACGCAGCGGCGCAGGGTGCGGGCTTTGCCACAGGAAGCGGATTCGGGAGCGAAATTTGAAAATTTATTTTAAAACTTTTGGATGCCGCACCAATATCTACGATACGCAGCTTATCAAAAGCAACCTCAAATCGGGCGAGATTACGCACGACGAGCAGGGCGCGGATGTCGTCGTGATAAACTCCTGCACCGTTACGAACGGCGCCGACGCAGACGTGCGAAACTACGTAAATAAGATGAATCGCCTCGGCAAAAAGATATTGCTAACCGGCTGCGGCGCGGTCTCGCGCGGCGAGGAGCTGTATAAAAACGGCGCGGTCTTCGGGGTGTTTGGGATGTCGCAAAAAGAAAAGATCGACGAGTTTTTGGGCTCGGAGTCGAAATTTTACGATATCGGCGATCTAAGTAGCGTCGAAAAAAACCTGGTAAGCGATTACGAGGATCACACCAAGGCCTTTATTAAAATTCAAGAGGGGTGCGATTTTAACTGCAGCTATTGCATAATCCCCTCCGTGCGCGGCCGCTCGCGCAGCAGCTCTGAAGACGCGATCTTAAAAGAAGCGACGAGCCTTGCCGCAAACGGCTTTAGCGAGATCGTACTAACCGGCACCAATATCGGAAGCTACGGCAAATCCGCTGGCACGAGCCTGGGCGCGCTGCTTCAAAAGCTGGGCGCGATCAGCGGAATTCGCCGCATTCGCCTAGGCAGCATCGAGCCCTCGCAGATCGATGCGAGCTTTCGCGAAATTCTATCCGAGCCCTGGCTGGAGCGGCATCTGCACATCGCGCTTCAGCACACTTCGCAAAAGATGCTAAGCATAATGCGCCGCCGAAATTCCGCGCTAAGGGATTTGGAGCTTTTTTGCGAGCTTGCGGAGCGCGGGTTTGCGCTGGGGACGGACTTTATCGTCGCGCATCCGGGCGAGAGCGAAGAAATTTGGCTCGAGGCGGTAGAAAATTTCAAAAAATTTCCGCTCACGCATCTGCACGCCTTTATCTTTTCGCCGCGGCAAGGCACCGCCTCGGCGTCGCTAAAAGGCCGCATAGACGGCAAAACGGCGAAGGCGCGGCTAAAGATGCTACAGAACATAACGGCGCTGAATAATTATAAATTTCGTCTTTCGCACAAGGTGCCGCTAAATGTACTGATCGAGCGGAAAAACGGAGAGTTTTATGAAGGATATGATCAATTTTATGATAAAATTTGGATCAAAAGCGATGAGGATTTGTCGAAAAAATGGATGGAGATAAGAGATTATGAGGTTAAATTTGATGGAAATTTTGCATAAAATCAAAAAAAGCAAGCTAAATATAATTCTGATTTTTTTAGTGCTGCTTATCGTTTTGCTCTCGATCGTTTATTTTAAAGACGATTCGCGATACATCACCGAGCGCGAATTTAGCGAGCTGGTACGAAAAGATCAGATCAAGCGCGCGCATATCGAGGACGGCACGCTAAGCTTTGTTTACGACGGCAAACGCTATAAAATTTTAACCGATATCGTTAATTTAAAAGAGCTCTCCAACCACGCTTTGATTACAAAGGAAGAGGATAACGAAAGCGGCGGTATCAGCGCGATCTTGGTAATTTTTACGTTCGCATTTTTTCTCTTTGTATATTATTTTGAAACCGTTTTAGCGCGGCGCCGCAGGATGGACGGCGTGGGCACTGCGCGTCAAGGCGGCAGCGCAAATGCAGAGCTCGGCGATCTCTCGCCAAGCGTTAGCGACGTTAGATTTAGCGACGTCGCGGGCATCAGCGAGGTTAAGGACGAGCTAATCGAGATCGTGGATTTTTTAAAAAATCCCGCAAAATACCGAAATTTCGGCATCAAACTGCCGAAAGGAATTTTAATGATCGGCGAGCCCGGCGTCGGTAAAACGCTTATCGCAAAAGCCGTAGCGGGCGAGGCGGACGTGCCGTTTTTTTACCAAAGCGGCGCAAGCTTCGCCGAGGTCTTTGTGGGCGTCGGTGCTAGGCGGGTTCGTGAGCTGTTTGCGAAAGCCAAATCCTGCGCGCCCGCGATTATTTTTATCGACGAGATCGACGCAGTTGGCGGCAAGCGCGGCATCGGACGCAACGATGAGCGAGAAGCGACGCTAAATCAGCTGCTGACCGAGATGGACGGATTTGAGGAAAATAGCGGCGTGATGGTAATCGGCGCGACCAATAAAATAAATTTGATCGACGATGCGTTATTGCGCTCGGGGCGCTTTGATAGGCGCGTTTTCATCGGGCTTCCGAACTACAAAGACCGCATCGAAATTTTAAAAATTTACCTCGAGGGCAAAAGATGCAGCGCGAATATCAACAAAGTAAGCCGCCTCTGCGTGGGCTTTAGCGGCGCTGGAGTAGCGACGCTGGTAAATGAAGCCGCGATCAACGCTCTTAAGCGCGGCAGCGATACGATCGAGCTTAGCGATTTTGAAAACGTGCGAATGAGGGTCTTTTACGGCGTGCAAAAAAGTAGAATTCTCACCGAATACGAAAAGGAGATTCAGGCGTTCTATCAGGGCGCAAAGGCGCTTAGCGCGTATTGGTATTCGTTTGATTTCGAAAAGATCGAGCTTTTAAACGATAAATTTTTAAACGAGGATTTCGAGATCGAATCCAAAACGCAAATTTTAAATCAAATCAAAGTGCTTTTAAGCGGTATGGCGGCGCTACAGATCCATAAAAACGACGCTTTTTCAAATTCTGCTAGCGACGTAAAACAAGCTATCGCGCTGGCGCAAAAGATGGTTTTTGAGCTCGCGATGGGCGATAGTTTCACCCCTAGCGCGCAGAGCGTGAATAAAATTTTGCAAGATTGCTACGACGAGGTAAGCGAGATAATCCGCACGATGCAGGATAAGCTAAATCAAATTTCAAAGCAAATTTTCGTCTATGAGTTCATAACTTTCGAGGATGTTCAAAAGATTTGCGAATCTGATGGTGTGGAGCAAGAGGGCGCTTTCACGCAAGAGCAAGATTTGCAAAAGTCCAAAGAAGATAGCGAAAGCTCTGAAGAAAAGCCGCAAGACAGCACGCTAAATTTCGATTAAATTTTAAAATTCTAATAAAGGAGAGAAAAATGGTAAAAATAGGTGTTTTGACGATAAGTGATCGCGCTAGCGGTGGCGTTTACGAGGATTTAGGAGGCAAAGAAATAATTGCCGTGATGGATGATTGGCTAACTTGTGAGAAGCAGTATTTTTATGAAATAGTTCCAGATGAGCTAGAGCTGATCAAAGATAAGCTGATTTATCTTTGCGACGAAGCGGGTTGTGATTTGGTGCTAACCACGGGCGGTACGGGTCCTGCTCCACGCGATGTAACGCCTGAAGCGACTGAAGCGGTAAGTGAGAAATTAATGCCAGGCTTTGGCGAACTAATGCGCGCAGAAAGCCAAAAGATCGTGCCTACGGCAATTTTATCGCGCCAGATAGCAGCGATCCGCAAAAAATCTCTGATTATAAACTTACCTGGCAATCCAAAAGCGATTAAAGAGTGCCTCCTGCCGGTATTTCCTGCCGTGCCGTATTGTATTGATCTAATGGGAGGAAATTACATAACAGCGGATGAAAATAAGATAAAAATATTTCGTCCTAAACGCAAATAATTTGCAAAATTTAGCAGGAATTAAATGATTTATGATATTATTTAGGTGTAAATTTAAGGAAAAATATGAAAATAAATCACAACGATATTTTGGAATTTCATAAGTATTTTAGCAAAATCAGCCACAGCAAAGGTCGTATTCGTATCCGCGTAAGTCCTAAAATTAGGGAGTTGCGAGATAGCGTGAGCGAAGAGAGCCTGAAGGCTAAAATAGCTGCAATTCGCGGGATAAAAGAGTATAAATTTAACTCTCTAATTGGCTCGCTTACGATTAATTATGATGAAAGCGTTTTTCCGATGCACCTTTGGGAGCAGTTTTTAAGCGGCATCAGTTCGCCTGAGCTAGTAGCGCTTGTAAATTCTAATATCGAGGCGATTTCTTGAGCGAAGAAGCATTGCGTAGCACTAAAAAATCGCGCAAAATTTCTAATAAATCTCGGAATTTAAATGAGGCACAAATTGCAGATATCTCTCTTTTGCTCGAAAAAGAGGCGCAAATTTTGCAGTTTTATTCGCTGGGCGCAGTTAAATTTCAAGATAAAAAGCTAGGAGAAATTCTATCTTTACGAGCTGGATTACTTGAGCGGATGTTAGACTTTGCAAATTCTTGCGGGCTTGGCGTCACGCCTCCTGAAAATAGCAGTGAGGCACTGGCTGCAAAAGGTATGAATGAGTTTTTGGCTTCGGCGCTTTTGATAGAAAAAAGCTCTATGATGTTTTATGACGATCTAATTAATTCGTGTAAGAACGCGGAATTTAAAGAGCTGCTGTATAAAGCGCAGGCGGTTTCGTATAATGAAATTTTGCCGATTTTAAAGGAACTGAATTCTAAATACGAGGCTGATTTAAATTCTTTGAATTTTACCGATTTATTGAACGAAATTTTAAAAAATCCGCAGGAATTAGAGCGGATATTTCAAAAATACGATTTACAAAATATCTTAAATAGCGCATTTTCCAATTTAATTAAAGGAATTTTGCAGAAAAATTAAATTAGGATTGCAAAAATCTAAAAAAGTCGCTATAATATCAAAATCTATGTAAAGTTGATAAAATGACTTTATAATCTTAACACAAGGAGAATGAAATGCCGATCCCATTTCTAGCAGGTTTTGCGCTTGGTTGCGCGGCGGTTTACGCTTATAACAATCGAGATAAAATCAAAGAAGGTGCGAATAAAATCGTAAGTAGCAAAAGCGTCGAGGAGCTAAAAAATAGCGTCAAAGGCGGAGCAGAAAAATTAAGCAAAAAATCAAAAGAAATTTTTGCAGAAGCCAAAGAAGGCCTAGACGATGTTGCCGAAGCTGTAAAAAGCAAAAGAAAGTCTGGCGGTAAAAAAGCTGCGACAAGTAGCGCCAGCACTGAGACTAGCACTGCAAAAAAAACCAGAAAAAAACCGGGACCAAAACCTGGATTTAAAAGAACTAAAAAATCCACTGCGAGCGCTAAGACTGGCGCAACACAGGTAGGTGAGACATCCGCAGCATCTACTACTCCGCTTAATATCCCGCAGATCGTAAAAATGGACGATAATTCTTCGGCTAAATTTACGTCCACAGACGATAAATCAGAAAAATAGAGGCCTAAATGAATAGATTACTTACGACACAGCGTTCGCCGCTGGATCACGTTTTAAGCGGCGCTATAGCGGGGGCGATCGGCGGTTGCGCCGTAGAGCTCGTTAAAGCTAAAGAAGGCAAAAGTAAATCTAAAGCGATTCGCGATGCGTTAGATATAGCGCTAAGCGGCGGTATCATCGGCGGCGGCGCGATTTACAGCGCAAATAAGCTCGTACAAGGCGAGTATCTACGCGCAGCGGCAGGCGTCGCAGTATGCGTAGGCGCGCTCATTGCGGGTAGAAATTTTATTCTTAAGGTAGGCAATGAGTAATCCGTATATCACAAAAAAAGATTTGAAAGAAATTCTAGACGATTACGATTTTGGTGGCAATAAATATTCTAGCGGCTCTGCGGGCGGCTCTGCCGGCGATGATAAGCTCGGCGGTTGGGCAAAATGGATAAATGAGCGGGTAAATTCTACACCTTTTAATAGCTCAGCCTCCGACAACGGCTCGGATAATAAAGATTCCGCCGCTCCAAGCTCAAGCGACGTAAATTCTACTCAAAGCTCGCAAAATTCCGCTTTCGGTGGAATTTTTAATTCCATTGGTAGCAGACAAAACGCGAACGGCTTATTTGGTAGCAACTCATTTATCACAGGTATCGTTCTGGGTGCTGCGGCAACCTATTTTCTAACCGACGAAAACGCGCAAAAAAAGCTTTTTAAGCTCATCGCAAAGGGTACCGAGATGTTTCAGATGGGCGTTGAAGAGATGAAGGAACGCTTCGAAGACGCCAAGGCAGAGATGCAAGAGTAGTTTATGCAAAATTTTAAAATTTTACATGAGACTAAAACTAGACTACGCATAAAGGTCGCGGGCTTTAAAGGGCTTGATACGAGCGCACTACAAAAATCAGCTGCGAGGCTTGAGGGCGTAACTGAAGCTAGATTTAACGCTAAAATCGGCTCTTTGATCCTTAGGCTTGACGCAGGTGTAGATAAGGCAGGAATTCTAAAGCAACTTGAAGATTTAAATTTAAGCGAACTAAAATCAATTATCCCCGCTAACCATAAAAATTTGCCAAGCAAAAACGAATTTATTTTAGCGCTTCTTGCGTTGGGGGGAAATTTAATCTTTCGCACTTCGCCTTTAGCGCGCGTATTTAGCATCGTAGCGTGCATGCCTATCTTAAAAGAGGGCATTAAAGAAAGCTTTCGTCATGGACTTACTTCAAAGGGCTTGGAGGCTGCTGCTGTCGGAATTTCTCTCGCGCGCGGAGATATCTTTGCCGCAAACAGCACCAACGCGATGCTTGCTCTTGGCGAATATATGGAGGAGAGCACCGTTTATAAAAGCGACGATCTTATCCGCGAGCTCGCTCGCCCGGACATCGTCGAGGCGTGGGTCGAGATAGATCAAAACGGCAAAAAGACCGAGGTCAAAATCGCAACTTCTAAGCTAAAGGTAGGCGATATCGTGGTCGTGGGAGCGGGCGACGTTATAGCCGTGGACGGACACGTCGTAAGCGGCGAAGCGATGATAAATCAAGCCAACATGACGGGCGAATCGGTCGCGGTGAAAAAATCCCGCGGCGATAGCGTGCTAAGCGGCACGATCGTAGAGGAGGGCAGGATCCGTATCTGGGCGGAAAACGTCGGCGAAAACACCTCCACGCAGCGCATCAAGCATTACATCACGGCATCTCTTAACGAGCGCTCCAGCATCGGCATGCATACGACTCACTTAGCCGACAAGCTCGTGCCGGTAACCTTCGGGCTTGCAGGCGTGTCCTATCTGATAAATCGAAATTTTATGACCGTAGCTTCGGTGCTGCAGGCGGACTACTCGTGCGCGCTTAAGCTGCCTACGCCGGTTGCTTTTAAATCAAGCATTTCAAAGGCGGGCAAGAACGGGATTTTGATCAAAGGCGCCAAGGCTCTTGAGTCGCTTGCGAGCGCCGACACCTTCGTATTTGATAAGACGGGCACGCTTACGTACGGCAACCTGGAGGTCGCCGAGATCATATCGTTTGACGAGCGCTTTAGCAAAAACGATATTTTAAATTTAACCGCGAGCGCCGAGGAGCATTACTTTCATCCCGTAGCCGAGGCGATCGTGGATGCGGCTAAAAAGCACGGCTTTATCCACAAACACCACGACGAGGTGGAATTCGTCGTCGCTCACGGCGTAAAGACCAGCATCGAGGGCAAAAAGCTCATCATCGGCTCGCGCCACTTCCTAGAGGACGACGAGATGATCTCGTTTGCGGCACATGAGCAGACCATCGATCTTGCGATGCAAAAGGGGCTCGCGCTGCTTTACATCGCATTTGACGGCAGACTTTTGGGGCTCATCGGGCTTAGAGACGAAGTGCGCGCAAACGCCCGCACCGTCATCGCTAGGCTCCGCGAGTTGGGCGCTAAACAGATCGTCATACTAAGCGGCGACGTGAGCTCAAAAGCCCGCGCCGTGGCCAAAAAGCTCGGCGTAGATCGCTATTATGGCGAGCTGCTGCCGACGCAAAAGACCGAAATCTTAGAGCAGTTAAAAGCCGAGGGGCGAAAGGTGGTCTTCGTGGGCGACGGCATAAACGATGCGCCGAGCCTGATGAAGGCAGACATCGGCATCAGCATGCTAAACGGCGCCGAGATTGCCAAGGCTTCCGCGCAGATTGGGCTCTTGAAAAACGATATCGAGGGCGTCGCGCAGGTAAAGGCGCTGGCCAACGACACGCTGCGGCTCGTAAATCGAAATTTTAACGCCACCGTGGGGATAAATTCGATCATTTTATTTTTGGCGACCTTCGGCGCGCTAAGTCCCGTAGCTACGGCGCTGCTGCATAACGGCACGACGATAGGACTACTACTAAATTCCATCAAAGGGGTAAAATTTGAGCATTGAAGATAAAATTTTGGATCTAAATTTTCAGCGCAAAGCGGCTAAAGTGACGCTGGGATTGAGTATGGGTATCACGGCTCTAACCGCGCTGAATATGAACTCGCGAATGTCGCAGCTGCATAAAATTTCAGGTCTAGTGATGCTAGGATGCGCGATTTGGCACGCTAGCCTTTACGGCTCGCCATACAGCGAGTTTTTGAAAAACAGAAAGGCCAAAGCGCTAACCTTAAGAAACGAGAATTTTGATTTAAATCCCGCTGCCGATACGATGTACGGCGCGGCGGATGTCGCTAGCGCAACCGGCGCTGCCGCCGCATTAACAGGCGCTGCGAGTGCCGTAGCGGCTGCCGCCGGCGCGGCGGGAGGTAAAGGCGGGTCTGCTCGCTCTAAGACGGCGGGCGGTAAGACCAAGTCTGCAAAATCTAACAAAGCAGGCGCGACGCAGACCGCACCGAAAACGCGCCGCCGTACGCGCAAGAGCGACGCCTAAAGCTGTAACTGGTGCGGTAAGACCTTACAACTGATTAAAATTTTATAGTAAAACGTTTTGATAGGCTATTAAAAAGACCCCGTCTTGCATAAATTATTTATATCGTCCACATTTTCTTTTATATATTTTTGGATGTCGTGAGGGTAATAGCTTTGTAGCGGTTTTCCCGCTTTGTCGTATTGGTCTATATGTGTTAGCATTCCGTCTTCATTGCATTCTATGTATTCTTTTTCTCCATTACTATTTATTGTTGATGCACTTTGTATATATCCGTTCTTATACCAACTACGCGATGTTCCATCGCTATTTTCTTCTAATTGTTGTTGACCATTTTCATACCAAGCACGACGACGAAACGGTCCTTCCTTATTGTATTCATCTCTTTGTTGACCATTTTCATACCAATATTTACTATTACCATTGCCATCATCTTGAGATTCTAACTGCCCGTTTTCGTAATATTCCACATAACGTTTTTTTCTATAGCCATCTTCGTAGTCGGTTTCGCTTTTTTTCTGTCCGTTATCATACCAGGACATAGTTTTTAAAAGAATTCCTTTATCGTCATATATATTTTCTTTTATAGGCGTTCCGTTTTCATTATATGTTTTAACAGAGCCTATAATCTTATTATCCTTGAAATTTCCCTCAGTTAGTGTTTTAAAAAAGTTATTATTTTCCTTAAAAGACCCATCTTTTTTACCATTTTTATATCTTATTTCTAGTTTAAAATCACCATTTGGGTACCATTCTCTTACAATTCCATGAATTTGCCCCACTTCGTTATAGGGAACTTCTCTTACCAGTGCACCATTTGCGTCATGAAATTGTCTGACCTCCTTTACATCGCCGCTTTGCCCTTCCATATCGCCATCACAACCGTGACGTAGATGCTATGCGAGTAGAAATTTAGATAGGCTTTGCCCTTTCATATCGCCATCACAACCGCACATAAAAATCATTAGATAAGAGATGATTATAAATTTTTTCATTTTTGACCCTTTAAATTTTTAAAGTAGTTCATGGCTTTTTTATCCTCTCACTTTTACATATTACCTCTCCATTTGGATTTTTATTTGTTAAGATCGTTTGTAGAAAACTCTCGCTAAAATACCAAGGCGGCCTAACATATCCTTCACGTGGGTATCCCGTGCGGCTTTTATTACCTTTCTTATCTATAATCCATCTTATTCCAATAGATTTTTCTTTAATATCTTCCATTTCTTCGGCTGTTCCGAAAACCACGCAAAACCAATCGTCTTTATATAGACACTCTAGTGCCTCATCGTTTTCATACGGGAAAAATTTCTCGCACTCTTTTATATTGTCTTTATTCATTTTTTACTCCTACAAAAAATTTGATTGGAATTATATTAAATATAATATAAATACAAACTTATAAAGCATAACATTTATGCTTTATAATCCTAAGAATAGTAAATATTATGCTGTTAGAAATTTAATCTCTTTTTTATAGTCTATGATTAAAAAAATGGGGCGAAAATGACAAAAAGAGATATAGCCGGATATTTGGGCGTCGATGTGCAAACGCTTAGGAACTGGAAAAAGACGCGACCTAATTTGTATCGCGTCATAATGCAAGGTCTTGCGATAAACGATGCCATCGAGCATATGCGCAAAAGCTACGAAAAGCTTTTAGAATTTTCAAACGAAACTAAAGATAAAAATACGAAAACTCTTTAATCTTATTGACGTTGTGTTGCGCGTTTGCACAGCATTCTTAAAATTTTGGCTTTAATACTATAAAATTCCTTAATTTACCTGCCGCAAATTTAAATTTCGCTACAATCGCTTTTTAAAATTTTGCGCCAAGTACGCGCAAGAAGCTAAATTTAAAGGATCAAGATGGATTTTACGATAGACGCCGCGGACGGCGCGGCGCGCGCCTGCACGATCCGCACGGCGCATAGCACGATCCACACCCCCGTTTTTATGCCGGTCGGCACCGTGGGCGCGGTCAAAGCGCTCGATGCGACGGACGTAGAGTATCTTCTGGGCGCGCAGATCATCCTTGCTAACACCTATCATATGTATCTGCGCCCCGGCTCGCGGGTAGTGGCGGAATTCGGCGGGCTGCACGGATTTACGAAATTTACCCGCAGCTTTTTGACCGACAGCGGCGGCTTTCAGGCGTTTAGCTTGCGCGCAAACACCAAAAACGACGAGGGCGGCATAAAATTTAAAAGCCACATCGACGGTAGCACGCATTATTTCACGCCGCGCTCGGTGCTAGATACGCAGTATGAGCTAAACTCCGATATTATGATGATTTTAGACGATTTGGTGGAGCTGCCGCGCGAGCCGGGCGCGCTTAGCAGCGATGATAGATCGCGGCTTAAAAAGCGGATCGATCTAAGCGTCGCGCGCACGATAAAATGGGCTCGCGAGGCGATAGATTATCACGAGGCCATGAAATCTCGCGGCCTGCACACTCATCAAAACATCTTCGGTATCATACAAGGCGGCACCGACCCGCAGGCGCGTAAATTTTGCGCCGAAGCGCTGTGCGAGATGAGCTTCGACGGGCTTGCGATCGGAGGGCTTAGCGTGGGCGAGAAAAACGAGCTGATGTACGAAACCGTCGAGGCCATGATGCCATACGTCGATGCGGCGCGACCGCGATATTTGATGGGGGTTGGCACGCCTGAGGATCTTGTAGAAAACGTCGCTCGCGGCGTGGATATGTTTGACTGCGTGATGCCTACGCGCAATGCCCGCAACGGCACGCTATTTACGAGCTTCGGCAAGATTAGCATCAAAAACGCGGGCTTTATTAGTGATCACGATCCGATCGATCCGCACTGCGACTGCTACACGTGCAAGCGCTTCAGCCGCGGCTACCTAAATCATCTATTTCGCGCGAGAGAGCTTAGCTTTTACCGCCTCGCAAGCATTCACAATCTGCATTATTACCTGCGCCTTGCCGCGGATATGAGAGAGGCGATCGTGCACGGGCGGTTTGCGGAGTTTAGGCGGGAATTCTACGCCGCACGAAGCGGGGCGCGAGATTAAATTTTAGTAGGCGAGGGCGTGGAATTTAGCGCGGTAGTTAAATTTAGCCGCGGCGGCAACGAGCGGAATTTTAATACGGCGCGCGGACGGCTAAATTTAAACGCGACAAAATTTTGGCAGTGAAATTTTAAGAGCTGCGGCGCGTGGAGCTTGTAGCTTTAAATTTGATTTGAATCCGCACTTAGGCTTTGGCATCAATTAGAATTTTATTTCAGCAAAATCTTATTATGATAGAGCTATGTCTTGGAATTTCGCCGTAGAATATGAGATAAAATTTAGTTTTGAAGCTTTGCGCTAAGTTGCGTGGATAAAATTCTGCGTTGATATGCGCTGAGCGTGCGAGATTTAAAGATGGATTTTAGTAGTAGAATTTAAAGCCGTGATATCAATTGCCACAGCTTTTGTCAAATAAGGGGCATTGCATCGAAATTTCGCAGGCATTGGTGTTATTTTTGTAAGCCGTGCGTTACGCGTATAAAACACATATATTGCTTTATGGTATGATCTACGCCTAAAATTATAGAATTTTATTGCGATAAAATTTTAATGCGGTAGAATTTTACTTTGATAAAGTTCAAATCCCCGTTAAATTCTGTCGTCGTGCTAAATTTTGCGATGAAATTTTGAGCAGAATTATATCATAGTAGAATTTCATCGTAACTAAATCTGCGGTAAAATTTTGTAAAATTATTTTTTAATCCGCCTTATCATGCAAAATCCAAGGAAATAAAGTGGCGACATAACGATAAAAATTATGATGTATCTCCATGCCGTGCTTGCAAAAAATAGTCCCGTTAGCTCCATAAATTTCATCGACGCGCCAGTATAGCGGTCGCCGATGCCGATGAAAATAATAGCCGCGAGCTCCACAAGCAGCGCGGGGGCGAATAGGATCGAGCCTGCAGTTTTGAAAAACATAAACGCAAATGCCTTGAACTTATAATAAAACGAAATGAGCCCAAATCCGATCACGCCGCAGATGAAAATCTGCTCGAACTCATCCAGCCCCAGGCTCTTATCCTGCAGGATCGTAGAGATGACGCACAGGATGATAAAGACGTTGTAATTCGCCATTTGACGCATCGGGTATTGATCGTGCGTCGCTATGGAGAGTAGGTTTATCGCGCGGTTAAGCGGCAGCAGATAAAATAGCGCAAAACTAAGAAAAATTAGCAGGTCCATCACCATATAAACCGTATCTTGATTGACGTAGTCTTGGATCTGCGAAAAAGATAGAAATATGCTTGCGATTTGTGAGCGGAATATCAAAATAATGACTATCGGCACTATGGGCAGGATTATGGATTTAAGCCCTTCCTTGCGGATAGATGAAGTATAAATTTTACTCTCGACGCTTTGCGTAGTGCGCAGATCGTCTGTTTGGACGAACTCAAATCCAAAGAATTTCGGTTTTTTTGCACTCGTAGGCTTAGCTTTGCGGTTAAATTTAAAATTCTTAAATTTTTTTGCGACTTTCGCTCCTTTTACGGCGGATCTATCCTCTGCGATATTTTCGGTGGAGCTTTGAAAGGATGGCGTTTCGGATATATTATTTTCTGCGAAATTCTTATCGCCAAAAATTTCATCGTTTTGCTTTGCAGATTCTTTTGGCTGTGGGACTACTTTTTGCGCTACACGGTCTTTGGATTTAGAGCCCTCGACGCGCTTTATATTTATCGCGCTGGATGCTAGCGTGTCGAAGCTTACCTCATCGCCGTCGGTTAGGCTAGGATCGCGTTCGCCAAGCATTTCGTAGCTATACTCGACCCCGCCTGTGGCAACTATGACATTTTCACCTCTGATAAATCCGATAAGTCTCATATACTAACATTCCCCGATTTTTTAATGAGAAATATTAGTCAAAATGAACTTAAAAAACGATTATTCTACGGTGACGCTTTTGGCTAAATTTCGCGGCATATCCACATCATTGCCAAGTCTTACGGAGATTTCAAGAGCTAGAATTTGTAAAATTATCATCATCTCAAAAAATTCGCTCATCGCGTGACTTTGCTCGCTCGTTTTGATAAAATCGTCCGCGACCTCGGGCTCTTGGGGGCTGATCGCTAAAATATACGCATCGCGCGCAGCAAGCTCTTCGACATTGCTTTTCGTTTTTTCGTAGAGCAAATGCTTTGGCATCAGCGCAACTGTAAAGAGATTAGAATCGGCAAGAGCGATCGGACCGTGCTTCATCTCGCCGCTTGGATAGCCTTCCGCGTGCAGATATGAGATCTCTTTGAGCTTGAGTGCGCCCTCAAGAGCGAGCGGATAGAAAATATCGCGCCCGATAAAGAAAAAGCCGTGTCCGTGCAGATAGTGCTTACTCATGCGGTAAATTTTATCCTGCAAGCCGTCCTTAATCTTTAAAATTTGCGGGATATGAAGCATCGCTGAAATTTCAGCGGAATTTGTACGCGCCGAGATGACCTCGCGCAGATTTGCAAGATACACGACGAACATCCATAGCACCATAACCTGCGTCGCAAAAGCCTTCGTGGAGGCTACTCCCTTTTCGATGCCTGCGCGAGTTAGGATCACGCTGCCCGCCATGCGCACGATCGAGCTGTTATCGACGTTGCAGATCGCAAGCGTCCTAAGACCGGCTTTTTTAGCGATATGCAGCGCCTCTAAGGTGTCGGCTGTCTCACCGCTTTGCGAAATCACGATAAAAAGGGAGTTTTTATTCAAAAACGGTTCTTTATAGCGGAATTCGCTAGCAACTTCTACTTTTGTGCGGATTTTAGCGATGCGCTCGAAAAGATACGAACTTACGAGCGCGGCGTGATAGCTCGTACCGCAGGCGCATAGTACAACCTCATCGATGCCCTCAAACATCGCCGCATCAAGTTCGCCAAATTTTATCTTGCCGCCCTTTATTACACGCCCCATCATTGCTTCAGTTACGACTTGCGCTTGCTCGTAAATTTCTTTTTCCATAAAAAATCTAAAGCCCTCTTTTTGCGCATAGCCTTTATCCTTCGGAAGCTCACTAAAGGCGCAATTATGCGGTTTAGAGTTTTTAAAAATGTCGATTTGCCCAAGCTTTGCAACGCCGTAAATTTGATCGTCCAGATACGCAGCCGTATTCGCAAGCCCAATGAGCGGAGCATCCGAGGAGCTAAAGAAAATTTCGTTTTTATCGTTTTTTGCGACGATCAGCGGAGCTGCGTTTTTAGCAAAGAAAATTTCGCCAGGTGCTGCCTTCGTGATCAAAAGCGTAGCGTATGCGCCTTTTAGCCGTTTAATTGTAGCTTCATATGCCTTAAATGCGTCGTTACTAGCCTTGAAATTTTTTTCAAAAAGATGCACGATCACTTCAGTATCGGTCTGGCTTAAAAATTTCACACCATCCGCTTCGAGCTCATCCTTTAGCTCGATGTAGTTTTCGATGATGCCGTTATGCACGACGAAGCTAAAATCTCCAAAATGCGGATGCGCGTTAAGCTCAGTAGGCTTTCCGTGCGTCGCCCAGCGAGTATGTCCGATCGCAACGCCAAAGCCTTGCGAAGTGAAATCTTTCATCTTCTCTTCGAGATTATTAAGCTTGCCGACCGCTTTGAAATACTTTATATTTGCACTCTCATCCATCACGGCAAGCCCAGCGCTGTCGTATCCGCGATACTCGAGTTCTTTCAGTCCGTTTATTATGATTTTTTTCTTTTCGGCATTTCCTATGTAGCCTACGATTCCACACATCTTGCTTTCCTTATTTAAAATTTGGCGCTCATTTTACTACGCTATTTTAAATTAACGAAATTCGGCTCTAAATTTAGTCCGCTTATCCGTTTTGTAAGCAAAAAATTATATAATTAGCACAAAATTTGGCTTGGGAAATCGATGGAAATTTTAGAAAAACTACAAAGCGGAGAGAGATTAAATTACGAAGACGGCGTAAAATTATGGGATTTGGATCTTTTCGATCTGGGTAAATTCGCCTTTGCTATTCGCAAAGAAAAAAATGGCAAAAACGTCTATTTCAACGTAAATCGTCATATCAATCCTTCAAATTTATGCGCAGATACCTGTAAATTTTGCGCATTTTCGGCGCACCGCAAGAACGAAAACGCTTACACGATGAGCGATGATGAGATCATGCGTATCGTGGACGAGACGGTAGCGCGCGGCACGAAGGAGATTCATATCGTAAGCTCACACAATCCGTTCGTTACGCCGCAGCAATATTTGGGAATTTTTAAAGCGATAAAGCAAAAATATCCGCTTCTGCATATCAAGGCGATGACTGCGGCGGAGATTGATTACTGGCGGCGAAAGTGGAAGATGAGCTACGAGGAGACGATAGAGCTGATGATGCAAAGCGGCGTGGATTCGATGCCCGGCGGCGGCGCTGAAATTTTTGACGAGGACGTGCGCGATAAAATTTGCAAAGGCAAGGTCTCAAGCGAGCAGTGGCTACGTATCCACTCGCTGTGGCATGCACGCGGGCGCCAGAGTAACGCCACGATGCTCTTTGGTCATATCGAAAGCCGCGCTCACCGCATCGATCACATCTTGCGCATCCGCGCGCTGCAAGATGAGAGCCTAGCTCGCGCTAACGGCGGCGGTTTCAACGCCTTCATCCCGCTCGTGTATCAGCGCGAGAATAACTACTTGGATGTGAAGGGCTTTTTGGGCTCGGTCGAAATTTTAAAAACGATTGCGATTAGTAGAATTTTGCTCGACAACGTCGCGCATATCAAGGCGTATTGGGCGACCTCGACGCTAAGCTTAGCTCTTGTAGCGCAGGATTTCGGCGCGGATGATCTTGACGGCACGATCGAGAACGAAAGCATTCAAAGCAGCGCCGGCGCCGGCAGCAAAAAAGGGCAGAGCAAGCGCGATTTTATCGATATGATCAGCACCGCAGGCTTTGTGCCCGTAGAGCGCGATAGTTTGTATAATCAGATCGAAATTTACGAATAAATTCTAAAGGAGGAGCAAGTGGAGAAATTCTTTCATCTCGCCGCCGCAAAAACGTCGGTAAGGCAGGAGCTTATCGCAGGGCTTACTACGTTTTTGGCGATGATTTACATCGTGCCGGTAAACGCTAACATTATGAGCATCGCAGGCATGCCGTTTGATGCGCTGGTTACGGCAACCGCGCTTATTACGATAATCGCAACGCTATTTAACGGGCTTTTTGCAAATACTCCCGTAGCGCTTAGCGTCGGCATGGGACTAAATGCGTATTTTACCTTTGCGTTGTGCGTGGATGCGAAGATGCCATGGCAGAGTGCACTTGGCATCGTAGCGATAAGCGGAGCGCTTTTTACCGTGCTTTCGTTTACCAATTTTCGCGTTTGGGTTATCAAATCTATCCCGCTTGATCTGCGTCGCGCCATAAGTGCTGGTATCGGGGCTTTTATCTGCTTTATCGGACTTAAACAGATGGGCGTCATCGCGCCTAGTCAGGCGACGTTAGTAACTTTAGGAAATTTAAAAGATCTAAACGTTTTACTTGGAATTTTAGGCTTAGCGGTCGTGCTAGTGCTCTTTGTGCTTAGAATCAAGGCAGCGTTTATCTTAAGCATCTTGATTACTTCGTGCGTTGCGTGGGTGGCTGGAATTTCGCCCGCACCTCATGGCATAGTAAGCGCGCCAAGCGGCATAACGCCGATATTTGCTAAGCTAGATATCTCCGGAGCGCTAAAGCTTGCGTTCGTGCCTTTTATAATCACATTTTTCGTTACGCATCTATTCGATAGCATCGGCACTCTAACTGGCGTCGGCAATCGCGCGGGACTTTTTGGAGAGAATAGCAAAGACGGTATGAGAAAACTATCTAGAAATTTAACCTCCGATGCAATAGGAAGCGTCGCAGGCGCCGTTATAGGAACGAGCACGGTTACTGCATTTGCCGAGAGCGCCAGCGGCGTGGAGGCGGGCGGCCGCACGGGGCTTACCGCGGTATTTTGCGCTATATTTTTTGTGCTGACGCTGTTTATGTTGCCGCTATTTAAGGCGATCCCCGCAAATGCAATCTATCCGATCCTCGTAATGGTCGGGGTTTTAATGTTTAGCGAGCTTGGTAAGATCGATTATAGCGACGCTGGAATTTTAATCCCTGCGTTTTTTATAGTATTTTTGATGCCTTTTACCTACTCGATCACCAACGGCTTAAGCTTCGGCTTTATTGCATATATCGTAGTTAGACTCGCTCAGCGCAGGATAAAAGATTTAAATTTCGGCGTTTTGACGCTCGGCGCGATTAGCGTTTTAGTATTTTTAATGCATTAAATTTTTAAGGAAAGATATGAGATTTTATAGTTTTGACGAGATGGATCGCGACGCAAGAGTTATAGCAAAGCAGGTTAGGGACGAATTTATGCCCGATGCAATCGTGGCGATCGCTAGAGGCGGGCTCACATTCGGTCACGCGCTAGCTAATGCGCTTGATATGCGGACGATATTTTCGATAAATTCCATCCACTACGCGGACACCAAAAAGCTCGACACCATCGACGTTTTCAACGTGCCCGATCTGGAGCTTTACAAGCGCGTGCTGCTGGTGGACGATATCATCGACAGCGGCGACAGTATGGTCGAGATCAAGCGCGTGCTGCTGGAGAAATTCCCGCAAATAGAGCTTAAAACCGCGGTGATTTTTTACAAACCTAAAGCGCTTATCCAGCCCGATTTTAAAATTTCAAAGACGGATGAGTGGATAAATTTCTTTTGGGAAAATTATACGATAGAGGAATGAAGCGGCGTGCGGTTAAATTTAGCGGCTAAATTTTAAAGGATTCGGCGGATTAAATTTTGTGAAATTTCGGTCGTAGAATTTAGCCGTAAATCTAAAGCGCCCACAGCAAGGATGAGAGTGAAGAAGCTTTATCAAAACGAAATTTTCGTGATCTCCATAATGTGCCTGTTTCAGGGCATATTTCTGCTTTATGCGATTTCAAATTTAAGCATCAGCTACTACGAGGCCGAAATTTTTTACGAGAAAAAATCCCTCGTTTCGCTAATCGCAAATTTAAGCTGCGAAATTTTCGGCCGTAACGACTATGCCCTGCGCGTGCCGTTTATTTTGATCCACTTCGCAAATGCCGCGATGATCTATAAAATTTCAAAATTTATTCTAAAGCGTCGCTTCGATAGAGTAGTCGCTACGGCGCTATTTATGGCGCTTCCTGCGTCGATGAGTAGCGCGATCTTGCTAAATCCCGCGGGCATCATCGTTTTTTTCACGCT
This sequence comes from uncultured Campylobacter sp., assembly GCF_905373215.1. Classification (GTDB taxonomy): domain Bacteria; phylum Campylobacterota; class Campylobacteria; order Campylobacterales; family Campylobacteraceae; genus Campylobacter_B. Next base: position 114,033 of record NZ_CAJPRT010000006.1, read on the forward strand.
GCTAGCGATCTATTTTGCAAAAAGCGAATACAATATCGCGCTTTTCGTGCTTCTGTCCGTTTGCGCCCTGATCGATCGCGCGTTTTTTATGCTCTACGTAGGCTTTGGAATTTGGGCGCTTTATACGCGCAAAAAGGAGCTTTTGCTGCTTTGCATAGCGCTATTTAGCTTCAGCGTGATCTTTTACGACGTAAGCTCTGAGGGCAAGCCGAAGGGGTATTTTTTAGATACCGTGGGCGTTTTTGCGGGCGCGTTTTCGCCTTTAGTGTTTTTATTTTTCATCTACACGATCTATAGAATTTGGATCAAAGAGGAAAAAAGCCTGCTGTGGTTCATCGCTACAAGCGCGCTTTGTCTAACGATGCTTTTTTCTCTAAGACAGCGCGTGCCGCTTGAGATGATGCTGCCGTATTGCGTCATCGCTACGCCTCTGATCATTCGGGTTTTGTTTAACTCATACCGCGTTAGATTGCCTAAATTTCGCACCTTTCACAAGATCGCCGTGGGTGTAACGCTGGTAAGCTTAGCGGTGAGCTATTTTGCAGTGATTTTCAGCGACGTGATGTATGAGGCGATGTTCGCAAACAAACCGCAGCGGCATTTTATCTATAAATTCGACGTAGCTAGGCAGCTGGCAAGTGAGTTAAAAAATCGCGGAGTAAAAAGCGTAAGCTGCGAAGACGAGAGGCTCTGCCTGCGCCTGAAATTTTACGGACTGCCTAGCGGGGACAGCGCTTTTATCTATGCGTATGAGCCGAAATATGTCTCGGATCATAAAAATTCGATACAAAATATAGATATTTACAAGCGAGGCGTGCGAATTGCGAAATTTTATGTTAAAATATAAACAAAATTTTTATGAAAGGTAAAAATTATGAAAAAAGCATTTACTATGATAGAGCTGATTTTCATCATCGTGGTGGTTGGAATTCTAGCGGCGGTGGCGGTGCCTCAAATCAATCGAAATAGCCTTGTGGAGGCGGCAGATCAAGTAGCTGCTCATATTCGCTATACTCAGCAGCTGGCTATGAATGATAACAAATTCGATCCTGACGATCCTAATTGGTTTAAGAGATTTTGGAGGATTCAATTTACCGATCAAGGAGCACCGGGCTCTGCAGCAGGATGGCGATATAATATATATTGGGATAACGGAGCTTTCCCGGGTTCAAACGGACAACCAAATAGCCTAAATTCTATGGCAGCTGATCCGCAGAATCCTAACAAACTGCTTACTTCGGGCTTTGCTAGGCAACCTGCCAATACTGATGGTGCAAGAATGAATCAAAAGCTAAATTTAGGAGCAACATATAATATAAGAAATATACAATTTACTAATTGCGGTAATGGAAACAATCACACCATCTCCTTTGATTCTTACGGTCGCCCAATGGGGCAGTTAGCGAACTCTAATGTGCCATATGATAGGCTTTTTGTGGGCCAGTGCGTTATTACACTTACTAATGATGCAAGAGAGACCGCTAGTATTACTATCGAGCCGGAGACCGGATACGTAAGATACACGCTAAATTCTAATACCGGCACAGCCGCGCAATAGGACTAATAAAATTTTAGTCAAATTTAAGTAAGCGCAAGGAGAATAATGAAAAAATACATAATGACGCCGATTTATTACGTAAACGACGTCCCGCACATCGGCCATGCATACACGACGATTATCGCCGATACGATGGCTAGATTTTACCGCCTGCAAGGACACGAGGTGTTTTTTAAAACGGGCACCGACGAGCACGGCCAAAAGATCGAAGAGGCCGCAGCTAAGCACGGCAAAAGCCCGAAGCAATACGCAGACGGCGTAAGCGCTAAATTTAAAGACCTATGGGACGAGTTTGACATCAGCTACGATATGTTTTCACGCACTACCGATGCCGCACACGAGGCGGCAGTGCAAAACGTATTTCGCAAGATGTATGAAAAGGGCGACATTTATAAGGGCGAATACGAGGGCAACTACTGCGTAAGCTGCGAGAGTTTTTTTCCTTCCGCTCAGCTAATCGACGGCGAGTATTGCCCCGACTGCGGCAAAAAGACTAAAATTTTAAAAGAGGAGAGTTATTTTTTCAGACTTAGCGCCTATGCAGAGCGGCTTTTGAAATGGTATGAGGATGAAAAGTGCATCCTGCCCCTAGGCAAAAAAAATGAGGTCGTAAGCTTCGTAAAAGGCGGTCTGAAGGATCTTTCGATCACACGAACGGGCTTTGATTGGGGTATTAAAATTCCGCCCGAGCTAAACGATCCTAAGCACGTGATTTACGTTTGGCTGGACGCGCTGATGGATTATCTTAGCTCGCTTGGATTTTGCGCGGGCGGCGAACGAATGGAGTATTGGAGTGACGCGCTGCATATCGTGGGTAAGGACATTTTGCGCTTTCACGCCGTTTATTGGCCTGCGTTTTTGATGAGCCTGGGACTAAATATGCCACGCAGCATCGCAGCTCACGGCTGGTGGACGCGCGACGGCAAAAAGATGAGCAAAAGCCTGGGCAACGTCGTGGATCCGCGCGAGGTCGCAAACGCCTATGGGCTGGAGCAGTTTAGGTATTTCTTGCTGCGCGAGGTACCGTTCGGTCAAGACGGCGATTTTTCGCAAAAAGCGATCATCAACCGCGTAAATTCCGAGCTTGCCAACGAGCTTGGAAATCTACTTAGCCGTATCGTCGGCATGAGCGCAAAATACTCGGATTACGTCATAAATTCTAAAGACGTGATGAAATTTTTCACCGCCGAGATCGAGGAAGCAAACTCCTATCTGAGCGCCGCACTTAACGCGCTTGAGGAGGTCGCTACCAATAGATATTTGGAGGAGGTTTGGAGGGCGCTTGCGCTCGCAAACGCTTCGATTGCGAAATACGAGCCGTGGAATTTGATGAAAAACGGCGAGCAGGCCAAGGCGCTGGCTCTCGTCGCATTGGTTGCAAACATTTTGGCTAAAGTCGCCGTACTGCTAAGTCCCGCGATGCCGAAGACGGCAGCACGTATCGCGGACACGCTCGGCTTTGAAATATCCACTCCGCTTTATGAGAAGCTAGTACTTCGCGGCGAAATTTTAGATTTTAAGGCCAAGCCGTGCGAGCCGCTTTTTACCAAGATCGATCACGAGCTAATGCCGAAAGCGGACTACGATAGGCTGGATGGCGCTGCAAATTCTGCGAGCGGTTCGGACACAGACGCCGCGGCAAAAGGTTCGCCAAGCTCAAACGCAAAAGCTTCCGGCTCGGGCGCTACGGCGCAAGAAGCCAAAGGCGAGATAGCCGAGGCTCAAATCAAAATCGACGATTTTAAAAAATGCGTTATCAAGGTTGGCACGATTTTGGAGTGCGAAAACATTGAGGGCAGCGAGAAGCTACTGCGATTTATGATCGATTTGGGCGAGGAGAAGCCGCGTCAAATCATAAGCGGTATCGCGAAATTTTACGATCCCGCCGCGCTTGTCGGCAAGCAGATCTGCGTGCTGGCAAATTTAAAACCCGCTAAAATTTTTAAACATAGCAGCGAGGGTATGATTTTAAGCGCCGAGGACGGCAGTCTTACGCTGCTTAGCACTCTCGCGCCCGTAAAAAACGGCGCGATCGTAGGTTAGCAATGAAGGCTTTAGCGCGCAAGGCTTCGAAGCTCGCTATCTACGGCGCGGCTGGGCTCTGTGCGCAAAAAAGCAGCGCTTCGGATAAAATTTTAAAGTTTTACCGCAGCTCCTCCCTCACCGCAAAGATCGGCGCGGGCGGGCTTGCGTGCGTGAGCGCACCCTTGGCGCTAAAGCTCGGCGCAGGGGTTGCTTTAAAATTTGCGGCACGTAAAATTTTAACGCTAGGCGTTTGCGAGCTGTCGAAGTTCGCCGCTTTAAAATGTGCAAAGCTCGGCGCGCGCGTGGTCGTGCGCTCGTTTTCTCGCACCGATAAATTTACGGACGAGCGCTCGAAAAAATATGCGAGCGCGGATGGCGAGAGCTCTAAAGCAAGCGCCGCGTCACGCAGAAAGCGCACGGCAAGCGTTTCTAGCGAGAGCATTAAAAAGGACGCCTCACTTTCCAAAAGTGCCTCTGCTAAAAAAAACGCAGCGACAAAAAGCGCGCCCGCTAAAAAACCTACACCTGTCGCAAAAACCGCATCGACCGCCAAAAGTATCGCGCCTGCCGCAGCTTCTGTATCTGTCTCAAAATCGGCGTCCGTAAAAAGCGCCGCGCAAAATAAAATTTCCGCGCCAAGCGCAAAATGGACACCCGCTAAAAGCACCTCTCAGAACGCGAAATCTCGCCGTATCGCAAAAGATACTGCTACGCCTGCCGTAATCGCCGCAAAAGACGCTGCCGCGTCCGGCGCAACCTCCGCATCTACTGCGAAACAGCCTCGCCGCGCCGCAAAGAGCGCGCTTCCTAAAAGCTCCGCCGCAGGGAAGTCTTAATGGTAAATTTATTAAATTTAACCCGTATCGTAAACGGAACGATGCTAAATAATCCCGCGATCTCCGCTGTCGAGAGCTTTGCGATCGAACCTGCAAAGGTCGCGAAAAAGGGCGCTTTCATAGCACTCGGCGCAAACGAGCGCGACGTGCGCACCGCGATCGATAACGGCGCGTACGCGATCATTTTCGATAACAATTTCAAGCCGCTTAATGACGAGATCGCCTTTATCAAGGTTGAAAATTTATGCTCGGCGCTAGTGCGGCTGATAAAATTTCTGGGCGAGACGTGGCGGCACGGCTTCGTGCTGATAAACGAGGTGCAAAGCGAGATCCTGCGCTATACGAGCGTGCCGAAAAATTTGATGTTTGCGCCGCGCAGCAAGGGCGAGCTTTTTATCAGTCTGCTGAACGCCAAAGAGAAAAATACCTACTTCACCACCGACGGCGATCTTTTGCAAAGCCTCGGTATCTCGCCCGTCACGATCCCTGCGAGCGACGATTTTAGGCTGCTTTGCGGCGGCTCGATATTTTACAGCAGCTTCGTTTTCGGCGGGCTTTATTACTCAAACTTAATCTTTCCGCAGCTATTTTTGCCCGAGCTATGCGGCGTGATCGAGTATCTCTCGCGCAAAAACATACCCTTTAAATTTCAAAGCTTAAGCGCATTCGGCCATTTCGAACCGATTTTTGTGGATAGGTTTTTTAACGTTAGCTCGCTTGGCGGAAGCTATCGCGCCTTTATCGCCGAGAGCGATCCTGAGCTTTTTGCGCGCGAGGCGGATTTTTTGCGGGCGAAATTCCGCGAAAAAATTATCGTATGCGCCAGCTGGGAGGACCGATTGGACTGCACCAAGATCGACTTTCGCTTCAATAAGCTAAGCGCGCTAAAGAGCCTGCCCGAGTTTCATTACGCGCTGGTTTTTGCGGAGAAGAGCGCGATCTTGCAGCTTCTAAATCAAAAACCGCAAGAAAAAAATCTATTTTTTTAAAGGCAGCGGATGCAGAGCTTTGATGAAATTTTAAACGGAAATTTTTGGATAAAGAGGCTTTACGAAAACGGGCTATTGCGCGAAGTAAAAGAGCAGATTAGCACCGAGCTTGAGATCGCGCACGCAAGCTACATCGAGGTCAAGAAAGAGCACTCGCAGGCGTTGCTTTTTACGAACGTGCGAAACGCGCAGGGTAAACGGATGCCGCCGGTGCTAAGCAATATTTTCGGCTCATCTTCTGCGTTAAATTTAATCCTCGGCCGCGAACCTGACGAGATCACCGCCGAGATACAGAGCCTGCTAAAGCCGAAGCGTCCGCAAAACTTCAGCGAAAAGCTTGATTTCTTGGCGCACTTAATCTCGCTGCGTAAAATTTTTGTAAAGCGCCTTAGCGGTCGCGGCGAGTGTCAGCAGGTCGCGCATCTGGGCGCCGATGTCGATTTGGGCGAGCTTCCTGTGCTTAAGACCTGGGAGAATGATGGCGGCGCGTTTATCACGATGGGGCAGGTCTATACGAAGGATCTGAACTCGCAAACGCAAAATCTCGGTATGTACCGTTTGCAAATTTACGGGCGCGACCGCTTGGGGATGCACTGGCAGATACACAAAGACGGCGCGGGCCTTTTTGACGAATACCGCAAAGCGGGGCGCAAGATGCCCGTATCCGTGGCGATCGGCGGCGATCCGCTCTATATCTGGTGCGGCCAGGCACCGCTGCCGAAGGGAATTTTTGAGCTGCTGCTTTACGGCTTCATCCGCCGCAGCCCCGCTCGCCTGGTAAAATCGCTTACGAATGAAATTTATGTTCCCGCCGACGCGGACTACGTGATCGAGGGCTTTGTCGATCCCGCGGTAAGCGAGCCGGAGGGGCCTTTCGGCGATCACACGGGATATTACACGCCGGTAGAGCCATTTCCGGTGATGGAGGTTAGCACGATCACGCACAAGCGCGCGCCCGTATTTCACGCCACAGTCGTGGGTAAGCCGCCGCTTGAGGATAAATTTATGGGGTACGCGACCGAGCGGATCTTTTTGCCGCTGCTTCGCACGAGCGCGCCAGATCTGATTGACTATAAAATGCCCGAAAACGGCGTATTTCACAATCTGATTTTGGCTAAGATCGCCGTACGCTACCCAGCTGCTGCTAAACAGATCATGCACGCATTTTGGGGCGTGGGGCAGATGAGCTTCGTCAAGCACGCCGTTTTCGTGCCGCAGGATACGCCGAGCTTAGACGAGTACGAGGCGCTTACGAAGTACGTCCTAAACCGCCTGGGTGCGTGCAGTCTCGTTTTTAGCGAGGGTGTGTGCGATCAACTCGATCACGCAAGCCCGAACTCCTGCTTCGGCGGCAAGCTCGGCATCGATGCGACGGTTGATTTAAGCTCACAGGCGCCGCAAATTTTAAGTGACGAGGAGCTGCTAGCTAAATTTCAAAGCGAGGAGCCTGCTATTTTGGCGCTTAAGCAGCACTTTTGCGATACGAAAAACCCGCTCGTGCTGATAAACATAGACAAAAAAGAGCTCGTAGAGCGGAGCTGGCGGCGGATTTTGAAATTTAGCGAGCATTTTAAAATTTTGATTTTTACCGATGTGGGGAATGACGCGAGCAACCTCTACATGAGCGTTTGGCGCATCGTAAATAGCATCGATGCACTGCGCGACGTGTTTGTGGCGCAGAATGATCGTATCTGCATCGATGCTACGAGCAAGCACGAGTGGGAGGGCTATACGCGCCGGTGGCCGCAGGAGACGCTCTGCAGCCGCGAAGTAGTAGCAAGCCTCATAGAGCGTGGCATCGTGCAGGATGAGCCCGAGCTATTTAAGAAATTTGAAATTTTTTAAGGACACGGGGGCGGAATTTCTCACGGATTTAAAATTTTAAAATTTAGCTTTGGTTTTAAGGGCTGCGCGTTAAATTTAGATAGAATTTCGTCTAAACTTAGAGCTAAAAGCGATAAAATTTCATAAAATTTACCGCCGCGCGAAGGCTAAAATTTTAAGGCGTAAAATTTGCTGCGCTAGAAAATTTTAAAATTTCAAAAATTTTTAAAGCGGTGCAAAAGCTCGATATAGCGCAAAAGGGCGCAAATTGAAAGGATATAAATGATAGAGTGGATACAAAATTTTTTTAGCGGAGTGATTCCGAAGCTGCTGCTAAACGCGACGCTAGAGACGCTGTATATGACCTTCGTAAGCACGGCTTTGGCGTTTATTTTGGGGCTCGTGCTTGCGATCGTGCTTATCCTTACGCGTCGCGGCGGGCTCTGCGAAAACCGCATCGTCTACGCCGTGCTGGACGTCGCGATAAATACGCTGCGAAGCTTCCCGTTTATAATTTTGCTGATCGTGCTCTTTCCGCTTACGAAGCTTCTTGTCGGAACGAGTATCGGCACCACCGCGGCGATCGTACCGCTTACTATCGGCTCAGCGCCCTTTATCGCGCGCCTCATCGAAAGCGCTCTGCTTGAAGTGGATAGCGGCGTGATCGAGGCGGCGAAGAGCTTCGGCGCGAGCAAGACGCAGATAATCTTTCGAGTAATGTTCATCGAGGCGCTGCCTAGCATCATCGGCGCGATTACTCTGACGCTCATCGTCATCATCGGATTTACGGCAATGGCGGGCACGGTCGGCGGCGGTG
>NZ_CAJPRT010000007.1 GCF_905373215.1 uncultured Campylobacter sp.
GGTTAGGGGATTTTAAGGGGGAAGGGGAGCACCTCGCAATTCAAGCCCCTTCCCGCCTCAAGAGAAACAGAAATCGCGGTATAAATTTCACAAGTTGTGGATTCAGTGATAAAATTTTATTTTGTAAATTTCTACAAGATTTTATGGATATAGCTTAGCGTCTGTGTGTTTTATGCATGATGCTCTCGTAAGGGGGGCGGCGCTCAGAGTTAGCGGGGCGCCCCCCTTACCAACCCCCACCCGCGCAACGCTAGCGGTGCGAGCCTTGCGGCTCGCGTTAAATTCTTTCTATTGCGGCTACGCTACATGGAATTCCGTAGCGGTAAATTTTTAAAATTTAAAAATTCCAAAATTTTACTACGTAGAATTCTGCCTCTAGAATTTAGGCTGTGGCGGCGTTTTCTCTTAAGGGGAAGGGGCGCTACTTACTCTGCTTCGCTGCGCTCGCAAGAAACGCCGCAGGCTAAGCCTTGCGTCGCTACGCTCGTTTTGCGAGGCGCTCCTCTTTCCCTTTAAAATCCCCTAACCCCTGGCACGCTCAAGGTGCGGACTACGTCCGCGTTAAATTTTATAATCGTGGCTCGCTTCTTTAAAATTTCTTGCCACAAAATCGCAAAATTTTAATTGCACTACAAATCGGCGCTGTATTTTGCTAAAATACCGATAAAATTTTAAAGGATGAAATTTGGAAAATTTTGCTTTTCTTCTAAATTTAGTGATATTTTGCATCTTGGTTTTTATGTTTTTTAAGATGCGCAAAAGCGGCGAGCAAGCGAGCAAGCCGCAGATCGCCACCGATATCACGCGGCTTAAAAGTATCGGCGAGCTGAGCGTTTTTAAAATTTACTCCAAAGAGATCGTCACGCGCAAGCAAAACGTAGGCAGCGGGCTACTGGGCTCGCTCGTCTCGCCGCTGATGACGAAAAAGCAGATCGCCATCATCTTCGAGTTTGAGATCGAGTTCGTTTACGACCTGCTAAGCCCCGAGTTTGCGATACTGCCGCAGGGCGAGGATCGCTACGAGATCAAGATGCCGCCGTGCAAATACAAATACTCGATCAAAGATATGAAAATTTATGACGAGAAAAACGCCAAGCTGCTGCCGTTTCTGCTGCCCGATTCGCTAAACGGGCTGTTCGGCGCGAGCTTTGACGAGAGCGATAAAAATCGCCTCATCGACGACGCCAAGGACGAGGTCAAGCAGCTCTCGCTAAAAATCATCAACGATCTTGGCGGCAAGATCCACAAATCCGCGACCGACACGCTGGAGGCGATCGCCAAGAGCTTCGGCGCGAAGGAGGTCGGATTTATCTTCCAGGACAAGGCGCTTCAAACGATCGACATAAACTCAAACGAGATCGCAATCGATAAGTCGCTAAAATCGCAGATCGAGAAGTAGATGGAGCTTTTTAAGGCGCTTTTTAAAATTTACTTTGCCCGCATACTCGCGTTTATGGATGCCTGTGCGAGAGCTTGGCAGAGGTTTTATGAGCCGATTAGGCTGCGCAAAGAGAAAAAACGCCTGCGCGCGAAGGGCTATTTTACCGAGGATGCGACGTGGGCGGAGTTTTTCGCGGATTTTAAATTTTGCAAATGCTTTATCATCAAAAAAATCCTCTATCCAAACTTCTACGCGATCAAAAACTCCACTAAATGGGAGGCGGACTCAAAGCGGGCTAGCTTTACGGTAGGCTCGTTTGCATACGACGAGATCGCGTGGGTGTGGGTGCCGCGAGCCTTCGACGGCGGGCGGAAAAACGATCTGGAAAAGCTAAAAAATCTACTGCAAAAAATCCCCGCGCTGCGCTACGAGCAGAGCGATACGGGGATTAAAATTTTCGGCTACGAATGCGGCGAAGTGGCCTTATAATTGCATGAGGCATGACTTTAATCTGCAAAAAGCGCGATTTGCTGCAGTCTGCTAAAATAAGAAATTTAAGCTTGCTCTATAAAATGAGCCGGACAGAGGGGTTTTTAAATGTTAATTAGTTTAGTGATATTTGCTTATTTTTACCACTTTCGCGATTTGAATTCGATCTTCTCCTAGGTAAATTTTAATCCTTACCTCCGTTCATATTACCTATCCATTCGGTACGATAAATTCTTGGCGCAATAAATTCTTTAAATTTCATTCGTAGCGAAATGCAGATTAAAATGCCGTTTCGCCATAAATTTTAAAATTTAATGCAAAATTTTTATCCGCAGTTAAAATTTATCATTTTTTTGTCATTTTTTCTAATTATAATTCTTCGTATAGGACGTCTTTAAAAAAGCCGAGTTTTGGCAAAAAGGAGATAAAATGCTGTATCTTGAAGTAGCGATCCTGCTTGGAAGTATCGCGCTAGCGGCGAAGCTAGGCGGTATCGGCGTGGGTATCGCTGGAGGCTTTGGGCTCACGATCGTGGTTTTTGCGCTGGGACTAACCCCCGGCGAGATCCCAATCACCGTCATGCTTATCATCATGGCGATCATCTTGGCGCTTAGCGTAGTGCAAAAGGCAGGCGGCATTGACTATATGGTCAAGCTCGCCGGTATCGCGCTACGCAAGCATCCAAAATATATAAATTTCCTAGCCCCGTTAATTGCCTTTATCCTAACGGTCATCACGGGCACGGGCTATAGTTCTCTCTCGATTTTTAACATCATTCAAGAGGTCGCCAAACAAAACGGCGTGCGTCCCTCTCAGCCGCTAAGCTCGGCCGTCGTGGCATCGCAGCTCGGTATCACGGCTTCGCCGATCTCGGCGGCTACGGCGACAACCTTCGTATACGTCGAGCAGATGGGCGTTAGCTTTAGCTCTATGCTTTGCGTTATCGTGCCCGCCGCGCTTTTTGGCGTACTCATCGCCGCGCTGGTTTCGAGTTTTCAGGGCTGTGAGCTAAAAGACGATCCGATCTATATTGAACGCCTAAAACAAGGGCTCGTAAATTTGGGCGGCAAGCAGATGGACGAGGAGCAAACTAAGGGCGCTAAAATTTCCGTCTGGCTGTTTTTGGGCGGCGTCGCGTTTATCGTCGGTATGCTACTTTTTAAAAAGCAGATCGGACACAGCCTCGCCACGCGCGATCTTATCATTATCTCGATGTATTTCATTTCGGCGCTGATTATCTATTTTTCAAAGATAAATTTAAGCTCGATCAAAGAAACTCCGATCTTTAAAGACGGCGCGCAGTCGCTTATAGTGGTCCTTGGTATCGTATGGCTGAGCGCGACGATTTTGGGCGCTCACACCGAGGAGATTAAGACTTTTTCGAGCACGATTTTAAAAGAATACCCGGGATTTTTAGCCGTGATATTTTTTATCGCTAGCTCCATGCTCTTTTCGCAGGGCGCGACGGCGGCACTTTTGGTACCTTTAGCTGTGCAGCTAAACGTGGATGCGCAGACGATACTGGCTAGCTTCGTCGCGGCAAGCGCGCTGTATATCACGAATATCTATCCGACCACGGCTTTTGCGATCGCGATAGACGATACGGGCTCGTATATGGATAAAAAATGGAACGGCTCGTTTATCGTAAATCATCCGTTTTTCTTACCGGGTTTGCTTGGGATTTGCGCGGCGGTGCCGTTTGGCTTTTTACTTGCAAAAATTTTTGTATAATTCACATAAAGGATAAATCATGAGAAAAGACAGCGATTTTTTAGGCGAAGTCGAGCTAGAAGATAGCGTGTATTACGGAGTGCAAACCCTACGAGCGATGAGAAATTTCGCCGTTTCTGGCACTAGCCACTACGACGTAGATGGATATATACAAAGCATAGCCTTGGTTAAAAAGGCCGCAGCAATCGCAAATTTTAGATGCGGCGCGCTTAGCGAAGAGGTCTGCAGCGCGATTTGCAAGGCGGCGGATGAAATCATCGCGGGAGGCTTGAGCGAAAATTTCCCCATAGACGCCTTCCAAGGCGGTGGCGGAACGTCCACGAACATGAACGCAAACGAGGTCATCGCGTGCCGCGCAAATGAAATTTTGACCGGTGCCAAAGGTTATGAGCGCGTGCATCCGAATGATCACGTAAATATGGGCCAGTCTACCAACGACGTTATCCCCGCCGCGCTCAAAATCGCCGCGCGGGGCTATTTGCAAAATTTGCTAGCCGCATTAGCGGGGCTTGAAAAATCTTTTGCCGCGTTGCAGAACAAATATCAAAACGCTATCAGGCTCGGCAGAACCTGCCTGCAAGACGCCGTACCGATGAGCTTCGGGCAGTATTTTAGCGGCTATGTATCTTTTACCAAAAGGGCTCAGGCTAGGGCGCGAAATTTGATGGATAGCTGCCTAGAATTGCCGCTTGGAGCTACCGCCGTGGGCACTAGCCTTAGCGTAAAAGAAGGCTACCTGGATGCCGTTTATACGGCACTCGGCGAGATAACGGGCGCTAAATTTAAAAGAGAGGAAAATTTCTTCGACGGACTGCAAAATGCCGATATTTACGTTGAAATTTCAGCCTTTTTCAAAAGCGTCGCCGTGTTTTTATCCAAGGTTGCGACCGATTTTAGGATTTTATCCTCGGGACCGCGCGCGGGCATAAACGAGCTCGTACTTCCTAGCGTGCAGCCGGGAAGCTCGATAATGCCCGGCAAGGTAAATCCCGTCATTCCCGAGCTCGTCAATCAAATCGCTTACCAAGTTTGCGGCAACGACGTTGTGATCGGCATGAGTGTGGAGGGAGGGGAGCTTGATCTAAATGTCTGGGAGCCCGTCATCATCAAAAACCTCTCGGAGTCGCAAAAACTGCTTAAAAACGGTATCGCAATCTTTTGCGAAAAGTGCATCGACGGCGTGCTAATAAATGAAGAAAGATGCAAGGAATTCGCCGCCAACAGCACCGCACTAAGCACGATCATCTCCTCGATCTGCGGCTATAAAACGGCAACCAAGATCGCCCGACACGCCTACGAAAAGGGTGTTAGCGTTAAAACTGCGGCGATGGAACTAGGCGTGCTAAATCAGGCACAGGCGGATGAAATTTTAGACCCGTTTGCTATGACCGACCCTGCTTTAAGCGATGCTATCGTGAAAAAATTTAAAGGCAAAATTTAGCAAAGCGGTTCTATTTTATTGTGTCGCATGCGAAACAGGGCGCGCCAAACGCGACAAGAAACGAGCAGCACAATTTGGTGCGAAGCGTTTTTGGAGATAGTTAATGTGTGAATACGCGGCACGAAAAACAGCGCCGTAAATTTAAAAAAGGAGTTTAAATTTGATGCAAAAGAGTATCTTGGCGCGTGCGGCGGAGCTTGCTTGCGGGGTGAAATTTGAGGATTTGCCGCCAAAGCTCGTAGATTTAGCCAAAACTGCGCTCATAGACTACGCGGGCGTTTGCGTCGCGGGTAGTAGCGAGCCTAGCGCAAAGGCGGCGCTAAGATACTGCCTGCAAAACTCCGTCAAAAAAGAAGCAAGCGTGTTTGGCTCGGGCGAGACGGCGGACGCTAAATATGCCGCATTCGCCAACGCCGTGAGCGCTCACGCGCTGGACTTTGACGACGTTAGTTGGAGCACGATCGGACACCCGACATGCGTCATCGCGCCCGTTTGTTTTGCGCTGTGTGAAAAGCTAAATTTGAGTGGTAAAAAGCTTATTTTGGCCTACTGCGCAGGCGTAGAGGTCATGCACGAGCTAGCGTGCCTTGCGATGCCTAGCGTTTCGCAAAACGGCTGGCATACGACTAGCGTGTTCGGGATTTTCGGCGCGGCGGTCGCGGGAGCGAAGCTGTTAAGCTTGGACGCAAAAACGCTAACTACCGCCCTGGCACTCGCCGTTTCAAGAGCAAGCGGAGTACGGGCAAATTTCGGCTCATCTGCCAAGCACTATCATGCAGGCATGGCGGTTTTGGGCGGGCTGGACGCGCTAGAACTGGCGCTTTGCGGATTTAGCGCGAACGAATACGCCTTTGAAGCGGACGAGGGTTTTTTGCAAATTTACGGCGGTCCGGCGGCAAATTCGCAAAATTTTAACAGCTCAAATTTGACAAACGATGCCAAATTGCACGCAAATTTAGACCGCGGCAAATACCAAAATTGCGATTTAAATTTCGGCAAGCCATGGGATTTGTTGCAAAACGGGCTCGTATTTAAAAAATATCCAAGCTGTAGCGGCTCGCATCCGGCCATTGATCTAGCGCTTGATCTGAGGCAAGAACACGGCATTCGCGCCGCCGATATAAAATCCGTAAAAATAGGCTGTTCGCTCCTAGCGCCCAAGGAGCTAGTCTGCGATGTCCCCGCAAACGCCACGGAGGCGAAATTTTCGATGAAATTTGCCGTCGCCGTCGCGCTTTGCCGCGGTAAGGCTGGGCTGGTCGAATTTTCGGCCGAATGCGTAAACGATGCGGCAATTCGGAATCTAATGTACAAAATCAGCGTCCGCGTCGACGAGGAATTTGCAGCACTCGGATTTATCGGCACGTCTCCCGCAAAAATCGAGATAGAGCTACTTAGCGGCGAGAAAATCATCGGCAAAAATATGCTCGCCAAAGGAAATCCGCAAAAGCCGCTCGGCGAGGCGGAATTTCGCGATAAATTTTACTCCTGCACGGCGAAAATAGCGCGGCGCGAGCGACTTTATGAACTGCTTTCTCACTTGGATGAGCTTTCAAATTTAGGCGAGGTAGGCGAAATTTGCAAACAAGCTCGTTAAACTTCGAAATCTTTGAAAATCTGCCCTACCGCGTCTACGTGCGCGACAAAAACGGCGTCATCGTTTACGCTAACGCGCTTGCGGGCGAGTTTTTACGCCTTGAGATGAGCAAACTAGTCGGCAAACGTTACGACGAAATTTTTAAAGACGAGGAGTTTATCGCGCATCTACAAAGCGTGGACAGCGAGCTTTTTGCGCTAAAAAGCAAGGCCGTAACCGCAGTCAAAAGCTTTAATCGCTACTACAAAAAGCAGTCGGTTTTCAAGGTCGTGGACTTCATATACGTCGCCGGCGACGGGCGCAAATTTATCGTTACGTTTTTGATTGAGATCTTAGACGGTTACTCGCTTGCGCGCGGACATTTTTTACCGGGGCTCGGACTTTACGACCCAAAAAGCATGACGATAAGCACCGAAACCGGCAGAGTGCGGCTAACCGATCTTGAAAACTCGCTATTTTTCCTACTTTACGAAAATCGCGGCTCGGTCGTGACCTATGAGGAAATTTTTCTTTCGCTTGATACCTACAACAAAATGAACCTCTTCTCGTTGCGCGCGCTAGTGAAAAGGATCAAGGCTAAAATCGGCGGAAACGTAGTCAAGAACGTCTCGAAAAAGGGATATATGCTCGATTTTAGATAGCGCTTTGCAAGCCGGAATTTATGCTAAATTTGACGGTGGTATGAAATTTCAAAATACGTGAATTTCATCTTTGCAAGCGATGCGGCGCGAAATTTTAGCTCTGGCAATAGTCCGTGCAGACTAAATTTAAGCCCTGTATGCTATGAGGAAAAATGCAGGCGCGAAATGCAGAGGTAAAATGCAGGAGAAATTTTATATCTCCGCTTAGCTCCATATATCTTTTGAGCCGGCGGAGCTTTTCATGCTAAGCCACGCAAGCAGCAGCACCGCGGGCGCCAAGGGCTTTAAGATTAAATTCGCTAGCGCCATATATTTTACGACTTCGGCCGTTATGAGGACGGGAGCTAGCACTTGAAGCATGCCGTAGAGGATGTTTGCGCCGATGCTTGCGATTAGAATAGCGGCATATACGGCGAAAAGCCCGCATCCTGTGGCGGCGCGCAACTTAAAATTTATAACTATCCAAGCGATCGTAACCGCAAACACCAAAAACGGCTTAAATGCTAGCAATTGATCGTAATAGGATTCGCCTAATACATAAACGGCTACGTAACCCAGCAGCACCAAAACCGCGATATTGTAGACGTATTTGAAGATAGTAAAGACCTGAGAGCCCGTGATATTTTGAATGTTTGCAAGCGCGTAATGAAGGAATGTGAAGGCAAAGAGCCACGCCAAGAGCCGAGCGATTTTCGAATATACGGCATCGGCGTTTAGAAAATACGTCGCGCCTGCGATCAATAGGCGTAGCGCGCCGAGCGTGTCCTGTAGCTTCGCTCTTTGAAAAGCTTTATTCATATCCCTTTAAATTTTAATGCGCGGTTCGCTACAACGCGGGCGCTGCTTCGATTATCGCCGCGCGGGCTTTAAATTTAGCCGCTGCGAATACTTTAATTTAGCGCCGCCGCCGCAAATGCTTCATACTCGCCGCCATTGCAAATGCTTTAGCTTGGCGCGGTCGCTCGTGCAATATATTTTGAAAGGGGATTTTATGCAAATTTTGTTTAAAATGGATTTAACTTTTTAAATTTAAAAGCGGCGGCATGGAATTTGTGTGTCGTCTAAAATTCAAACGCAGTGCAAAAGCGAATGGCGAAAATTTGTGTATAGTTTTGAATTTATTCCGTCGTGTTAGAGTTAAAATAAAGTCGTTGACGCCTGAACTAGCATTTTACAGGAGTTATGAAATTTTATTTTACGTTATTTTTGCCGAAAATATATAATTTAATCCAAAATTTATATACACTTCGCTATCATCTCATTTTTAATTTCGCGGCCCACTCGTCTAGTGGTTAGGACGCTGGCCTCTCACGCCGGTAACAGGAGTTCAAATCTCCTGTGGGTCACCATTATGTTGCTTAAAATCAATTAAAATTTTCTAGCATTCGGCTGCCTACTCTTGAAATTTAAGACCTCATTTGATTTTGTAGTATTTTGGCTGAAATTTCATCATATTTTTTTATCTAGGCTAATTGCTCTAGAATTAAAGTCGCGCGAATTAAAATTTAGATCGAATTTTAAAATTCACGGCTAAATCCCGCCGCTGCTTATATTTTCTAGATTGCGTAGCCTGTTCCAGTTCTGCTCGTTTTGTAAATTTCTCATATTTTGCTGCTGCTGCATCTGCCCCAGCTGCTGCTGCGATAGCTGTTGCATTAGGCTTCGCTGCGTGGCAATATATTGCTCTTGCGCTCTTTGCTGAGCTTGTGCGCTATTCTCCTTGAATGAATTAAGCGTATCTCGCGACGCCGCTTGCTTTTGCGCCGCACGCGCGACTTCGGCGTCAATCTTTTGTCGCTTCGCGCAGCGGTTTGACTGCTCCTTATTTAGCGAGCTTGCGACGTCGCATCTGCTCGCGTCCGCCAAGAATGGAGCCTCTTCGTCGCCCTGCGAGAGCAGCGAGCAATCTCCAAGCAAGACGACCAAAATAAGGGCAAGGGAAAATTTTAACTTCATAGCCGCCTCTTAAATTTTATCTTTAATTCCAGACCGCCGCTAATCCGCGCCCTTTGCGAGGTCGAATCCGCACTGCGCCACAAGCGCCTTATCGCTTGCGATGCTATCGCCGGTGGTGGTTAGGAAATTGCCCGTAAGCGCCGAGTTGATGCCGCATCCAAGCGCCGTACGCACATGCTCGCCTAAATTCCGCCTGCCGCCTGCGAAGCGCAGATACGCGCGCGGCAAGATGAAGCGGTAGATCGCGATCGATTTTAAAATTTCATCGTGCGCTAGCGGCGCGGCATTTTGCAGCGGAGTGCCTTTGATCGGGGTCAGGATATTAATCGGCACGGAGCTAACGCCCAGCTCTCGTAGCTGCAGCGCCATATCAATGCGATCTTCCATGTCCTCGCCCAGCCCGAAAATCCCGCCGCTACATACGTCAAGCCCTACGACACGGCAGTTTTGTATCGTTTGGATGCGATCGTCGTAGCTGTGCGTCGTGCAGATCTGCGGATAAAATTTTCGCGAAGTCTCGAGATTGTGATGATAGGTCTGCACGCCGCTTGCTTTAAGCAGCGCCAGTGCGGGCTTTGAAGCGATCCCCAGCGAGGCGCACAGATGCAGCCGCGTCTGGCTTCGCAGCCTCTCATAGATCGCGCAGTATGCCTTAAGATCGGAGCTTTTTTGAGAAATTCCGCGCCCGCTGGCGACGAGCGAGAAGCGGTGCGTCTGCTCGGCTTCGTTCGCAAGCGCGGCGCTTAGCACCTGCCGCTCGCTCAAAATTCCGTAAGTCTCGCAGCCCGTGTTAAAATGCGCCGACTGCGCGCAGTATTTGCAGTCCTCGCTACAGCGCCCCGATTTTACGTTTATGATCGTGCAGAGATTAAATTTATCGCCGCAAAACTCGCGCCTGATCTCATCCGCCGCCGCAAAAAGCGCGCCCAAATCCTCGCATCGCGCCAGATCTAGCGCCTGCTGCTTTGCAATCTCGCAGCCGCCTATCACGCGATCTTTCAGCTCGGAAATATAAAATTTGTCTATCAATACTTAGCCTTTTTGAAAAAAATGCGTAATTATACAACGCTAAATTTAAAGCAAAGCTCGCGCGCGAAATTTTGGCGCAGAAATTTTACGCTAAAAATTTCACGCGGAATTTTATGCCCTTGCTCGCCGATTTTGTACCGAAGCTTTTACGGACGGCTCGTCCGCATGCTGCTTATGCGGCGGTGCAAATCAAAATCGCTTCAAAGTCGCGGCGCGGTAAAATTTTACGCGTATGAAAATACATATCGAGTCGCTATCTGCGACATCTGCGTGCGATTTATCGTTTTGAAATTTTATTTTGGCTAAAATTGCGGCTTTAAATTTAAAGGTAAAAAATGAAATACGACGTTATTGTTGTGGGTGGCGGGCACGCTGGTATCGAGGCGAGCTTAGCCGCCGCAAAAATGGGCGCAAAGACGCTGCTAATTACGATCTTAGCCGAGCAGATCGGCGCTGCGAGCTGTAACCCCGCAATAGGCGGCCTTGCGAAGGGACATCTGGTAAAGGAGATCGACGCGCTGGGCGGTCAGATGGGGCTTGCGGCGGATGCGTGCGGGTTGCAGTTTAGAATTTTAAACGAGAGCAAAGGCCCTGCCGTGCGCGGTTCGCGCGCTCAGATCGATATGGACGAATACCGCATCTATATGCGAAATTTACTGCTAAACACGCAGGGGCTGGACGTAAGTCAGGAGATCGCGAGCGAAATTTTAACCTGCGAGCAGGATGGTGCCCCGCGCGTTTGCGGCGTTAAGAGCCATCTTGGCAACGTTTATGAGACCGAGCATCTGATAATCACCGCCGGTACTTTTTTAAACGGGTTAATTCATGTGGGCGAGAACAAGCTGCAAGCAGGGCGCGTGGGCGAGCTAGCCAGCGTCGAGCTAGCCGAATCGCTGCGAAGTCTGGGTCTGCAAATGGGGCGGCTAAAGACGGGCACCTGCCCAAGGATCGATGCTAAGACGATCGATTTTAGCGTGCTTGAGCGCCAAGACGGCGACGCAGATCCGCGCCCTTTTAGCTTTCGCAGCAAAGATTTTGCGCCGAAGCAGCTTGCTTGCTTCATCGCCTACACGAACGAGCGCACGCACGAGATCATCCGCGAAAATTTCGCCCGCGCGCCGATGTTTACGGGGCAAATTTCAAGCACCGGCCCGCGCTACTGCCCGAGCATCGAGACTAAAATTTACGAATTCCCAAATCGAGACCGCCACCACGTCTTCGTCGAGCCGCAGACGCGCGAGGCTACAGAGTATTACGTAAACGGCCTCTCTACGAGCCTTCCTTACGACGTGCAGATTGCGTTTTTGCGCACGATTAGAGGTTTTGAAAATGCAAAAATCGTCCGCCCGGGCTATGCGATCGAGTACGATTTCATCGATCCTACCGAGCTTAAACATAGCCTCGAAACCAAAAAGATCCGCGGGCTGTTTTTGGCAGGGCAGATCAACGGCACCACTGGCTACGAGGAGGCCGCGGCGCAGGGGCTGATGGCGGGCATCAACGCCGTGCTTGATTTGCACGGGCGGCAGCCTTTGGTTTTGCGTAGGGATGAGGCGTATATCGGCGTTTTGATCGACGATCTGGTTACTAAGGGCACGAACGAGCCTTACCGAATGTTTACTTCGCGCGCGGAATTTCGCCTGCTGCTGCGCGAGGGCAACGCCGTGCTGCGTCTAAGCGAATACGGCCGCGAGATCGGGCTTTTAGACGAGGCGAGCTACGAGCGGGTGCGCAAGTTTAAGCTTGATGTGGAAAGCGGAATGGAATTTTTACTAAAAACGCAGATTACTCCTTCAAAACAGACGCTTAGCCTGCTGCAAAGTATCGGCGCAGAGCCAATTTCGCAAAGCTGTAGCTTGCAAAAAATCGTAGCCAAAAGCGGCTTTTCAAAGGCGGGTCTGCTTGCTTTGGCGCCGCATTTTGAGGGCTTTAGCGATGAGGTTTTGGATGAAATTTTAACGCAGTGCAAGTATTATTTTTACATCGCGATGCAGCGCGCCGAGGTTGAGAGGATGAAGGGGCTGCTTGGCGTCGCGATCCCGCCGCAGATCGATTTTAGCAAGATCGGAGGGCTTAGCAACGAGATCGTGCAGAAGCTAAACCGCTTCGCGCCGCCGACGCTGTTTGCCGCGAGCGAGATCAGCGGCGTAACGCCCGCTGCGATCGATATTTTGCACATCTACATCAAACAAAATTTTGGCTTGAAATAAGCTGCGCGTCTGGCGTGAGAAAGCCGTAGTAGAATTTTACTACACGGGCAAAATAGGAATGAGCATGCAAGATGAGTTAAATTTAAGCCTGAAAAAAATTGCAAGAGACTACGACAAAGAGCCGCTAGTCATCAAAGACGAAACTAATCAAGTCATAAAAATTTCGATTATTTTGATGCTTGCGTTAATGGCTTTCGGAATTTTAAGAAACGTATTTTTTGGCGGCAACTCCGATATATTTAAAATTTCATTATGCTTTTTGCTCGTCATAGGCAGGAGAAAATTCGATATGAATTTCTATAGAAACGCTTATGTCTATTTTTATAATGATAAAATCGTCAAGATAATTGACGGTAACATTTTTGCGGAAATTGCGCCGCGTCAAATACGAAAGCTTCACAAAACAGTATCCTACGCGCTTCCGATACATTACGGGCTAGATAGCGTCGGCGTAAATCAGGCATAATATTTCTTGTCGTTATCATGGCGGCGATGTTTGTAGTTCTGCCCGTAGCGACATCTATTTTTATAATTTTAGCGACGATCTGCATGGTGCTTTTGCCTCAGATCATTTTTCACTTCGGAGGGGGCGTCGATAGCGTTTTTGATATGATATTTTTACAGGGCAAAAACGGTTTGTTTTGTAATTTTATGATCAGCGATCCAAGCGATTACGCCAAGCTGCGTAGATATTTCAAAGTCGTTTGTAATAAAAATTTAGACCTAGCCGAAAAGAAAATCACAGCGTTATTTGAAGTGAGTAAATTAGAGATAAATTTATTAGCTAAATTTATCACGGAGCGCAACAAAAAGGGCGATATTTAGAGTTAAATTTGGATTTTAGCAGAGCCGGTAAAGTTTATAAAATTTAAAAATATAGTTAAAATTTTTACTCTCTGCCGCTTTAGGTTTTTAAATTTGATTCAAAATTTTACGATCCGTCAAATTTAATCCTATCTGCTAATTTCTGTCAGAGGCATGAACACAGATAGAGCTTATCGCTCCTGGCGCGCCAAAAGTGGATAAATTTTCGGTAAAATTTTACGTAGCCCGGGTAAAATTTTATTCGCGAAATGAGAACGGATTTAAAATTTAACCGTTTTTTCAAGCGAATTTTGCCACAATTGCGCTCAAATTTCATTGAGGCGAAAGATGAAAAAATATACCAAACAAATCCTCGCGATGCTCGCGCTAAACGCGATCTACAGCGGCTCGGGGATCTTGATTTTAAGCTTTATCAATAAATATCTACTTGACGGCGCCGAAAGAGGCGGGCGCATCATCGCGCTATTTTTCGCACTCTTGGCGCTATTTCTGCTGCTTTCGGTGCTAAGCCGCATCATGCTTTGCAAGATGGAAAACGACTTTGTGTTCGATCTACGCACCAAGATCATCAAGCAGATCATCGATACGAAGTTCGAGCGCATCGAGGCTGCGTCGAAGGCAAACCTGCTTGCGTCCCTTTCTAGCGATATTTCGCGCCTGACTGAGGGCTTTATGCGCATTTCCGAGCTGATCCAAGGCGCGATGATCGTGCTATTTTGCGGCATCTACGTGCTATACATCGCGCCTATGATGTTTGCATTTTTATTCGTCTGGATCGGCGCGCTGATGATTTTCAACCGCTTTTTGATGAAAAAGGTCATGCAAAATTACGATCTGTACCGCCAAAATGAGGACGTTTTGTACAAAAACTACGCCGCGGCGATCGAGGGGCACAAGGAGCTGTCGCTAAGCCTAGCCAAAGCAAAGAGCTTATACGAAAACGACTTTTTGCCCAATGCGCAAAATTTACGCCAAAGCTCGCTGCGAGCCGAGGTTTACGGCGCGTTCGCGAGTAATTTTATGAACGTGATGATGCTAGGCGCGGTGGGCTTTGTGCTTTATTTTGGGCTTAGCGGCGGCAAAGCGGGGCTTGCAAACGCCGTAACGATCGCGCTTACGGTGCTTTTTTTGCGTGCGCCTTTGATGATGCTCATATTCTCGCTTCCTAGCGTGCTGCGCGCAAAGATCGCCTACGCAAAGATCAAAGAGTTAAATTTAGACCCGTTCGTGCAGGGCTTTGAGCTTGCGCAAATGCAGCCGTGGCGCAGCTTGGAGCTTAAGAACGTGGGCTTTTCGTATCCGGGCGGGAAATTCGGCATCAAAGGGGTAAACTTGCAGCTAAATGCAGGCGAGACGGTGTTTTTAGTAGGCGAAAACGGCAGCGGAAAATCGACGCTTTTTATGATTTTAGCGGGCCTTTACACGCCGCAAGCGGGCGAAATTTTAGCCGACGGCGCGGCTCTTAAACCCTCTGATCTGCGCGCCTACAGCAACAACATAAGCGCGGTTTTCAGCGATTTTTATCTCTTCGACTACGCTACGGGCGATGCGGATATCGCGCGCGAGTGGCTAGCGCTTACGCACCTGCAGGATAAGGTTGAGCTAAAGGTGGCTAAATTTAGCACCACGAGCCTATCTAGCGGGCAGCGCAAGCGCCTAGCGCTCGTAAGCGTGCTGATGGACGGGCGAAAATTTTTGATGCTTGATGAGTTTGCGGCTGATCTCGATCCACAGTTTCGCGCGGAATTTTACGAGCGAATTTTGCCAGAGCTGAAATCGCGCGGATACACGATCTTTGCGATCTCGCACGATGATAAATACTTCGGCGCCGCAGATAAAATTTATAAGATGCAAAGAGGCGAAATTTCGCGCATAAAGTAAAGCGGCGAAATTTTAAAATTCTACTCAGAATTTCGCGATGGAATTTAGCGTCTAGATGAAATTCGCCTTAGGATTTCGCCACGAAATTCTACGATTGAAATTTAAGTGGCAAGGCGAAATTCGCTTAAAATTTTACAGCGTAAATCCGCTTTGAGCCTCTACGCTAAAGTTTGCAGTAGATAGAATTTCGTCTCTTTAGCGCAAATTGCAAAAATTTAACCGAAATTTACTAAATTTTGATTATACTGCACCCACAATTTAAAAAGAAAGGATAGGAATGAAAAAAGTTCTTATTGCATGTGCTGCGGTTGCGGCGTTTAGTTCGAGTGTATTCGCCGCTGATGGCGCTACTTTATATAAAAAATGCGTGGCCTGTCATGGAGCTAACGCCGAGAAGCCTTATCTTGGCGGCAAAGTACCTGCGCTAAACACCCTAAGCAAGGAAGATATCATCGCTAGCCTAAAAGGCTACAAAGACGGCAGTTTGGGCGAGGGCAAGGGAAAATTTGGAATGATGGGCGTTATGAAGGGTCAAGCAGCTTCACTTAACGACGAATCGATCGAAGCGCTAGCTGATTTCATCGTTTCTAAAAAATAATTTCAAACTTCATTCGGCGGGCTTCGCGCTCGCCGAACTTAGCTTAATTTAAAATTTCAAAATTCTACGCTAATATCACGTAAAAATTCCAAAGGCTCATAATGTTTAACGGACTGATCAGGGAGATCGCGCAGGTTGCGAGCTTTAGCGGTGATTTGCTGCGACTGCGCGCGAAATACCGCCCCGCGCTCGGCGATAGCGTCGCGGTAAACGGCGCATGCCTGAGCGTGACGCGGCTTTTTGCGGACGGATTTGCGGTGCAGCTTTCGAGCGAAACGGCGCGCGTCATCGCCGCACAAAACCTGCACGGCTCTGTGCATATCGAGCCTGCGATGCGGCTAGGCGAGCGCATAGACGGGCATTTGATCCAAGGGCACGTCGATGCCGTGGGCGAAATTTATAAAATTTCAAAGCTTGCAAGCGGCGTCGATTTTTTTATCCGCGCACCGCTGCACATAGCGCCGCTACTAGCGCCGAAGGGCTCGGTGGCGATCGACGGCGTGAGCCTAACGATCAACGAAGTGCTTGAGGGCGGCGGCGCGAATTTCAGCGGCGCAAGCTTGCGTGGGCCGAATTCTAGCGGCTCGAATTCTGTTCGCGATCTGAACTTTTTGGGCGCAAATTTAAAAAGCGGAGCGCAAAGCTGCGCCATTCGCCTTACGATCATCCCGCTCACGCTCAAAGATACGCTCTTTGGGAGCTACAAAATCGGGCGCCGCGTAAATATCGAAACCGATCTGCTAGCGCGATACGTCGCGGCACGGCTAGGCTTTGCCGGCGGACAGCCCGTCTGCGGTATGGACACGGCGCGCGATGAGAGCGCCGAGGGCGAAAAAGATGGGCTTTCGTGGGACGCAGTAGATAAAATTTTGAGCCTGTATTAAGCGGCGCATGATGGGCAAAATCGAAATTTGCAGAGAAAATCTTGAGTTTGTATTGGACGGATGCGGCGTGTTGGCGGGCTTTAGCACGCGGCTTGGCGGCGTAAGCAGCGGAGCATATGCGAGCTTAAATTTAGGAGATCACGTAGGCGACGATCCGCAAAACGTCGCGCAAAACCGCGAAATTTTAGCTGCCGCACTCGGTATCGCGCCGCGAAATTTAAAATTTATGCGCCAGATCCACTCAAACAAAGTTGAAATTTTACGCGCAGCTAGCGATAAAATCCCACCCTGCGACGGGCTTGTGACCGATCTGCACGGCGTGGCGCTTTGCGTGCTGGTAGCGGACTGCTCGCCAGTGCTGATCGCTGATGAGCAGCGCGGCGTGGTTACTGCGGTGCATGCGGGGCGCGCGGGCGTGAGCCAGCGGATCTGCACCAATGCGATAAATTTAATGAGCGAGCGCTTCGGCTGCGTCGCTGCGGAGCTGAAGGTGTTTGTAGGCGCGAATATCAAGGCGCGAAACTACGAACTTGGCGGGCTTGATCTGGGCGAGTTTGAGCGCTACAAAACGCAGGGGCATTTCGATATGAACGCCGCGCTGCGCGACGAGCTCGCAGCTGCGGGGGTGCGAAACGTTAAATTTGATCCGCGCTGCACTTTTGAGAGCGAGCAGCATTTTTCTTACCGCAGAGATGGCGTCACGGGGCGCTTCTGCGGGTTTGTGATGAATAAAATTTAATCAATTTAGAGTTGTGGATTAAAAACAAAAAATTCCGAAATATCTACTTCCAAAACATCTGCTATTTTTATCAAATGCTCGATATTAAAATGTTTTTTATTGATATGAAGTTCAGCCATTGAGATCGTTCCTACGGCTTTGTGTCCGATGGCTAAGGCGAGCGAAAGCTGCGAAACGCCTTTTACCGTTCTGATACGCTTAACATTATCGCCGATAGCCTTGTAAATAGCGTCCATCTTCTCATCGGTTATCGTGCAATCCTTCAAATACACCTACCTATAATTAAACTAACCATAAGTATATTTGGATTATAATCCGCTATCAACTAACTATAGTTAGAAATTTTAAAATTTGGATGCACATTATGGAAAGTATAAAAGTTTTAAAAGAGATATTAGAAGCCAAAATGATACTACTAATCCCATCATATGTTCAAATTGCTTTCGAAAAGATCATGCATGAATTTAATAGCAAATCAGATGCTGAAGAATTTATTTATGAGCAATTATGTCCTATGCATCATAGTGATGATCGTATATCGTTAAGATTTTGTGAGGATAGCGGAATTTCAAAGAATAAATATCAAGTACCGCTTATGACATATGATACTGTTGCGGGTGATATATTGCTTGATATGCAGATGAATTTACGAAAAAATTTTATCACTACAATGTGCATAAGAACATCAACCGATGGGGAATGTATGCTGACGTTGGCAGATACCCATTTGACGGTGCAGTTTTTTTCATACGCCATAGTCGCAGCTATAATGAAAATATATAGAATTGGCGATTATGATCGTATTATACTGGATTTTCCAAATTTTTAATCAGTAATTTTTTATTAGGAGTATTTTATGGAAGTTATCATATTTTTTATAATTTTAACTGCAATAGGCTGGGCAACTAGTGATGATATAAAAACCAATAATAGAAATGATACTAGTAGCAGCATAGACATAGATAAAGAGAATACAGATGTTACAATGAAAATGTCTAATACATATATGGACTTTGAAAGATTTTTAAAAAACAAAGGTAAAGCCAAAAATATTTTTATAGAATTTTTAGATGAATTCTATGGTTTTAAACTTGGCAAAGTTGGAATTTCAAATTTTGTTATTGATGTGCTTTTGCGTGGGTCTAAAAAACAATTTCATAATTTTTCCGATGTCTGCGCTTTTTTCGAATCGCAATGGCAAGTAAGATTGAAATATGACTATAACGATACGGATATAGCCTATATATACTATTTCATCGATATCGCATTTAAAATTTGCGGAATTCTAAATGGTGAAATTGACAACGAAGTTAAGGTATGCGTAATTAGAAACTATTCTGAGAATGATGGATTTGTATCAGCTTTGCTTTATATGACATACGGACGACAAATTTCAACAATTTTAACTTGCGTAAATCAACTTAGCATATTCGCTACAGTCTATAGTATCAATATTATTAATGGTGCAGATAAAACAAAAACTCGTGAATTTATAGTGAATGAATTTGAAAATTTCTTGCCAAGGTTGATGTATTAAGCGCTAAAAATAAACGATAGAATTTTTTATTGATTTTTAAAATTGTTAGACCTTTTTTGTATACTATCAAAAAATTACGAAATTTCAATATAAGGATGCCTTGATGAAATAATAAACTTTACATCATTATATTACTCTCGATCTCTCATCTTTATATAATCAAGCTTATTTTAATAAAGATTTAAATATAATCCCAGCTTCAATTCACACACACCAATCCTAAAATTTGGTTGCGTTTGTTAAAAGCAGATGTTAACGGGTGTGGAGGAGAAACCTAAATTTCGGGGCAACCCACAAGGAGAAAACTCATGGTAACAATGAGAGATTTGCTAGAGTGCGGCGTTCATTTCGGACACCAAACGCGCAGATGGAATCCGAAGATGAAAAAATTCATTTTCGGCGAGAGAAAAGGTATCTACATCATAGATCTACAAAAAACTATCCGCTACTTCCGCTACACTTATAATATCGTGCGCGACGCGGCTGCCGAGGGTAAGACTATACTTTTCGTAGGCACCAAAAAACAAGCTGGCGCGACGCTAAAAGAGTACGCCGAAAAATGCGGCATGCCTTATGTGAGCCACAGATGGCTAGGCGGCATGCTAACGAATTTTTCCACTATCAAGCAATCGATCCGCAAACTCGAAGTAATCGAGACTATGGAAGAGGACGGCTCGATAAATTTACTAACTAAAAAAGAGGCGCTAATGCTTCGCCGCAAAAAAGAGAAGCTTGAGCTTTATCTAGGCGGCATTCGCAATATGAAAGGCTTACCGGATATGATCTTCGTCATCGACGTTGTAAAAGAAAAGATCGCCGTAGCGGAAGCTAACCGCCTAAAAATGCCGGTTATCGCGCCTTTGGATACGAACTGCGATCCGGACGTAGTCGATTTCCCGATCCCCGGCAACGACGATGCGATCCGCTCGGTACAGCTTTTCTGCCAAGAGATGGCCGAGGCGATCAACGAGGGCAAGGCGCTTCGCGATCAAGACGCGAGCGAGGATGGCGAGCAGAGCGAAGCCGTCAGCAACGAGGAGAAAGAGGAAGTCGTAGCCGAGGCGATGAGCGAAGAGGATTTTGACGTAAGCGAGGACGAAGAGTAATGGAAATCAGCGCGCAAATGGTAAAAGAGCTCCGCGAAAGCACCGGAGCGGGGATGATGGACTGCAAAAAGGCTTTAGTTGAAACAGACGGCGATATGGATAAGGCCGTCGATCTGCTTCGCGAGAAGGGTCTCGGAAAGGCTGCTAAAAAAGCCGACCGCTTAGCTAGTGAGGGTCTAGTAAGCGTCGAAGTGGGCGCGGATCACAAGATCGCCACCATAAGCGAGATAAATTCCGAAACCGACTTTGTAGCTAAAAATCAAAATTTTATAAATTTAGTTAAAAATACTACTCTACATATCCAAAGCAAGGGCATTAGCAGCATTGATGAGCTAAATTCCAGCATCATCGACGGCGTTAAATTTGATGAGCATCTAAAGAGCCAGATTGCTACGATCGGCGAAAATTTGGTCGTTAGAAGATTTGAGACGATTAAGGCGGGCGCAAACGGCGTGGTAAACGGCTATCTGCACTCAAACGGTCGCGTAGGTGTAATCATCGCAGCAGCTTGCGACAGCGAGCGAACTGCGGAGGGTGCGAAGGAGCTTATAA
Source organism: uncultured Campylobacter sp. (assembly GCF_905373215.1). Taxonomy (GTDB): domain Bacteria; phylum Campylobacterota; class Campylobacteria; order Campylobacterales; family Campylobacteraceae; genus Campylobacter_B. Next base: position 20,598 of record NZ_CAJPRT010000007.1, read on the forward strand.
AAAATCTCTGCATGCATGCAGCCGCGATGAAACCTCAGGTTATCAGCTATAAAGAGCTTGACCCAGATTTTATCGAAAAAGAATTCTTAGCTCTTAAAGGTGAGTTTGAGAAGGAAAATGAAGAGTTTGTGCGTTTAGGTAAGCCCCTTCATAAGATCCCGCAGTTCGGCTCGCGCGCGCATCTAAGCGATGAAATTTTAGCCAAAGAGATCGAAGCTTTAAAAGACGAGCTTCGCAAGCAAAATAAGCCTGAAAAAATTTGGGATAAAATTTTGCCGGGTCAGATCGATCGCTTCATCGCCGATAATACTCAAATCGATCAGCGCCTCACGCTGCTAGGGCAATTTTACGTAATGGACGATAAGAAAACCGTCGAGCAGGTGATTGACGAAGAAGCTAAAAAACTAGGCGGCAAGATCGAGATCGTAAAATACGTCCGCTTCGAAGTGGGCGAGGGTCTAGAGAAAAAGAGCGAAGACTTCGCTGCCGAAGTAGCGGCTCAAATCGGCTAAATATGGAACTTCTAAAGGGCGTAAATCTTACTCACGCGTATGATTATACGCTCTTTGAAAATGTAAGCTTAAGCGTCCAAGAGAGCGAGAGTATCGCTATTTTGGGCGTTAGCGGCTGCGGCAAATCAACCCTGCTTCATATTTTATGCACGCTTTTAAAACCGAACTCGGGCGAAGTGATCTACGGCGGGCGCAGTATTTACGAGCTAAGCTCCGATGAGAGACTTAAAATCCGCCGCAACGACTTCGGTATAATATTTCAATCCCACTACCTTTTTAAGGGCTTTTCTTCCGGCGAAAATATTGAACTCGCCGCCAAACTTACGAATAATGCAATAGATGATGAAATTTTAAAAAAGCTTCAGATCGAACATACTTTAAAGCAAGGCGTGGGCGAGCTTAGCGGCGGACAGCAGCAGCGCGTGAGCATCGCTCGCATACTTTGCAAAAAGCCGCGCATAATCTTTGCCGACGAGCCTACTGGAAATTTAGATAAAGATACCGCAAACGAGGTCATGGACGTGATCTTTGATTACGTAAAATCCAGCCGTGGCGCACTCGTGCTCGTGACTCACGATGAGAATTTAGCGCAAAAATGCTGCAAAGTTTATCGCCTAAATAACCGAAATTTAGCGCAAATATAAGCAATTAATAACCAAAAATATCTTACAATAGCCCAAATTCTTTCTAAAAGGTCATAAATGAAAATTCTACTTGACAATCACAATGAGCAGGTTGCAAGTGTCGTAAATATTTGCTGCGAGCGCATCGGTGCGGATCTGGTAGCATATAGTGCGGACGAGAGTGAATATGATTTGACAATAAAAAATTATGAAGATGGCGATGATATTTCAAAATTTGATCTTAATAAGACGCTGTTTCTGACGCCTAAAAACGTCTCGGTGCCAGGAGCGCGATACACCCTTACCAAGCCTTTTTCGCCGCTAGAACTCATCACGTTTATCAGCGAGTTTTCGGTTCAAAATATGAGTGTGCAGGCGAAAGAAAAAATGGCGAAAGAATTTGCCGATGCAAGCTCCGTGATGAAAGAGATCGATGCGATTGACCAGGCAAATTCCGCTTCGGGCAGTAATTTTGAAGAGCTTGTGGATAGCTTTTATGACTCTGGCAAGGATATACCGCTTTCACAGTTGGCAAACGATATAGCGCCCGAGATTGCAGATGATGTGCCGCTTTCGCAGTTGGTAGGCGATATGCCGCGCACGGACGAGATCGCAGATGATATTCCGCTCTCGCAGCTTGTAGATGAAGCGGCTATTGCGGACACCATTGCCTATGATGCACCGCTTAACGCTGTCGCAGAAAAGATTGCGGATAATATCGCAGATGATATGCCTCTAAACTTAGCTGCTAGCGATATCCCTGAGGATCTGCCGCTAAATAGTATCGGCACAAGCGAGTCTGCCGAAAGTAATCATGCGCCTAAAGATAGAATTCCGCTCGCAAAGGATGACGCTCCGATAGCTCTAGCAGCGCTAGATGATGAAAATCCTAAGAATTCCAAAACGGATAAATCGCAGACAGAAGATGAAATTCCTGCCACACGGGCAAGCGAAACTTTACCGCTTGCGCAGCAAGATGAGCCGCAAAGAGCTGGCGGCTCTAATGAAACTGCCGTTGAAAAAAAAGCAGACGCTGCGCCTAATCTAGAGGAGGCGAAAGACTCTGCAGACGTTACGCTTAAACAGTATGAGTCAGACGGCTCATTTGCCTATAAAACAGATGAAAAAATTTCTGCCTCACAAGTAGTGCAAGATGCAGTTGGCGCGTCTGTTAACAGTGGATTTGATATGGATTTTTCCAGGCTTTTCGATAGCGCCGGCATGCCCGTGGAGGAGTTTGGCGGATATGATAATTTTGCCGCGGCTGCGTTTGCTTCTGATGAAAAAGAGGATAAAAAATCTGCGCATGATAAAAATAAAGCGGCTACGGATTTTCAAAAAACGCAAATTTCGTCTCAATACGAGGTCGCTTCAGATACGCCGATTGCGTTAGCGGGTGCGGGCGATATACCTCGCGAAAATCTTTATAACGCCGTTCCGTTTCAAAGTATGGAATTTACTGGCGGACTTGCACAGAATGCGTCTATGTCTGCTCATAATGAAGCGGGGGATTCAATTAGCACCAATTTTGCGGCTTCCGCGAATTTCGTAGCTTCTGCAAATTCCACTCCTGCGCCAAATTTTTCGGAGCTAAACTTGCCGCACATATTAGATGCCTCAGATTTACCGAAGCAAAGCGAGCAAGCTGATAGCGTTGCCGGCGGGTTTGCGGACGGATTTTTGCGCGCTATGGAGGGCGATTTTGCAAACTCGTTTGCCGCAAACTCTGCGGATAGCGAGCAATTTAAATCCGGTAAGCCCGCAAAGAGCGCCGCGCAGCAGATAAAATTTAATGCTTCAAAGCCTTCGGAGCGCGCAGAATTTAAAGCGCATAAATTCGGCGCGTCCGAGCAGGTAAATGAGATGAAATTTAGCGCGCAATCTATACCGAATGAGCTTGCTGCTTCGGCTGCGGCGGAATTTGCCAGCCTTATGGCAAATGAGTTGGAGCATAGCGCCAAAAGCGAGCCGCTGCGTAACGAGCATAGCAAAAAACCGAGCGCAGAGGAGCTGAAAACCAAACTGCGCGATGATCTGGAAGCGGGCATCGCAAGTACGATCGAGAGATTTGCGGGTAGCAAGGACGCCAAAGACGCGCTGAAGGACTTTAAGATCAATATCGACATATCGTTTGGAGATAGATAGTGAAAGGCAAAATTTTGCTCGTCTCCGGTCCCAGCGGCAGCGGCAAAAGCACGCTCATAAAGCGTCTTATCACAGAATTTGGCGAGCAGATATACTTCTCGATCTCCTCTACGACGCGCGAAATGCGTGCGGGTGAAGCGGATGGCGTGAATTATCATTTCATAAGCGAGAGCGAGTTTCGCGCAGGTATTGAGCGCGGGGAGTTTTTAGAGTGGGCGTTGGTCCACGGCAAATACTATGGTACTTCGCTAAAGGCCGCTACGAGCGAGCTTGAGCAGGGCAAGATCGTGATTTTTGACATCGATGTGCAAGGATATGAGATCGTGCGTAGCAAAGTGCCTAAAAGCGAGCTTACTAGCGTATTTATTACTACGCCGAGCTTGTCGGAGCTTAGAGATAGGTTGCGTGCTCGTGGCGATAATGATCCCGCCGATATTACTTTGCGCCTACAAAACGCGCAAGAGGAGATGGAGCGCCTAGGCGAGTATGATTATTTCATAATAAACGACCGCCTGGAAGCGGCGTATGAAAATTTAAGATCAATCTACAAAACTATCAAACTAGAAACGGCGAGCCGCGACATAGGCAAGCTAATCGAAATTTGGAAAATTTAAAGGAGAAAAAATGGGCGTAAGCGTTCAACAACTGCTAATTATCTTAGCGATCATCGTGTTACTTTTCGGAGCTAAAAAGATCCCCGAGCTCGCAAAGGGCGTGGGCAAGGGTATAAAAACTTTCAAAAAAGAGATGGAAGAGGACGACGAACCGCAAAAGGTCGAGAAAAAGATGGAGCAAGAGGTTAAAGACGCCGAAATCAGCGATACTAAAAAGGCGTAAAGGATTTGAAAAATTTAGTCTTAAATGAAATTTTTAAAATTTTATCTCGCAAAGTCGTTTTAGAAAGACCCAAAGATAAAAGTTTGGCTCATTACGCCTCGCCCGAGGCTTTCGCGCTGGCTAAGGAGCTGCGAAAGGCGCCTAAGCTCATCGCTGAGGAGCTTGCGGCTAAATTTAAAGATAGCGAAATTTTAAGCGCCACGGCGGTAAACGGCTATCTAAATTTTCATCTAAAGCCCGCCGTGTTGGGTGCTCTTGCCGAAGATGCCCTTAGCTTGGGCAGTGATTTTGCGAAAAACGACGCCGAGCTTGGACGCGGAATTTTACCAGCTTCGGAAAGGATTTGCGCGGGCGAGCCTGCCAGCAAAAGCTCCGCTGCGAATCTAGCTGCGAGCGGCAACAACACCGCTAAATCGCAGAATTCCGTCGCTAGGCAAAATTTTATTTCGCAGAATTCCGAAGAGGCGAGAAATTCCCTCGCAGCATCAAATTGCGATGAGGCGCGGAATTCCGCCGCTATGCCGCAAAAAATTCTGCTTGAATACATCAGCGCTAATCCTACAGGCCCGCTTCATATCGGGCACGTGCGCGGCGCCGTTTACGGCGATACATTCGCGCGCATCGGGCGCTATCTGGGGCACCGCGTCGATACCGAGTACTACATCAACGACGCGGGCAATCAGATCGAGCTTTTGGGCACTTCGATCGCGCTTCGTGCGCGCGAGCTAGCAGGCGAGGATGTGAGCTATCCCGAGAAATACTACCGCGGCGAGTATATCGACGAGATTATCTCTCTTGCGCGCGCCCAATTCGGCGATGAAATTTTCCGCGATGAATCGCGGATCTTGATCCTTGCGGAGTTTGCTAAAGACGAAGTGCTAAAGATCATCCAAAAAGATCTCGCAGACGCCGGCATTCATATCCAAAACTGGGCTAGCGAAAAGAGCCTCTACGGCGAGCTTGAGCCAACGATTAGGAAGCTTGAGTGCAGCGGCAAGATGTATGAGCAGGAGAGCAAAATTTGGATCCGTTCATCGCAGCTCGGCGACGAAAAGGATCGCGTCGTCATCCGCGAGGATGCACGCCCGACCTATCTTGCGGGCGACATCGTTTATCACAACAACAAATTTGAGCGCGGATATGAGCGCTGCATCAACATCTGGGGAGCCGATCACCACGGCTACATCGCGCGCCTAAAGGCCGCCGTGCATTTTCTGGGCTACGACGAAAGCAGGCTCGAGATCATCCTAATGCAGATGGTAAATTTGCTCAAAAACGGGCAGACCTACAAAATGAGCAAGCGCGCGGGCAACGCGATTTTGATGAGCGACGTGCTCGCCGCGATCGGCAGGGATGCTATGCGATTTATCTTCATCAGCAAAAAGGGCGAGACGCCGCTTGAGTTCGACGTGGACGAGCTCGCGCGCGAGGACAGCAGCAATCCGATCTTTTACATCAACTACGCCCATGCGCGGGTCAATCAAATTTTCGCCAAAGCGGGCAAGCGCGAGGCGGACGTCTTGGGCGCGGACTTCGGCGCGCTAGATGAAGCGGGGCTCGGCCTAGCTTTTGCGGCGCTTAGCTTGAATGAAATTTTAAACGACGCATTTAATTCGCGCGGCTTGCAGAAGCTGCCAGATTTCCTAAAGGCGCTCGCAGCGGACTTTCACAAATACTACAACGAAAACCGCGTCGTAGGCAGCGAGAACGAGGACGCGAAACTCAAGCTGTTTGCGCTCGTGGCACTCAGTATCCGCACGGCGTTTGCTCTGATGGGCCTAAGCGCGAAAGAGAAGATGTAGCCGCGCAGGCTACATTTCGCGCCGATAGCTCTAAATCTCACGAACGAAATTTTATGATTTAAATACAAAGCGAAATTTTACTTAAAATTTATAGCTATGAAATTTTAAAGCTAGTTCTAAATTTACGGCTCGTAAAATTTCGATTTTAGAATTTTGCGGGCGGTTTCGCGGTATTGCTACTGCGCCGTTCGTAAAATTTAAATTCGGCTGCAAATTTACTGCTTGCGGAATTTTGAAATTTTAAAATTTTGCGGCGTGGAAGTTCGAAGTAAAATTTTAAAACAAGGCTTGAGGACTAAAATTTTTGTGCAGATTAAATTTCATGCGACGAAATTAATTCGTAAAATTCTCCTTGGCGGGATTTGCCTGCAAAAGAGTACTCCTTAAGCCCCGCGGCGCATCGCCGCAAAAAGGATAGATATGAGAAAGATCATCGACATAGCGGCGCTTTTGATTGCCGTTTGCATCTTGGTTATGGTGCTTTTTTGGCCATCGCCCGTTTTATCGTTTAAGTGCTACCGCGGCGATGGCGTAAGCTGCGCGCAGCTGGGGCGCGACAAGCTCTCCCGCGGAGATTACGATGGCGCCAAGCTCGCTCTTGCTAAGGCTTGTGAGGCGGGCGAGAAAGATAGCTGCTTTGATTTGGGGGCCCTATACGACGGCGAGGGCAATGCGACGCAAGCGGGCGTATTTTATGACGCAGCCTGCGATAAAAACGTCGCCATAGCTTGCCACAAGCTAGGCAACCTGTATCAAAGGGGGCGCCTGAGTAGGGACTTCGCCGCGGCAGCTCGGTACTATGTCAAGGCCTGCGATTTGGGCTATGCCAAAAGCTGCCACAATGCGGCCGTGGTCTATTTCACGGGCGGTTTTGGGCTCGCGGCGGATCAGGCAAAGGCGGTGGGCTTTTTCGAGCGAGGTTGCGACGGCGGGCTAGTGGATAGCTGCTATAACGCCGGCGTTGCTTATGATAAGGGTCTCGGCGCGCCGCAGGATCGCGACAAGGCGGAGAAGCTTTACACCAAATCCTGCGAGCTGGGCTACGGCGATGCCTGCAATAATTTAGGCTATTTGTATCTGAGCAAGGGGGATCTGCGCGGGTTTTCCAAGGGGCTTGGATGCGTCAAAAAGGGCTGCGACGCGGGCAATAAAAAATCCTGCCAGCTCTACGAATTCATGAAAGAGCAAATTTTAAAGAAGTAGGCGCTTGGTCGCCCGGCGCACGTTTGCCGATTTGTACTGCCTGCCGTGTACGCTGCCTATTTTGTATTGCTCGCCGTGCACCGTCTGCCGTATGGCGTCTGTTGTGCTACCTGCCTTGCACCGTCTATCTACGCTACTCGTCGCGCGGTATCAGTTTTTTCGATGGGCTTGCCTGTGATATTGCCGCGACGGATTTGTGAGCTTTTACGGCGCGGAATTTCGCCGCGATTTTGCGACGTGCAAAATTCGGCAAGGCGCAATAGTCAGTGCATGCGATTAGCCAAATTTAGCGGCGGAGCTTTACTTGAAATTCTATCGCTATGAAATTTTAAGGCTTAGCTCTGAATTTAGGGCTTGCAGAATCTCAACTTTAAAATTTCATGGGCAGTGCTGCAAGCAAGGCAAAATTTAGATTTTAAAATTTTACGGCGCGAAATTTAGCGCGGAAGCAAAGCGCGAAGCTGTTTGAGGAAGTAAATTGGAATATGAGATCACGGGCGAGGTTCGAAATCTCCGCGTCCACGCTGCAAGAGGAAATAGCAAAATTTGGGTATTTTTCGAGATAGACGGCGTGAAGCTGCGCGGCGAGTTTAACGATATCCCCGTAGAGGAGGGCGAGCCTGCGCGCGCGTATTTCATCCGCGGAGGATATGCGGGCAGCTACGTGATCACTCGAGTTCAGGTGGTACGCAAACCAAGTCCTTTGCGCCGCAAGCTGGGGATCGCGACCACCGTGTGCACGCTTGGCTTCGGCGCGGCGCTGTGGATCGTGGGTTTTGGGATTTTAAACGTCGGCGGGATGGGCTCTCTAATTAATTTTGTCTGTGTTGCCGCCGCAGGATTTGTGGTGCTAAAAGAGGGCGCGAGCAATCTTAAAATGTGGCTAAATCAGCGCACGTCCGAGTAGATCGCTGCCGTAGCGTAAATTTCATAAATTTAATTCGCCGAATAAATTTACTCGCGCCGCCGTATCTTTGCGGCGTAAATTTTGCTAAAATTCACTCCAAGCGCGAAATCCGCCGCGCAAATTTAGAAAAAGGTAAAATTTTGAATATAAACGAAGCGATAGTTGCCACCGCGAAAAAGCAAAAAGAGTGCAGACGCGCGTTTGCAAAGTATCTGTTTTTAGGAATTTTATTTATAATAGCACTGCCCGTAGGCGGCGGATTTGCCGTATGGCATCTTTTTGAAAATCGCCTTGCACCGCTATTTTTCATCATTATCTATATTCCGTTTTTTCAAGCTGCACTAATGGCTAATGCTAGCCGAGTGACCAGCGAGCTGGGGGATTACAAAGCGTTTTATAAAGACGTTTTCGTCCGCGCCGCCATCCGCGGGGTAGATCCAAATTTTAACTACGATCCGAATGCCGGCATCAGCCGTAAAGAATTTCGCAAAATCGGCATCTATTCGCCCGATGAGTTTCGCGCCGAAGACCAAATCAGCGGCATTTATAACGGCGTCAAATTTAACCTCAGCGAAGCGATCCGCATCCCAAACGGCGCGACGCTGGAGCTAAGCGACTCGGCGGCGTTAAATTTACTCTCCGCGATAGTTTTTGCGTGGTCGACGATGAAGGATATGCAGGCATTCAGCGGCTCGGTCTTGGTCTGCGAGTTCTACAAGAAATTTAACGGGCAAACGATAGTCGCGAGCCGCACGTTAAATACTAAATTTATAGGCGAAAAAGAACAGATGGACGACGTGTTTTTTAGTAAAGAATTTCGGGTCTTTGCGGACGATAAAGTAGAGGCGAGGTATCTTTTGACGCCCGCGTTTATGCAGCGCCTGCGAGAGCTAAAGGAAAAATTCGCGGGGAAAATGGGGCTGAGCGCGGCGTTTATGGACGATAAGCTTTATCTATTTTTAAACGGAGCGAAAAATAAGTTTGAAACAACGCTCTTTTCGCCGCCGCCGAGCTTAGAGGACGCCGCTGGGATCAAAAATGAAATTTCAGAGCTTTTATCTATCATAGACGAGTTAAATTTAAACCCAGATTTAAGCGAAGCGGCGATTTTGGCTGATTAATGCGCGCCGCTATTTATCGGCTAAAATTTACTTGCGCTGCGCCAGGATCGCCGCTATTCTCCGCTGCCGACCGAGATACGCTACGGCTCGGATCGCTCATTTTCGCTACCGACCGGGGCGCGCTTAAGTAGCTCCTGTTCGCGAGCGAATAATCTGCAAAATTTCTCCCAGTCGTGCAGATAGACGAGCCTGTGCTCTTTGCCGCTTTCGTCTATGTATATGCCCTGCGTCGAGCATAGGCTCATCTTTTGCCAGTAGTCGAAAAACGGCAATGCCTCGATGTCCTCTTGCAGCACGCCTCGCATCATGCCGTTATCGTAAATTTTTAGATCGTAGTAGGTCCTTTTCATTTTAACCTTTCTAAATTTTATATCTACGAAATTCTGCCGCGATAAAATTCTGCTTTCTTAAAATTTTGCCGAGATAAAATTCCGTAAACCGGATTTAGAATTTTAAAATTTTATGCACCGCGAATTCCACCCCTTTAAATTTTGCGGCGCTAAGCTTCGATGAGCTCTGCAGAATTTCACCGCAAGTAAAATTTAGCTCGCTAGCGCCTTTAGCTGTTCAGCGCTTAGCCCGTCAACCAAAATATAGCTCGCATCGATGAAGCGGTAGTTTTGCTTCGGCAGCCGCGCAATAAACTCGCCATATTCCAGCTCGGCGATGGCGCGGTAGTTACCGGCGTCGTTTTCGTCGCCCTCTATGCCTATGAGCGCGATCTGCCAGCGCGCTACGTCGCTATTTTTCAGCATCTCCGCGTTTTGCCACTCCACAAACGGCTTGTAAGGCAGGATAGTGGGCAGGTCCTGTGTGAGCGCGTATGAGCCCATTATCGTGCCGTCATCCCCATTTCGGTAAAACCTCTGGTGCGCGTCGTAAGCGTCTAGGTATTGCACCTCGGTCAGCCGCTTGCTAAACTCAGCAGCGGGGTTGTATGAGGCTAAAATTTCATCCATCATCGCGCGGTTTATCGCAAAAGGCCTCTGCACCCCGTAGCAAAAATTTACCTCGGTATCGCCGCTTAAATGCTGATCTATCGAATGTAGCCCCGCCGCTATATCGCGCTCGTAGTCGAATTGCTCTATCCTGTCGTGAGTGTAAATTTCGCCGTTTTCATCCATGATCTCGTCCCCCAGCTGCTTAGATAGCGCCTGCAGATACGAGATCGCCAAAACCCAATCAAAGACCGTCGCGGGCGTATTTACGCGCACGGCGTAGCTTTGCTGATCCCCATCGTAGCTAAGCTCCATCCCGCGCCCGCTCTTGCCTTGCACGCCCAAAATCAAACACTCATACTCGCTCAAAGGCGATTTTAAAAACGCCCTCTCGTCAAAGTCATCGGCGCTCTCGTCTATGCCAAATACCGATAGATCGGGCAGCAGATCCAATGCCTTGCTAACGCTCATGGCGTCCGAATACCCCATAAATAGCGGTCGCTTTTTGTTTTTGACGCGAAATTCTACGCTCACCCTTTTCTCCTTTGTTAAATTAGCAAAATTATAGCGAAATTTTACCTGCCGCGGCGAGCTAAATTTGCGCTCGCCGTTTGCGACAGCTTGCGTATTTTACGCCCCCGCGCGCATATATTTGTGTCCGCTCGCGCCGTATTTTAGCTCGCCTGTAGGTTTTTTACATACTCGTGGTACAGCCTGAATATTTGTGAGTTAAAATTTTACCGCGATGAGGGCTTTTGTAGCTTTTTCAAAATTTAGCGCGTAGCTTGGCGTTTATCGCCCGCATTTAAAGCGCAGGCTGCGCGGCGGGTGTTTGAGCGCTAAATTTACGAGCGCAAGTCCGCGCTCATTATCGATCGCACGAGCGCGCACCGTCACAAAGCTACACTCCCAATCGCAAAAGCTTTACGCGCCGATCGCGTCTTTTAGGCTCTGTGCGCACAAGCCCGCGTCCTTTAGCTCGCGCAAAATTTCACCCATCAGCTCCTCTTTGAAAACGTCCAGTATCATCGCGCCGCCGTCCAGCTCAGCATAGCGCAGGACGGGCTCGCTGAAGTTTTTAAGCTCTTTAAACCGCCGCTCGCCCCGCCTGGCAAATCCGAGCCGAACCTCGTTCGGGCTAAGGCTCAGCACGCCGCCCTCGCGAGCGAAATTATATACGCTAAAGCCGTAAAGTTGCGGATCGGCGGCTTTAGCTCGCACGCTCAAAATTCCCTCCAGCCGCGCCTTCGTGCCGTCCAGATCGAGCCCCGTTTGTAGCGCGATCTTGCCGTCGCTATCAAGCTTCAAAAGCGCTAAAAACGAAGCGAAGTCCTGCGCGATGATGCTTTGCTCATCGCACTCGACGTCGATGTAGGCGACCGCAGGCTCCTCGCTGGCGCGGTAGTCCAGGCACAGATACCAATGCCCGTCGCCGCTGAATGGCACCAGCCCGTTAAGCTCGAAGCTCACGCACTCGCGCTCCTCGCCCCAGTTAAAGCGCGTAAGCGACGGATACGCCTCGCCGATGCCGCTGATGGCGTCTAGCGGGTAGCCCTCCAGCTCGTAGCGCAGGTAGCCGCCGTTTTGCACGCTTAGCATCATGGCGAGCTCGCGCGGCAGGGTGCGTCCTAGCTCCTCTTCCGCGGCCCTCAGCGCCTCGGGCGTGAGTGGATCTTGTAGATAGGGCAGGTAGATCGGCCTGCGCCAGATGTTTGCAAGCTCGTTTGCGTTCATTTTCGCTCCTTTAAATTTGCGGGTTAAAATTTCAAGCTCGAACCCAAAATCTCGGGCTATAAATTTTAAAATTTTGCGGCGCCGAATTTTTACAGCCCGCTTGCCGTATTCGGCTCGTCTGCAACTATTCGGCTCGCCTCTCGGCGGCTTAAATTTAACCTAGATCGGGCGCCGTCTAAATTTAATCCGCGCCGAGCGGGCTCAAAGCCGCACGCCGATAAAATTTCATCGTAAATTTACTCGCCCCTGGCGCCCGCCTGAAGCGGCGGAATTTTACGAGAGAGCTAAATTTACCTTTCGCGCGCCTAATCGAAATCATAATACAAGCTCCACGCGCCGCTTTGCGGGTTTTTGGCAAACATCAAGCTGCCGCCGTCAATGACGTTAAAATTAGCCTTTTAGTCTGAAGAGATCTGAAAAACGAACTGAAAACCATCGCCGAAACTCACTCCGGACTGGCAAAAGGAGGGATAGCCGCCGAATTTCGTGCAGTTGTAATACTCCAGCCCGCCGCCTCGAGCGCCGCGAGTCCCTCAACCGTCGTGCCCGCAGGCGAGCAAACCGCGTCTTTGAGCTCCGATGGGCGCTTGCCGCTTTGCAGTAGGCGCGCCGTGCCCTCTACCGCCGCCGCTACCGCGTCGTAGCACAGCGCCCGCGGTAGTCCGCCCCGCACGCCCGCGTCTGCCGCCGCCTCGATAAAAGCGCACACATACGCAGGCAGGCTACCTGCAATCCCCGTAAATGCGGCAAAACCAGCCTCGTCTATCTCGTAGAATTTGCCGATTTTGGCGGCTAGGGCTCGCACGATCTCCCGACTAGCCTCATCAAAATACTCGCCGTAGCACAGCGCCGTAGCCGACGCGCCGATGCCAGCAGCGACGTTTGGCATCGCGCGGGCTACGAAAACGTCCGCACCCACGATATTTTGGGCGCGCTCTAGCTTGAAATTCGGCGCTAAAAGAAGTAGGATTTTGCCCGCAAGCTCGGGCGCGATCAGGTGCAAAATCCCTTCGTAGCTAGCGGGCTTGGTCGCGAGCACGATCATATCCGCTGCGTGCGCCAGCTGCGTCTCGTCTTGTAAAATTTGCACGCCATAGCGCTTACGCAAGGCTTCATTTTTGCTTCTAGCATAAGCTAGGACTTGAAGCTTCGTATCGGAGCCGGGCTGCGCGCAAGAGGAATCATGCCCGTCGCTAGCGGAATTTTGCATATCGGGCTCGGAATTCCGCTCGCAAGCGGTAAAATTTTGAGCATCGGGCATAAAATTCCGCCCGCCGTGCGCGGAATTTTCTTTATCCTCTGTAAAATTTTCTCCGCTCGCCGCGCAATCTCGCCCGCCAGCTCTGCAAAGTGCGGCGATCATCGCCTCGCCCATATTTCCGCCGCCGATAAATCCCACTTTCATTTTCGCTCCTTTTAAAGCTAAATTATGCCTCAATGATAGCTCAAAATTTCTTTATCCGCCCTTGCGGCGCGCGGTTTATCTGCATAAAAGCAAATTTTAGCTACAATCTCGCCTAAATTTTTAAAAAAGGATGCGTTATGGCAATAAACGTTTTTTACGACAAAGATTGCGATTTGGGTTTGATTAAGGCTAAAAAGGTCGCTATGATCGGCTTTGGCTCGCAAGGGCACGCTCACGCCGAAAATTTGCGAGATAGCGGCGTAGAAGTCATCGTGGGTCTTAAAAAGGGCGGCGCGAGCTGGAGCAAGGCCGAGGCAAAGGGCTTTAAAGTAATGAGCGTCGGCGAAGCTGCGAAGGCAGCCGATCTTGTGATGATCCTAACGCCTGATGAGTTTCAAAGCGACATTTTCAAAGCCGAGATCGAGCCAAATTTAAGCGAGGGCAACGCGATCGCGTTCGCGCACGGCTTTAATATCCACTTCGGACAGATCGTCCCACCAAAGGGCATCGACTGCATTATGATCGCTCCGAAAGCCCCGGGCCACACCGTCCGCAACGAGTTCGTAAGCGGCGGCGGCGTACCGATGCTGATCGCCGTTTCGCAAAACGAAAGCGGTAGAGCCAAAGAGCTTGCTCTAAGCTACGCAAGCGCGATCGGCGGCGGCCGCACCGGCATCATCGAAACGACCTTCAAAGCAGAGACCGAGACCGATCTTTTCGGCGAGCAGGCTGTGCTTTGCGGCGGACTTTGCGCGCTCATCAACGCAGGCTTTGAAACCCTCGTCGAGGCGGGATACGAGCCTGAGATGGCGTATTTTGAGTGCCAGCACGAGATGAAGCTGATCGTGGATCTCATCTATCAAGGCGGCATGGCCGATATGCGCTACTCGATCTCAAACACCGCAGAATACGGCGATTACGTAAGCGGTAACCGCGTCGTAAACGAAAGCAGCAAAGCTGCGATGAAAGAGGTGCTAAAGGAGATCCAAAACGGCAAATTTGCAAAAGACTTTATCCTCGAGCGCAAGGCGGGCTACGTGCGGATGAACGCTGAGCGCAATATCACGGCAAACAGCTTGCTTAGCAAAACCGGCGATAAGCTTCGCGCGATGATGCCGTGGATCGCCAAAGGCAAGCTCATAAACAAAGATAAAAACTGATTTCGGCTGAGCTTTGGCTAATACAAATCCACGCGGGCGCCGTAAAAAGCGCCAGATCAATTACATAGCGATCGCCTTTGTCGTAATCTTATGCTTTTTAAGCGGTGCGGTTACCTACGCTGTTTTGGATCTCGTATTTTCGAGCAATAAGGCTGCGTTGCAGCAAAGCTCGCACAAACAAGCCCCCGAAAGCCCTTCCGATCCTCGCGGTAAACGACCGCGTTTAAGCGCTGCTGAGAAGGAAGCGCTGATTCAAAAGGAGCTCGATAAGATCGCCGAGCAAAACGTAACCGCGCCTAAGATGAGCATCGAGCCCGCACCGCAGAATTTCACAGGAGAAAATTCTGCAAACGGCAATTTACAAAATTCCGTAAATTATACGGCTTCCGCAACTTCCGCCGCTGCAAATTCGGCGGGTGACGGACCTGACGTAAATTTTACCGCGTCAAATTCCGCTTCAGAAAATTCCATAAATTCTGCCGCCCAAAGCCACGCTTCCGGCGGTGCGGACGATCTTTCTAAATCGCCGCGCAAGGCTTTGCCCGCAGGCTCTCGCGCAAAGCTAGCGATCATCATCGACGACGTAGGCACCGACGAGCAGGCGCAAAAGATCGCCGCTCTGCCCGTGCGAGTGACGCCGTCCATCTTCCCGCCCGAGTATCAGCGCAAGGACACGCGCTCGCTCGCTCGCGGCTTTGAGCATTACGCGATCCACCTGCCGATGGAGGCGAGCTCCGCTAAAAATAATTCCGCGACGCTGCGAACCTCGGATAATTACGAGAAGCTGCGCGGCGTCATAGCCAAGCTGCGCGCGGACTTTCCGAACGCTAAATTTATAAACAACCACACCGGTTCTAAATTTACCGCCGACGAGCGCGCGATGCAAAATTTGCTGCGCGCGATGAACGAGCATGGATTTTTATTTATCGACTCGCGCACGAGCCCCGCTACCAAGGCCAAAGCGGCGATGAACGGGCTTGGCATGCGATACGTGCATCGCGATGTGTTTTTAGATAATCAAAACAGCGTCGCCGCGGTGCGCAAAAAGCTGCGCGAAGCCGTCGCGCTTGCTAAAAAGCAGGGTTACGCCATCGCTATCGGCCATCCCAAAAGCTCCACTCTGCGCGCGCTTGCAAACAGCGCCGATATCCTAGGCGAGGTCGATTTAGTGTATTTGGACGAAATTTATGAGTACTACGAGTGAGCTTGGTTTTAAAATTCCAAGCCTAGCAAGGCTCGGTGCGAGTGAGCCCGCGCAGCTGTATTTTAGGGGCGAGCCGGCGATGTTACAAAAGCGCCGCATCTCGATCGTGGGCTCGCGCAAGATGAGCGTTTATAGCAAAAATTTGATCCTGCGCCTTGCGCGCGAGCTAAGCAATGCGGGCTTTTGCGTCGTAAGCGGCGCGGCGATCGGCTGCGACATAGCCGCGCACGAAGGGGCGTTTCCAAATACGATCGCGGTTTTTGGAAACGGCCTTGATCAAATTTATCCCGCGCAAAACGTCGCCATGATCGGCAAAATTTACGAGCGCAGCCTCGCGCTTAGCGAGTATGAGGACGGCGTGAGCGCGCGCGGATTTCAGTTTTTGCAGCGCAACCGTATCGTCGTGGCGCTGTCCGAAGCGCTCATCGTCGCTCAAGCCGAGCCCCGCAGCGGCTCGCTGCAAAGCGCGCGTCTGGCTCGCGAAATGGGCGTGCCCGTGTACGTGCTGCCGCACCGAATGGACGAGAGCGCGGGCACGAACGATCTGCTCGCAAAATCTCAGGCGCGGCTGATCGCGGATTTTGGCGAGTTTGTCGCCTCTTTGGCTCCGCAGACGCCGCAAAATACTGAGCGCGCGCAGGATGAGGTGATGGAATTTTTAGCGCTAAATTCCGATCTGCAAGCGGCGATCGAGCGCTTCGGAGATAAAATTTACGAATACGAGCTTGAAGGCAGGATCGAAATTTTAGGCGCAAAGATCGTGGCAAAGTAGCCGATGATCGGCGTTTGCTTGCCGTAGTTTGATCGGCGCCGCCCGCCGGTACGGCTTGTTTGCACGGCGCGTAGTCTGCGCGGTCGGTGTTTAAATTTAGAAAAAGGTGGCTCGGTAAAATTTTACTTTCTGCAAGTAACACCTGAGCTTAAAATAAACCCGCGCGGCTTGCCGAAGCCGAACTAAAAAGGATGAAATTTGATAGTTGCGATCGATCTTGGGCTTAAACGTATCGGTGTGGCGGCGGCACCCGATGATAAGACGCCGCTTCCGTGCGAGCCGATCCTGCGCAAAAACCGCACCCAAGCCGCGCGCGAGCTAAGTGAGCTGCTGCGCGAAAAGGGCGCCAGCGTGCTCGTGCTGGGCGTGCCGCGCGGCGGGGCGAGCGAGGAGGAGATGAGCAGGCGCATACGCCACTTCGCCTCGCTGCTGGATTTTGACGGCGAGATAAAATTCCAAGACGAGAGCTTTTCGAGCGCCGAAGCGGCGGAGTTTGCGAGCAAAGGCGCTAAGGGCGGCGGCAAGGACGCGCGCTTTGATAGCATCGCCGCGACGATAATTTTGCAGAGGTTTTTGTCGAGCAAGGGTTAGGTTCGTACGCAGCAACGCAATTTGCGCGCAGCGGTGAAAGATAAAACCGTCGCTCGTCTGTTTTGTCGCCGTTTGAAAGGCCGCGGAATTTTACTCGCTCGCCTAAAATAGACGGAATTTATGCGCACCGAAAGTCGGTAAAATTTTATCGTCCACTAAGGTTTGGCAGAATTTTACTTTGCCCGCAAAGAGCCTGCGTAATTTATTATGGCGGTAGCCGTAAAATTATTCCATAGACAGTTAAACTAAGTGAGATTGACAGCGATTTAAGTTTTAAACGGCGAGGTTTATGCATTTTGGCGATTTGCGCTCGCGCGCACGGCTGCTATTTAAGTTTTTCAAGGTCTATTTAGACGCAAAGAACGCTAAGCAAAATTGCAAAAACGCGGATGCATCATAGAATAGGGCGCAAATTTGCGATAAATTTCATTTAGGGAGCGGTTATGTTTAAGATCACGATGTTAGTAAAAAGGGCGCCGAACATCACGCAGCAGGAGTTTGTGGCACACTGGGCGGCGCATTCACAAAAGGTTTTGGCTAATCAAAAGGCACTAAATATCGTCCGCTATGCAAAAACCATGCCCGTTTTCCCCAAGGGACAAAGCACCAAGCGCGAAATGGCGGCGTTTGACTACGATGCGATGGGCGAGCTGTGGTATGAGAGCGTGCAGGCGTTTGCGGATGCACGAAACAGCGAGGTAGCGCGAGCGGTGTTAGCGGAGCTGATGGCGGATGAGGCGCGGTTTTGCGATATAAAAAACTCCGTGATGTGGTTCGGCGAGGAGGAGGCTGTGATAGAGTTTGAGCGCTAGGGAGCGCTGCTTGCGCTTTGCAGCGAATAAAATTTTGAAGTGAAGCTCTTTAAATAGATAGAAATTCTAAGTGGCATTTGGGTTTTAAAATTAGCAGAATTTTATGGGCTGGGCTTGCGCGGCTGAAATCTCAGTCGCAACCTACATGGATGAAATTTACGTACGCAATACAGATATCGCGCAGTCTTGATTATTTTAAGACTCACCATATCTAATTGGTGCGATCTAAGAAGCCTGGGTATTGGAGCCAAAACGCCTAAAGACGCATTATGCTTACGATTTTAGCATAGGCAAACCTATTTCTAAGATAAAATTTAAAGGCTGGCGGCGTAAAATTTTTTAAAATTTCTAAGCAGCAATGCGAAATTTTCAAAAGTTTTCTAGGGCACGGCAAGATGCTCACCATGGGCTTCGTATGCAACAAAAATATTTTACACACTAGATTATCGCCCTGATAAATTACCATTGCAGAGGCTGTAGGTGTTTCAGACCTCAGGATTAAATGCTTTATTATAAATACTACGGGCGCCGTGGATGCCGCATAGACGTGCGAGTAAAATTGAGGCAAGCCAGCCATAAAAACAATCTTGCAAGTAAAATTTTAATTTGTCTTTTTAAAATTCCGCTCAAAGTTCCGTTTAAAATTTTATTTAAAATTTTGCTTGGGATTTTGATAGAAATTTTGCAGGAATTCGCCGGAGATTTCACAGCTATTATCAAAAATTAAAATTTTATCCCTCGCTTTTTGCTATAATTATTTTTAAAATTTAAAAGGAGCAAAAATGAAAATTTTAGCGTCGATTGCCGCACTAATCGTAGCAGCCTACTTGCTCGCGCAGATATTTTTCCCGCAGGCGGTCTCGTTTGTCGGATGCGGCGTCGGTAGGGCTAATTCGTGCGAAGACTACGGAGCATATTTGCTTGAGGAGCGCGATTATGAGGCAGCAAAAAAGCCGTTTGAAAAAGCTTGCGAAGCGGGGCTGGAAAATAGCTGTGCTATCGCGGGAGATTTATATTACGACGAGCAAAATTTATATAAAACTACGAAGGATAAGGGTAAGTCCGCGCGGTTTTATTCCAAAGCGTGCGAGCTGGGAGCTGCCAAAGCTTGCTACAACGCCGCGATAATCTCTTATAAAAATGCGGATAAGAAAAATACGTTCGCATTTTTTGCCAAATCATGCGATTTGGGATTAGGCGAGGGCTGCTTAAACGCTGCGGTCGCTAGCTATGAAGAGAAAGACTATCAGGGCGCTCTTAAGTTTTTCCTAAAATCTTGTGATGCTGCTTTGGCAGAGGGATGTCAAAGGGTTGGACTAGCGTATTCAAAGAAGGAATTTGGCGAGCCGGATCTGGATAAGGCGATGATCTACTACGACAAAGCCTGCAAGCTGGGAGCTGAGTTTAGCTGCAACGTAGTAGCCGCGATGAATAAAATAAATGCAAGCGAGGCTAATGCTACTAAATAGATGGCAGGACTAGCTAGATGATAACACGGCGAGATCGAAATTAACTTATAAATTTTGCGGAGCTTTATGGGATTTTATGGAATTCCGCGGAATTTTATTTCTAAATTTTATCGCTGAAATTCCGCATATTGCGATAATGGCGATAGATAGCGATTTTAAAATTTCAGTATTTCAGAAGTTTAGAATTTAATCTATGCTATGGATTTTATTGACAGAATTTTAACTTATCATAGACTTACCCATCGCGATATAGGAATTTCATCATAATCTTAGTATGTATCTTTGAAAGAGAAAAAATTGCGCAAATTAGCGAGTAGCTATGCAATCACAGCTGATATGGCAAAAATATCCGAAAAGATCGCACGGTATAATCAATCTGCGAAGTAAGTAAAATCAATTATCAAGTGGATGGAATCTATCAATAAACAAGTAAAATTATTCATTGCAAAGTAAGCAAAATCGATCTGTAAATGGGCAGATCAAGCTTAAAACTAACTCGAAGTAGCCTGTAAATAAGCTAAATTGTAAGCAAGATAAAATTTTAAGCAGGCATATTGTAAGAAAGTAGAATTTTAGATGAGATAAGTGGGATAAATCGATTTCAAATCATCATAGCGGTGGGATGACGATCCTAATTTAAAGCCCCATTTTTCCGGGATTTAAGATACCTTTTGGATCGAAAGCCCTTTTGATCGCGCGAAATAGCTCCATCTCTGCTGCGCTAAAAGCTAGTGGCATAAATTCTGCTTTGCTTAGCCCGATGCCGTGCTCGCCGCTGAGCGTACCGCCAAGACCAACTGCAGCTTTGAAAATTTCGGTGATTGCGTCATGTCCGCGTTGCACCTGAGCTTCGTCCTTTTTGTCGGCGACCATGACGTTGGTGTGGACATTGCCGTCGCCCGTGTGCCCGAAACAGGGCACGCGCACGCCGTATTTATCGCCGATGCGCGCGATACGGCGCAGTAGCTCGGGCAGCTGCGAGCGCGGGACGGTGATGTCCTCATTTAGCTTAAGCGTGCCGTAGATATTGATCGCCTGCGAGCAGTTGCGTCTCGCAAACCAAATGCCCGCCCGCTCCTCTTCGCTTTTTGCGATGCGAAAGTCGCTCGCGCCGTTTTGAACGAAAATTTCTTTTATGAGTGCGAGCTCCTCCAAAAGCACCGCTTCTAAATTGCCGTCGGTTTCGCAGATCAAAATCGCGCCCGCGCCCTTCGGCAAGCCCTTGTGAAATTTCTCCTCGACCGCGGCTATGCACAGCGCGTCTAAAAATTCCATCGCCACGGGCGTGATACCGGCAGCCATCGTCTTATACACGGCATTCATTGCTGCATCTACGCTAGGAAAGACGCCCATCGCGGTCTTTTTAAGCTTTGGCATTGGGATGAGCTTGAGTGTGATTTCGGTGATGATGGCAAGCGCGCCTTCGCTTGCGATTAAAATTCCTACCACGTTGAAGCCTGCGACATCTTTTATAGTGCGTTTGCCCGCTCGGATCACCTCACCGTTAGGCAGTACCGCACGCAGTGCCATTACATAGTCTTTGGTGATGCCGTATTTTGCGGCGCGCATACCGCCGGAGTTTTCGGCGACATTGCCTCCTAGCGTGGAATAATCCTGACTTGCGGGATCGGGCGGATAAAAAAGCCCGCGCGCTGCGGCTGCTTTTTGCAGATCGATATTTATGCAGCCGGGTTGGACTACGGCGAGTAGATTTTGCATGTCGATTTCTAGAATTTTATTCATATGTTTTTCAAATGCCAAAATCACTCCGCCGTTTGCGGCTAAAGATCCACCAGTAAAACCGCTACCTGCGCCTCTTGGAACTACAGGGATTAAATTTTCGTTGCAGAATTTTAAAATTTGACTGACATCGTCCTCACTTCGCGGGAAAAGCACGCCGTCCGGCAGACAGCGCCTTTTCGTCGCGTCGTAGCAGTATGCCGTGCGATGAGCCTCGTCAAAATAAGCGTTATCCGCGCCTAATAGATTTGTAAAAAACGCTCGCGCGGCGCTATTCATCGCCGTCTAAGCCCAGCAAATAGCGGTAGTGCTTGTCGTAATCGCTGATCGGGCCGTTAGTAAAGTCCCAAATGACGGTCTTTATCTCGCCCACGCGCGAGTAAAACGGCAGCTGATAATAAGCCACGCTGCCGCTAGCGAACGTGCGCAAAGGCTTGAAGCTGCCGCAGTCGGCAAATACACCTTGTTTATCCATCGCGATAAAAATCAGTCCGGCGCTGTTTTGCGCGCAAATTTTACGAAAATCGTCTCGGCTAGGATTTGGCTTGTGGTTGTAGCTAAGATAGGCGCCGCCAAGATCTGGGTGGATAAAATTTATATTTGGAAAAGCCTTGATAACCTGCTCGTAAATTTCAGCGTTAGGCGCGACGATTATGGCGCGGTCATAGAGGAAATTTAAGATCACTTTATCGCCGCTTGAGGGTAAAATTTTAGGCAGCGGCAGCGCCTCTTGAGCTAACATATCAAAAACCTCAAATCGCACCTTTGCCTTGCCTGCGCTTTTTTGCGTAACGACTGCGCGCGCGATGATGGAACTCGCGCCGCTACCGAAATTATGCATCACTATTCCACTGCTGCCTACGGCAATCGTAGGGCTATCTGTGATCTCGCCTGAACCATCCTTTACGCTAAGTAGGGCGGTTTCGTATCGCGGCATGTTAAATTCCGCCCCTATCGCCGCGCTTAAAAATAGACCTAAAATAAGTAAAGCTTTTTTCAAAATTCTGCTCCTGAATAAAATTTCGGCTAATTATACATAAAACTTTGAAATTAGCGATAAAATTCCACGGTATTTACGAAATATAAGCGTTTTTTCGTTACAATCCCGCCTTAAAATAATATTTCAAAGCGGTTTTATATGACTAGAATTTTTATATTGCTTTTTCTGTGGATAGGCGTAGTTTTTGCGAACAACCCCAGCGTAGAGAAGTTTGCCTGGCCCGATGGCGTGAGTCTGCTGCAATTTATGGAAACCGCGGGCATCCCCGCATCTGTATATTACGACCTGGATAAAGAGGATCAGGAGCTTGCCGCCGAGGTGCGCGCGGGCGTGGAGTGTCAAATTTTGCGTGATCCAGCAGGTCGCGTCTCCCAGCTGCTAATTCCCGTCAGCGAGGAGCTTCAGATCCACATTTACCGCGATAAATTCGGCACTTTTAGATTTGTTTATACTCCGATAGTTTATGAGGAAAACAGCTACTCTTTAGGAATTCAGATCGAAAGCTCGCCCTATCAAGACATTATCAAAGCTACGGGCAATGCGGCTTTAGCGAATGAGTTTATGCTTGTTTTTAAAAACGAGGTAAATTTTAAAAAGCTGCAAAAAGGCGATCGGCTCGTGATCCTGTACGAGCAAAAGACGCGCCTTGGCAAGCCTTTTGGCGGAGTAAATATCACCGCAGGAATGATCGAGGAAAATAAAAAGCCCAGATCGCTTTATTTCTTCGACGATAAATACTACGACCGAAGCGGAAAAAAGGTCGAATCTTTTCTACTTATCACGCCGCTTGTTTATACTAGAATTTCATCCTATTTTACCCCAAAAAGATTTCATCCGATTTTAAAGCGCTATCGCGCGCATCTGGGTGTGGATTACGCAGCTCCCAAAGGCACTAGGGTAAATGCCGCAGGGGCGGGCAAGATTAGCTTTGTAGGGCGTAAAAACGGCTACGGCAATACCGTAGAGATCAACCACGGCGGCGGCATTAGCACGCTTTATGCACATCTTAGCGGCTTTGCTAGCGGCACAAAAGTAGGCGTTAGCGTCAAGCAAGGTCAATTAATCGCCTACGTGGGCTCGACCGGGCTTAGTTCGGGACCGCATCTGCACTTCGGACTTTATAAAAATAAGCAGGCGATAGATCCGCTTAAGGTAGTCAAGATTGAAAAAACTAACGTTATAAGCGCCGAAGAGCTTAAATTTAAAGCCCTTGTCAAAGATATGGACGCTAGAATGGCTGTGGCTAAAGACGGCTCGAAAAACCCTGCTAAATTTGAAAATTACGAGTCGCTTATCACGATAAATTAAGGTCAAAAATGGAAAATAAAGAGCAGCTAGATGACGTCGAGGAAGCCAAAGCGCTCCTTGATGCGCACTTGGACGATACGCTTGAGCATGAGCTGAGTGCCGCCGATCTTACAGAGCATTTAAAAACTCTAAAAAAGCATGACGAAGAAAAATACGTAGAATTCTTAAAAAAGCTAGATCCTGAGGATCTTGCCGATGCTGCGCTTGAGATGCCCGAGCATATGCTCGAAGATGTCATCGAAACTCTGCCTCACGAAAAGATCGTCGAAGCGATCGAGGAGCTCGAAAGCGACGATCAGGCGGAGCTTTTGCAAAATATCGGCGAAATCGACGAGGACAAGGCCGAGCAGATTTTCTATGGGCTTGACGAGGACGATCGCCACGACATTCTTACTATCTCCAAATATAGCGAAGATGAGGCGGGCGCGTATATGCAGACTGAGGTCTTTAGCGCGAGGCAGGATCAGACCCTGGGGCAGGCGGTCGAGATGCTGCGCGTTATGCGCGAAAAGGACGAGATCGAAAACGTCTTTCAGCTCTTCGTGCTCGATAAAAAGGGGCATCTGCTTACTACCTTTTCGACGTCCGATCTGATTTTATACGATTTTTCGCTCACGTTGGAAGAAATTTCACAAAAATTCGGCGCCGAAAATAAAATCCACTTCGCCACCGATACCGATAAGATCGACGACGTAATCAAGGATTTTGAGGAGTTCGACCTTAACGTCATCCCCGTAGTCGATGCTAACGGCGTGCTCATCGGACGTATCACCGCCGATGATATCCACGATCTCATCCAAGAGCGCGCCACCGAGCAAATTTACAATCTCGCGGGCGTCGATGACGAAGCGGAAGACGACGAGACTACGATCTTTAAGGCGGGACGCGCGCGCGCTGTGTGGCTAGCGGTAAATTTATGCACGGCGATCGTAAGCTCCACGATCATTGGGCTTTTTGACGCCACTATCGAAAAGCTGGTCGCGCTCGCCGTGCTTATGCCAATAGTCGCCTCCATGGGCGGTAACACCGGCACGCAGGCGCTTACGGTAACCGTGCGCCGCCTAGCCCTGGGCGAGATAGCGTTTAAAGACAAAAAGCAGGTTCTCTTTCGCGAGATCACGATCGCTTTTATAAACGGCCTCATTTTTGCCACGCTGATGGGGTTTGTGGCGTATTTTTGGTTCGGCATTAAGCTTTTGGGGTTGGTGATTGCGATGTCGATGGTGCTAAATTTAACGCTCGCGGGGCTTTTCGGCGCCGTCATTCCGATCACGCTTAAAAAATTAAATATCGATCCCGCCGTCGGCAGCTCCGTGCTGCTTACCACGGTAACTGACATCGTGGGATTTTTTAGCTTTTTAGGACTTGCGACATGGATACTACTATAAAAAATTTTAAAATTTCCGAGCTTAAAAGCTCGAATTTCGTTAAACCCTTTCGCTTAAATTTTGAAATAGACGGCGTAGCGCGCGCGTGGGACTGCGTCAAAGTGCACGATAGCGTCTCGATTTTGCTTTATCATACGCAGCGCGACGCGCTTTTGCTCGTCAAGCAGTTTCGCCCCAGCGTGTGGTTTTATCAAGAGGAAAATTTAATAAATTCGCCCGAGAAGGGCTACACCTATGAGCTTTGCGCGGGCATTTTGGACAAGGGCATTAGCGAGGAGCAAACGGCGATCGAAGAGGTGCTCGAAGAGACGGGATACGCCGTGAAGGATCTGAAATTTATCACGAGCTACTACAGCGCCCTGGGCTTTGCGGCAAACCGTCAAATTTTATACTTCGCGCGTATCGACGAATCGATGAAGCTAGGTCGCGGCGGCGGCGTGGACGGCGAGAAGATCGAGCTTTTCTATCTGCCCGCAGCCAAGGCGCGAGAGTTTATGTTTGATGAAAAGATCGTGCGCGCGCCGGGGCTGATCTTGGCGTTTCAATGGTTTTTGAGCGAGTTTAAAGCTTAGCGGCGAGAGGGAATTTCGCGTGCCTCCGTGCGTTTTTGCGTCTCGGTTTTAAATTTAAAGGACGGCGATGAGGGTTTTACTTAGGCTGTGCATTATCGCGGCGTGTGTTTATATCTGCGTGCTAGCGGGACTTTATATCTTTCAGGAACGGCTGATATTTTTGGGCGAGCCGCTGGATAAAAACTTCAAATTTAGCTTTGAAAATTCCGAATTTGCAGGACTGGTGAACGCGCCCGAGAGCGGCGCGCATTTAGATATGCAGGCGTCCGCTACGCAAAATAGCGCCTCTACGAAGAGTGGCGCGGATGAAAGCGCTTCCGCAGCGAGCGACACAAAAGAAAGCGGCGCAGCAGCGGGCGAGATCAAAAACAAAAACACTCAAACTAGCGCCGAGCGCGTCGGCGAAAATACCGCTCAGGACGTCGCAGCGGGCAATAACACAAACTCCGCTGCAATAAAATTTCAAGAGATCAATATCCCGTTTGAGGGCGGGTTGATAAACGGGCTGAAATTTAGTGCGGCAGAGCCTAAGGGCGCGATTTTGTTCTTTCACGGCAACTTCGGCGACGTGAGCGGCTGGGGCGCATACGGCGCGGATTTTGCGGCTTTGGGATACGATTTTTATATTTTCGATTACCCGGGCTACGGCAAATCGGACGGCAAAATTTCATCGCAGCAGCAGCTTTTTGCGAGCGCAGATGCGATGAGCCGCTACGTTTTAGCGCAGCATTCGCCAAGAAAGCTCACGATGATCGGCTACTCGATCGGAAGCGGTATCGCAGCACAGCAGGCTGCGAAGTGGGACGCGGCGCGGCTGATCTTGCTCGCGCCATATTTTAGCTTCGAGCGGCTTGCGCACGAAAAAGCCCCCTTCGTGCCGAAATTTTTGATCCGTTATAAGATTCCGACCGCGGAATTTTTGCAAGCGGCACGCGGCACTCAGATCACGCTCATCCACGGAGCCGCAGATGAGCTGATACCGGTGCATCACTCGTATGATCTTGCGGGATCTCTTAAGGCGGACGATCTATTTTATGAAATACCAGACGCGCGGCATAATGGACTGCTGGCAATGCCCCGTATTTGGGAAATTTTAAAAGAGAGGCTGCGCTAATCTAGCGGAGCTCGGCGTAAAATTCCACGCAGAATTCGACCGCTAAATTTTAAAATTTTACGTAGAATTCTACGCGGGCTCGGTCTCCGTAAAATCGCATGAAATTTTATAGCGGCAAAACACGGCGCCAAAAACGAGGCGCAATTTCAAATCAAAATTTATGTGCCGTTGGCGTAAGCATAGAGCCGACTTTGTAGCGTTAAATTCTTCCTAGCGCGCAGATGCTGAAAATTTCAAACTAAAATTTGCGCCGGATCGCGACGCCGTATGTTTTAGCCGCTATAAAATTCTGTGAAATTTTATCTCCGCAGCCGTTTATAAATTTCAAGTCTAAATTTTATATTTGCGCCCTGACGGCGCCGTATTTTAGCCGCGTAGAATTTTGCCGCATAAAATACTGCCTAACAAAATTCTGCTGCGTAGATTTCAATTCACCGCGCTCAAATTTTATCCGCCGTTCTGAAATTTATCCCGCCGCGTCTAAATTTCTCCAGCCCGTCGCGCTTTACCGAAATTTATATTTAGTTGTTGTAAAATGCGTTTTTAAAAGGATTTTAGCGGGTTGTGATATGAGTATTTTAGAGCTTACGGAGTGCGTAGGCATCGCTTCGGCGGCGCTTAGCGGGTTTTTATTCGGCGTAAAGAAAGGCTGCGATTGGCTTGGGATCTTTATCGCGGCATTTTTGACCGCGCTTGGCGGCGGGATCATGCGCGACACCTTAGTAAGCCGCGAAATCTACTCGTTTACGCACTATGCGCCCGTAACGATCGTGCTTGCGGTAAGCGCCGTAGCCATTTTTGCCAAACTTTACGAGAACCGTGATTTGGAGGGTAAATTTTTATTTATTCTAACCGATGCGATCGATGTCGTAAGCTTTTCGATCGTGGGAGCGATGGTTGCGCTAAGCTATAATCATAACGTTTTTGGAGTGGTGCTGATTGCGTTTTGTAACGGCGTGGGCGGCGGCATCTTGCGCGATGTGCTGCTGAACGAAGTGCCGTGGTTTTTGCATACGGGGCTTTATGGCACGATAAGCATGGGCGTGGGCTTGATATATTTCGTGCTTGATGGATTGGGGCTTAGCGGCGTAGTTTCGGTGCTTATTTTGCTAGTTTTAGGGGTTGCGTTTCGCATGATGGCTTATTACAAATCTTGGCATCTGCCTAAAGTGGAGTATAAAAAATGAACTATTTGATGGATAATTTCGCGCGCGTAAACGTAGCGCTAGTAAGAGGCGAGGGCTCGATAGTCTATGACGAAACGGGTAAAGACTACGTGGATTTTGGCGCGGGTATCGGCGTAAACTGTCTAGGGCACGCAAACGAGATCGTCTTAGAAGCGATCGGCACGCAAGCCGCGCAGATCATCCACGGCTCAAATATCTATAGAATTCTGCCCCAAGAAGCCCTGGCTCAAAAGATTAGCGAGCTTTTAGGGTACCGTACATACGCGGTGTTTTGCAACTCGGGCGCGGAGGCTAACGAAGCGGCGATCAAAATGGCGCGCAAATACGGCACCGTAAACTTCCCTAATAAAAAATTTGAAATTCTAACTTTGCGAAATTCTTTCCACGGCCGCACGCTAGCGACGCTGCAAGCTACCGGGCAGGAGAAATTTCATCCGGAAATTTTCGCGCCCTATATGCCCGGATTTAAATTTTTCGACGATATCGAGGAGATCATCGCGCATATCGATGAAAACAGCGTCGCCGTGATGATCGAGCTAGTCCAGGGCGAGGGCGGCATTAAACCTCTGGATAAGGCTAGCGTGCAAAAGCTGGCGGCTGTTTTAAAAGAGAGAAAGCTGCTTTTAATCACCGACGAGGTGCAGTGCGGCGTATATCGCACGGGCGAGTTCGCGACGTCACAAATTTACGGCATCCGCCCCGACATCATCACCTTTGCCAAAGGTCTTGCGGGCGGCGTGCCGATCGGCGCGTGCGTGGCGCAGCAAAATATTTTCGCTCCGGGCGAGCACGGCAGCACCTTCGGCGGTAACTTTTTGGCGACCTCTACGGCGCTTGCGGTGCTTTCGCAGCTAGAGTTTTTAAAAGCGAGCGGCAAGCTTGATAAGACTATAAAAAGATTTATCAAAAAACTAGACGCCATCGCCGCAGACTATCCTAGCCTGATCGAAAAGCACGTGGGGCTCGGTCTGATGCAAGGCCTCGTGCTACGCGATGAAAAAAACTTGGGCGAGATCTTTAACAAAGCCCTGCAAAACGGACTTTTGATCCTAAAATCCGGCAAGCGCACCCTTAGATTTTTGCCTGCGCTAAATATCAAAAAACCGGAGATCAAAGAGGGCTTTGCGCGCCTACGCAAAAGCCTGGACGAGATAGTGCGGGCGTGAAATTTAGCGATTTTTTTGAGAGCTGGCTAAATGAGAGCTACTATGCAAATGCCGCTAAAATCGGCAAGAGCGGCGATTTTTACACCGCCGTGAGCGTAGGAAGCTTCTTTGGGATCTGCATCGCGCGCGAAATTTTACGCCTAAGCGCGGATTTTGGCGCGACGCAAGAGTTAAGCTTAGACGCGGCGGCAAGCTCGGGCGCATCGCGGCAAAACCTTGCGGCGAGCAAGCTAAATTTAGACGCTGCGCCTGCAAAAAAATCGCAAAATAGCGCCAAAATCGCTATCGTAGAGATCGGCTCGCACGACGGGCGGCTGCTTTGCGACATAGCGCAAGCTATCTTTACGCTGGGCGGTGCGGCGGCGCTTGATAAATTTAGCTTTGCGATTATCGAGCCGCACGAGCGCCTGCGCGAGCTACAGCGGGCGAGCTTTGCGGAGAGCTTCGGCGACGAAATCGCGCTAAAGCATTTCACAAGCGTGCACGAGGCGAAATTTAAAGATGCGATATTTGTGGCAAACGAGCTTTTCGACGCCTTTAAATGCGAGGCGGTGGACGGCGAAAATATGCTTTTTATAGAGAGCGGCGCGGCAAAATTTGCTCCCATAAAAGAACGTGAAATTTTGACCCTCGCGCGCAGATTCGGCATATCGCGCGGCGAAATCCCGGTCGGATACTTTCGCTTCGCCCGCGAAATTTGCGCCAGCGCGCAGCGGTTTTATTTCATAGCCTTCGATTACGGACAGATGGGCGCTAGCGGCGATTTTAGCCTGCGGATTTACCGAAACCACGAGGTTTTTAGCTTCTTTGAGGTGAAAAACTTGAGTGATTTTTACGGCAAGAGCGATCTTACCTACGACGTAAATTTTGAAATTTTGCGAGCGGCGTTTGAGGACGCGGGCGCCGTGACGACGGATTTTAAAAGACAGATCGCGGCTTTGATGGACTTCGGCGCGGTCCAGCTTTTAGAGCTTTTTATGCAAAAAAGCGGCGAGAAGGGCTATCAGAACGCGCTTTTGCAGTTTAATCACCTGCGCGCGGAGTTTGGCGAGAAGTTTAAGATGATAAAATTTAAAAAGGGGCTTTGATGAAAGCTTTTATCGATTGCGACTGCGAAATTTTACAAAAGACGCTGGAACTGTTTTTAAAAAGTCATGCTGCAAGTGCGCAGGATTGCGACTTTGTGATAAGCGACGAGCCGCGAAACTCGGCAAAACCGCTCTTTTTAATCGGCGAGGACGGAGATTTGGCGCTGCCGTTTTCAAAGCATACGCTGCTATCTAGGCTAGAGGATTTTCAAAGCTCGCTACGGGTGGATCTTGGCGGATACGATGCGGCGAGTGCGGAAGATGAAATTTGCGCGTTATTTGATGAGTTTAAGACAAGAATCATCGAAATTTTAAGAAGGCAAAATGGCTAAATTTTCCAAACCTGCCGACACGCTCTTTACGCAAATTTCAAGCGGCATCTATAAGGGCAAAAAGCTTTCCCTGCCCGCGCTTTCGAGCACGCGCAGCACGAAAAGCATCGTAAAAGGCTCGTTTTTCGATACGTGGCGGGCGGAGTTGCGCGGCGCGGTGTTTATCGAGTGCTTCGGCGGTAGCGGCGCGATGGCGCTTGAAGCGCTAAGCAACGGCGCAAAAAACGTTTATGCGATCGAAAAGGACGCTGCCGCGCATAAGATCATGCGGAAAAATTTCGAGCTTTTCGGGCTCGGCGCAAATGCGATTTTGGGCGATTGCTTCGAGCGACTGCCCGAAATTTTGCACGATCTGCAAGCGAATATGAATGGATGCTCGGACGCGAATTCGCCAAATTTGAGCGGCAAAAATTTAGACAAAAACCATGCCGCCACCTACCGCAAAAATTTAGACGGCGAAAAAGACGGCTGTCGCAAAAGCTTTAGTGGCGTAGAGCAGGGCGAGAACCCATACTGCGGCACGCAAAGCGGCGTGAAAAATTTGGCTAAATGCGGCATGCGAAGCGGTATATCGGACAGCGCGCAAAATGGCGCGCAAAGCGGCACAAATGGTGATTACGCAGGCGATGAGAGCTTTGGCGGTTGTGCCCAGATTGGCGATTATGCGAGCGCTTCTAGTATAAAATACTGCGTGAATTCGCTAGCCACGGACGCCATGAGCTTTAGCGAAAAGTTTGACGATAACCGCATTTCTCAATACGACGCGAGTGGCACCGAGACCGCTAATCGCAACGTAAATTTAAGCTCAAAATGCGGCGAAAGTTCTAATTTTGACGCAAATCGAGGTACGGGCTTAGGCGCGAGTTGCGAAGAGAAAGAAATTTTAAATTTAGGCGAAAATTTTAGCACTAGTTGCGGAGAAAGTTTATATTCAAGCGCAAATTTCATCTATGATTCAAGAAAAAATTCTGCTGAGAATTCTGACGGCAAATTTAGCCCCAAGTGCAGAGAAAATTCACGCCCAAACGTAAATTTAACCCGTGGTTCAGGAAAAAATTTCGCCGCCAACTCCCGTGAAAATTTAGCATGCGGTTTAGGCGAAAGCTCTACCGCAAACGATTTAGGCAAATGTTCTGCCGCAAATTTTAGCGAAAGCCATGCCGCAAATTCTAGTGAAAATTCCATCTCTGATCCCGCGCGCAGAGTGTTTGTATATCTGGACCCGCCGTTTGCGATCAGGCAGGGCTTTGGCGAGATTTACGAGCGAGTGCTGGCGCTGATAGCGCGCCTAGGCTCCGTGCAGTGTGAGCTGCTAATCGCGATCGAGCATATGAGCGAGCTTGAGCTGCCGCCTAAAATCGGCGATTTCACTCTGCTTAAATTGCGCAAATTCGGCGCTACGACGATGAGTTACTACGCAAAATGAAAAGCTTAAAACAAATTTTAGATTATTACGCCGATTTGAAAAATTGCGACGCGGATCTTTTCGGCGCGCCCGATCCGCTGCAGGTCGCAAAGGGACATCGAAACGACGTCGTAGCGCTCATCTGCGCGCTGTTTGCTTACGGGAGCGCGGCTCAAATTTTAAAATTCCTCCGCTCGCTTGATTTTTCGCTTTTAGACGGGAGCGATGAGCGCATTGGCGCGGAGCTTGCGGGCAAAAAATATAGATTTCAAAGCCCGCGCGACGTCGCTGAAATTTTTATAACTTTAAAGCGGCTTAAAAATAGCCTTAGCATCGAAGATAGCGTGCTTTGCGGCATGCAAAAAAGCGGACGGATCGAGGATGGGATAAATTTTTTAATCGGCGAGATTTACAGATTAAATCCCTACCGCAGCCCGGGATATGAGTTTTTTTTCGGGCGCGGCTTCGCGCAAAGGCCCACGTCGCCGTACAAGCGCTACAATCTTTTCCTGCGCTGGGCGGTGCGCGACAGCGACATCGATCTGGGGCTGTATAGAAAGATCGAAAAATCGCGCCTCCTCATCCCGCTCGATACCCATACGCATAAAGTTTCGCTTAAGCTTGGGCTGATCGATCGCAAGAGTTACGATTTTGAGGCGGTTTTGCAGCTTACACAAAGCTTAAGGCACTTCGATCCGAGCGATCCCATCAAATACGACTTCGCGCTGTATCGCCTCGGACAGAGCGGCGAGATAGATAAAATTTTGCCCGAACTAAGCGCGAGTTTAGATAAAACTGCGAAGTAAGTCGGCGGAATTTCTCGGTACGCGTGATGAAATTTTATGAAGTTTTAGTGCGGGTGTGCGGCGGAATTTTGCGCTGTGCTGCCGCATAAGTGGAGCTGGCTTTATGGATTTTGCCGCGCGCCTTAAGTACAACGCGCCGAAATTTCATAAAATTTTAGCAAGAGATCGCTTCATAAAATTCTGCAAATTTCACGGAGAGCCGCGCGAAATTTATAGGGCTATCTTGTAGAATTTGGGTAAAATTCCGTCGCTTTGCGTTATTAAAATTTTACGAAATTTTGCAGCTCGCGCACGACGCGATAAATTGCATGGAGCTAAAATGGCAATCGCGCGACAAATTTCGTAAAATTTAAGCGGGAGCCGTGCAGCAAAATCCGATATAATTCCGCGAAATTTTATAGGATTTCACGAAATTCTAGCAGGCGCTCGTATGCACTTTGCGGCGCATGAGCAGTTTTACGATCGTAATTGCGCGGAATTTTTCGCAGACACTCGCGGGTGCCGTCTGCGTAATTTGAGAAAAGGACAAAAATGGAGCTTGAGCTTTGGCAGTTCGTGGTGCTTTTTGCGGCAGCGTTTTTCGGCGGATTTATCGACTCGATCGCGGGCGGCGGCGGGCTGATCTCGCTGCCTGCGCTGCTTGCCGTGGGCGTTCCGCCGCATGTAGCGATCGCCACAAATAGATTTCAAGGCAGTTTCGGAAGCTTCACCGCCGCTTTAAATTTCATCCGCAAGGGCTACGTCGATGCGGCGGAGATCCTGCGCGGCGTGATTTTTACGTTCGTAGGCGGGCTAGTCGGCGCTTATGTCCTGCTTCTAATCGATGCGAAATTCCTAAACTACCTCATTCCGATCCTGCTGCTGGCGCTTTTCTTTTATATGATTTTTTCGCCAAACCTAGGCGAAGCGCCCGCAAGACCTAAGATGTCAAAAAATAGCTTTTACGCGATTTTTGGGCTTGTTTTGGGGTTTTATGATGGGTTTTTCGGTCCCGGTACAGGCTCGTTTTGGACGTTTGCGCTCGCAGGAATTTTGGGGCTTTATATGAAAAAGGCGGTCGCATACACGAAGGTTTTAAATTTCACCTCAAACATCGTCTCTTTAGGCGTTTTTATCATCGGCGGGCAAATTTTATGGCTCGTCGGAGCGGTGATGGCGGTCGGGCAGATCGCGGGCAGCTTCGCAGGCTCAAGCCTAGTAATGCGATGCGACGTAAAATTCGTGCGCAAGATGCTTCTGTTCGTCGTTGCCGCGACGATTTTAAAGCTGCTTTATGGACTGATTGCAAATTGATTACAGACCGGTTGAGGGCCGATCTCAGGCTAATTTCAAGCTAAAATCATAGAATTTTATACAGGATTTCGTATAA
Source organism: uncultured Campylobacter sp. (assembly GCF_905373215.1). GTDB lineage: Bacteria > Campylobacterota > Campylobacteria > Campylobacterales > Campylobacteraceae > Campylobacter_B. The sequence continues at coordinate 54,308 of NZ_CAJPRT010000007.1, forward strand.
AATTTCGCGTAAAATTTTATGAGCTCTCGCTGATATGCTACGGCAGCGTCGATCTTACCGTAGCATTACACAGATTACACTGCGACGGAGCCGACTTTGCTACCGCGACAGCGCCGATCTTGCCGCCTCGATGGTGCTTAGTTTACTGCTGCGGCGTCGATTTTGCCGCAGTGTTGCGCCGAACTTACTGCGACACTGCCAATTTACTACTGCAGCGTCGATTATATCGTAGCTTCGCGCTGATCTTGTCGCGACTACGCTAATTTCCCGCTGCTGCGATGTTGATTCTATTGCCGTTGCGTCGGAGGTCTCGCTTGTCGCGAGGTCTTTGATTTTATTTTTTCGATATCGCTGATTTTGCTCCGCTACATCGACTACTTCGTTGCCGCGCTTGTTACTGCGAGGATTTTAATTGCATTGCGCGGTGTCGCACTGATTTTTTTATGACGGCGCTGTTCTTTCTGCTGCGATGGTGGCGATTTTGGCGTTGCTTTTACCGCCCCGTCGCCCGTATCACTACCGTGGGGAGCTTGATTTTGCTGTCGCGACATTGATGGTCTTGATGGTGCAAAGATTTGATTTGCTGCACAACGATGCCGATAAAGTTTCGTCCATTCGCATCGGTTAAATTTAGCCACACTGCCCGTATCTATTTCGTCGTATCGCCATGCATTCATGCGGTCTGTCCGCCGCCGATAGAGTCGTCGTATTGCCGAGCGCGCGGCGTTATCATGCCCGCATTGATGAAATTAATCGGATACCGTCGCGCACGCCTCTTTCCAGCTTACTCGCTTTTTAAAATACACGCCACCGTTAGCGAGCTGTTTTGCTCGCCCTGCGCTCGTGCCGACAGTTCAACCATTTGCTATGCAGATTCGCCGCCGTGCCCGTATAGATTAAATTTAGTCGCACTTTCACGCGCTGTTTTCTGCGCCCGTCAGCTTTTTAAATTTTGCCGTTTCGCCGCCACGGCTTGTTATTTCGCGCTAGCTTCTCGCATATTGTCCGCTGTATTTGTGCGATAAATTTAACCGTATTGCCGCACCTACCGTTTCACTCTGATATCGTAGGCGAAATTTTGCCTATCCATGCCATTTAAATTTGTCGCATTACTGCGTATCTGTTTCGCTTCGCCCGCCGAAATTTACCCGCCTCTTGCCGCCAATTAAATTTCCTCACACCCGCCACACTCGCAATCTCGCTCGCAAAATTCCGCCGCCTAAAGCAATGCTAAAATATTTTGCGATAAAATGGGCGAAATTTTTTACAAAGGATTTTTCTATGCAGATTATCTCGACTCCCGATGCGGCGCAGGCCATCGGACCGTACTCCCAGGCGATCAAGGCGGGCGGGCTCATCTTTACCTCGGGGCAGATCGCGCTTAAGCCCGACGGCGAGTTTGTCGCGGGCGGCGTGGAGGCGCAGGCAAGGCAGGTTTTGCAAAACCTCGCCGCGATCCTGAAAGAGGCGGGCGCGACGCTGCAAGATGCCGTCAAAACGACGATTTTTCTGGCCGATATGGGCGATTTTGCCGCGGTGAACGAGATATACGCAGCGGCGTTCGGCGAGCACAAGCCGGCTCGCAGCACGGTGCAGGTCGCCAAACTCCCCAAGGGGGCGCTTGTGGAGATCGAAGTAATAGCGCTGGCTAGGGCTTAGCGCTAAATTTAGATCGCTAGAACTCTGTCGGTTCGCGTTTGCGGTCAAAATTTATGCGCGGACCGCTTTAAATTTAAGCGGCTCGCTTTAGCCTTGAAGCTGCGCGAGCTTTTAAATTTAGATTCTCAAAGCCGCGCCAAAGGCCCGCGGGTTCATGCAAACAGCGCGTCTCGGTGCGCTAAGGCATCAAAATTTCTCGCTCAAAATAGGATCAAAATGATATAAAAGCTTATTCAAAAATCTAAAAATATCACGGCCGCGGGACGCAGCGACATAGAGCCCGCATGGATTGTGCAGGCGCAGCGGCGGCTCGGTTTCGCGCTGCCTGCGAACTACAAGCAGGTGCTGCTAAGATACGCTAGCGTGAGCGCGGCGGGGACGGAGCTAAAAACGATCGCGCCGCCCGAGTTTGCGGATAGTGCCGACGCCGACATCTGCTACACGTATGAGGTAAATCTAAAAAATGGCCTATTCGCCGCGGACGAGCTCGTATTTTTGCAGCTCGAGGACGAGGAGTATTATTTTAAAATTTCGCCCGCAAGCGACATAGCGGACGGCTCGTCTAATACGGCGCGTGGCAAGACGGCGGAGAGCATGAGCGGCGAAGCCGCGGGTGAGAAGGCGCGCGATACGGTAGCCGACGGTGCGGAAAATAGGGCATCTGGCGACGAAGCGCTCGCGGATAGATCGCTGGATGCGGCATGTGATATAAATGCCGAAGCAGCAGATGAAACGACGTGCAAAGCTGCAGGCGCGACAATGAGCGAGGCGGCAAGTAGAGCGACGAAAGAGATAACGAGCGAGCAGGCAGGCGACGCGCCGTGCGAATACCCCGTATATGTGCGCGACTACGCAGAGGGTGAGGATAGGCTTTTCGCGGACGATTTTTACGGGTTTTTGGAAAAATTTTAAGACGAAATTTAACGCAAAATCAGGAGAGGCGAAATGGGACTGTTTGACATCTTTAAAAATGATAAATTTGACGTCGACGTGCGCTCGGACGGCGTTTTTATCGGCGGCGTAAACTGCGAGTTTGATCTAGCTAAGTTTAACGAAGCCTTGGGCCAGCCGCGCGTGATCGATGACGGAGATGGCAAAAGCCGATATTTTTGGGATGAAGCGGGGATTTTCGCCTTCGTGCGCGCAGACAAGCTCGCAGAACCGAGGCTTTCCGAGATAGTTTTGATGCTTGAGGTCGCAAAGGGCGTGCAGCACGAGGTTCCGCACAAGCTCTACGGCGGCGCATTCACGCTTGAGGGCAGGCCACCGATTGAGGCCGTGCCGGAGCAGGAGCTGCGCGGCGCATATATATTTTTGGAGCTTAGCCTAGGCAAATTCGAAGTCTCGCTAGCTCTCGCCGAGGCTGTGCAGGAGCACATAGGTGCGATGGACTTCGCCGAGCGCTTCGCTAAGCGCGACACCGACGAGATCGCAGACATCGTGCGAGCTGCGAAAATGCCGATAGGGCGCGTCTGCATCAATCAGAAGGCGAAAAAGGCGAAGCGAAAACCGAGCGATAAATTTAAGCTTCCGCGCGCGGCTGGCGAGACGCTTCTGTTTAAAAATTTCAATTTCAAAATCGCCGTGATGAACGAGCTGATGTATGAAAAATCCCTGCTACAGCCCAAATTTGACGTGTTTGAGTACTGCGAAGAGCGAGGCATCGATCCGTACGCGGACTTCGGCGCGCTGCCGCAAGCCAAAAAGTGGTTCAAGGACTATCCGGTTCCCGCAGATTTGGCGGAGCAGGTGAGCGAGCTATATCTTGACGGCGGAAACGAAATTTACCTACAAATCGCGCCTGATTGGGACGGCGAAGATGAGCTTTTCGACATTAAAAACATTGACGCCGCCGAGCTTGCGCCCTTCATTAATCTTAAGAAAATCGAGACGACCGGCATCGGTATATCGAAAAAGGCGCGAAAAGCCTGCGCGGATGCGGGGATTACGGTAGTCGATTGAGTGTAGGAACAGACTTTGAGCTATACAGCGCGCGGTTTAAAAAGCTGAAGTAGGCTTTTAAACTGCGGTACGCGCTCTTAAAAGGTCGTAATTGTTACCGTGCCGCGCAAAATTCTACTTATAGCGAGCGCTATGAATGAGCTTTGAAAGGCGCTTGGCGAAGCATCTGACACATCTAATCTGGCGCGCGTTAAAAGCTTAGAGGAAGCCTATTTACAGCGTAAGAGCTGCGTCGCTGAATACGCTAGATGAGTGCGTCGCGCGAGTAAATAATTTTCTTTTTGGCTTTTATGGAAAATTCACTGCGCAGCAAGTGGGTTAAATTTACCGCTTTTAAATTTTAAAATTTACAAAGAGCGCGCGCGGCTTTTAATGTGCGATTAAATTTAGACTTCATAGCGGCTTAAATTCTAAGCGCAGTTAAATGCGTTTTTAATTCTGTTTGTAGCTGTATCATGTCATAAAATAGGGCAAGAGAACAGATCGCGTTTGCGCGCGTGTGGCGCGGATTAAATTAAAATTTCAGCTTTGAAATTTAGCCCGAATTTAAGGCTCGCACTTAAGAAGTGGTTTTGCGCGCTGATACCGAAAGCCTAGAAGATGTTTTAAATGCTCAAGTCTAGAAAGTATTTTGCAGGCGGTTCGCAAGAAAGTATTTTTGAAATCCGCACCCAGAGTGTATTAAAACTAACAGAACGCGGTTCTGCTTTGCTGTTCTAAAACGCCGCTTCGAGGCTAAATTTCATAGCCGCATAAAGCCGTCGTCGTAGCTGCCTTCTAGCTTGCGGCGCATATCCTCGCGCCATTTTGGCGTAAGCGTCGTAAGTAGGTTAAATTTTGCTAACAGCCCTTCATCGAGGCGATCGCCGTAAAATAGACGGTTAAGCTCCATCACGCTCATCATAGCGGGGTCGCGCTCTACGACGTAGATCTCGTCGCCTGCGCGGCACGAGCCAGCCTCCAGCACGCGGTAGTACCAGCCGGTAAGTCCGCTGCGCGCGATCTCCGCCGTCATCTCCGCGTTACCCCAGCGCATCGAGAGCTTGTAGCAGGGCTTGCGCGGCTGGCTTACTTGTAGCACCAGCGAGCCTATGCGGTGCACATCGCCGATGCAGACGTTTTGCTCGTGTAATCCGCTGATCGTGAGGTTTTCGCCCATTGCGCCGTAGGCTAGATTTTTAAGCCCCAAAAATCTCTCCCATGCGGCGTAATTTTGCAGCGAGTTGGCAAAAATCGCCTTCTCCTCTCCGCCGTGATGCAGCGTGTCAGCTACTGCGTCGCCCTCGAATCCAAGCTCATTCGCGCGCACTTCGCCCGCTCTAGCTTGCTTGAATATCGCCGTCTCCCAGCGCCTTTTTAGAGGCTGCGTAGCGCGCTCGTCGCCGTAAGTGCGCGGTTGCCCGGTCAGCAATGCCTTTAAAACGGGCATTTTTCGCTCCTTAAAATTTGCATGCGTTCTCCTTAAATCATAAAATTTAGGCTAGGATTTTAGCTTGAAAAGAATTTTAAAATTCTAAATTTTGCGGCGATTTTGCGCTAAATTCCAAGCGCGGGCTTGAAATTTAGGGCGCGGCGTTATTTGTAGTCGTTTGCGTCGTAGCTTTTGCCGTCGTTAAAGTCGCTCAAAAGCCGCACGACGACGGGGCTAAGCAGGATGATTGCGATTAAGTTGGGGATCACCATCAGTCCGTTAAACATATCGGCTAGCCCCCAGACTAGGTCGATCTTTTGCACGCTTCCTATGAATACGAATGCAACGACCAAAATTTGCAAGAGCTTGACGAATTTTGCGCCCAGGAGGTATCGCACGTTGATCTCGGCGAAGTAATACCAGCCCAAAATCGTGGTAAATGCGAAGAAAAACAGGCAGATCGCCACGAAGCCGTAGCCGCCGCTGCGACCCAAAATTTGCGATCCGAAGGCCTCCTGCACCAGCGAGATGCCCGAAAATACCGCCTTGCCGTTTTCGAAGGTGACTACGTCGGTGCTGAGTACGACGAAAACGGTGATGTTAAGCACGATGAATGTATCGACGAAAACGCCCATTATGCCGAGCACGGCTTGATCTACGGGGTGTTTGACGTTCGCCGCGGCGTGTGCGTGCGGCGTCGAGCCCATGCCGGCTTCGTTTGAAAAGAGTCCGCGCGCGATGCCGTATCTCATCGCAGTAGCGATCGTAGCGCCCGTAGCGCCGCCCCAGGCAGCGGATGGATCGAACGCGGCTTTGAATATCAACGCGATGACGGATGGAATTTTATCGAAATTTGAGCCGATGATGACGAGACCCACCAGCACGTAGCAGATCGCCATTATAGGCACGACCTTTTCGGCTACGCGCGCGATCGCTTTGACGCCGCCGAAAAAGATGACGCAGCAGATGAGCGCTAAGGTCGCGCCGCTCACCCACTTCGGAATCCCGAATGCGCCGCTAAAGCCGTCTGAGATGGAGTTTGCCTGCACCATATTACCCATGAAGCCTAAAGCAAAGATGATGGCTAGCGCAAAAAACGCCGCTAAAGGCTTGGCAAAGGGGCTTTTAAGTCCGCGGCTGATGTAAAACGCGGGCCCTCCGATCATATGTCCGCTATCGTCCTTGGTGCGGTAAATTTGAGCCAGGCAGATCTCTGCGAAATTCGTCGCCATGCCTAAAAACGCTGCGCACCACATCCAAAATATCGCACCCGGCCCGCCCATCACTAACGCGGTGCTGGCGCCTACCAGGTTGCCCGTACCGACCTGCGCCGCGATCGCCGTGGCGACGGCTTGGAACGAGCTCATGCCGCTTTTGCCCGCAGCCTCGCCGTGCAGGGAGAAGTTGCCGAAAAGCTTGTGCGCACCCATTCTAAATTTAAAAATTTGCACTAAATGCAAGCGTGCCGTAAAATACGCGCCGGTACCGCAAAGTAGGGCGATTAGAAAGTACGGACCCCACAAAAAGGAGTTGATTGCGTCAATTGTGGCAGTGAGTTTGTCGAAAAAATTTTGCATGATCTTTTCCGTGAATTTAAGATGCGAAAATATATTTTAAAAACTCTTAAATTCCTATAAATCGAGGGAAATTTAAGCGAAATTTTAAAGCGTTTTTATCATTTTACTCAAGCATTAAGCAAAGCGGTATGTGCCGTTTGCTCTGCATGCCAGCTTGCCAGCCAGATAAGCAGCTTAGAATTCCCGCCTTAGCTGTCGAAATTTGCAAAGCAATCAACTGAAATTTTTAAGCCTATTCATCACCGCCGATTTTGAAAACGAACATCTTGCATGCGTTACAAAAGGCAGGGATCAGGCTAAATAGGCGCCCTTTGAGGCTCCAGTGGCTTTTATACATTTTCAGCATTGCAGCCTCTTTGGCGAAGCAGATATGCGCACTATCCCAGCTCTGCACCTCTGCACCGCCGCCGATACCCATTTTAAAGGGTGCGTTTTGCATGTGTTTCATCGCGTCATGGCGCCTAGAGTCGAATTTCCTAACCGAAAACTCGCTCATAAAGTCGCTCAGCACGTAGCCGCGGAATTTTTGCGCAAGCGCGATAAAAAATTTTTTAAATTCCTCCTTTTCAAAATACATACTCACCCCCTCCAAGATGAAGATGTAGCTCGCGCTGCCGTGCTTTGCGACCAGCTCATCCATCCACGAGGGATCTAGCATCGAGTAGGGCAGACTGAAGTTATTCTTTGCTTTGGGCAGTAGTGCGTCGCGTGCGGCGATGACATCGTGTAGGTCGAGGTCGTAAAATAGGGCGCTCGGTAGGTCTTTTTGCAATCTAAGCGGGCGAGTGTCGAGCCCCGCGCCAAGTTGCACGATGATAGGGCGGTCGAACTCCGCCGCGAGCCGCAGCGTCTCGTCGTCAAAAAATTTCGCGCGGATAACGGTGCCCGTTTTGCTAAGGCGCGCGTCGTTAAATTTCGCAAAATCATAATCGATCTGCTCTACGACGGCGCTTGAAAACGGATCATTTAGAATCGGATCCTTGTCTTTGAAATCCAAGTGGCGCATATAGACATTGATTAGCAGCGTCTCGGAGACGTTATTTTTAAAATTTAACTTTTGCATAAAGTGCCTTTCTTGCGGTATCGTCGCGAGCAAATGCCGCTTATTTTTAATATGCATTATTATATCCTTGCTAAATAAAATTTCAATAAAATGATATGAATTTTTATTTAGAGGTAGAATTTTAAATTCGCGCCGCGGGTTTTGGCTATAATTTCGCCGTATAAAGCTCAATTAATTTTTGAAATTTTACGCGATGCAAAGCGCGGGTAAAATTTAGAATTTTAATAGCTATAAAATTTATTAGCTCCGGCGACCTAGATGCGCAGCTATAGCGCGGATAGTAAATTTAGTCCGCACAGCTTTATCTTTGTCTAAATATTTCATTGTATAATTCTTAGCTTTTGGAGGTTATATGGAAAAATCGCGGCTGGGACTACTGCAAACCGAGGCTATCGCCACGCTTAGCGACGAGGAGCTTGCAATGTTCGAGCACCAAGTCATCAAAAAAGGCTATGTTTTTTATAGCGAGGCGCCTAAAGTTTTTATTTTTAAAAGCGGGCAGGCGAAGCTTTCGTTTTTTGAAGACGGCGAGGAATTCATCATCAACTACCTAAACAAGGACAATATCACTATTCTTAATGAAATTTGCGCGCTTGAGTTTTTAGAGGACAGCGAAATTTACACGATCGATGCGAGCGGACTAGGGGAGATCTTGGCAAATCGCAGCTTTTGCGAGGCATATATAAAAATTTTAACAGAGATAATTCTGCTGCAGCGCAAAATCACGCGTTCCATACTTTTTGAAAATGCAAAAGGGCGCATCGCGAGCTTTTTGATCGAGCTTGCAAACGAGCAGAATTTTCATCAAAATGGCTACAAATACGTCTTTTTGCCCTTTTCGCTAAAGGTGCTTTCATCCTTCGTGGGGCTCAAGCGTCAAAGCGCGAGTACCGCGTTTAACGAGCTTGTAAAAGATAACGTAATTCAAAAAATCAGTCAGCACGAGTTTTTGATCCTGGACTACGACAGATTGCTTAGCTACTGTGTTTAGGCGCGGGCTAGAGTTTTTAAAGCATTTATGCAGCTTACGGCTTAAGCGCGAAATTTTGTCTAAAGTTACGGTGTAGAATTTTGTCTAGATTTACAGCGTAAAATTTTTATCAAGAGCTTGGTTTTGGAATTTCATCCCAAATTTCGCTTAGGATTTCGTCTAAAATTTTAACTTATATAAAATTTGGGTTTGTGGTCTCGTTTAAAATTCTGTTTTGAATTTGCTTAAAATTTTAACACGTAATTCACTTTTGAATTTTATCCGCTATCCTAAAACGCAAAGCTTTGGAATTTTAAATTTAGCGGCAGGCTATGGAATTTAAAATTTTAAATCAAGCTGGAATTTTATGGGTTGCAATGGAATTTAAAATTTTGGATCGAGCGAAATTTTATGTATGAGAATTTTTAAAATTTAAGAAACTAAAAATGCGCGGCAAAGTGCCGCGCCGTGTTGATTATATCGTGCTGAAGCGCGATAGATTAGTCTTTCTTTTTCATATCGTATTTATTGACCATAAATCCGACCAAGCCTACGAAAAATAGACCGCCGCAGATGTTGCCTAGCGTAACTGGGATCATATTTTTAACGATGAAATTTCCCCAGTTTATTGAATCTATTTGAGCTGCCGTTACGCCGTGAAGCGAGCTTGCAAGAGCATTTACATCGCCACCTGCAGCCGCAAGGTAGTGGCCTTTAGCGATGATGCCTTCAGTTAGGATAAACATATTTGCCACGCAGTGTTCCATCGAGCAAGCTACGAATGCGCCGATCATCCACATAATTGCAAAGAATTTGCCTGATAGATTGCTCTCGCTGGTCGCAGTCCAGATAGACATACATACAAACACGTTACAAAAAATTCCGCGGATGAATAGCTCATGAAAAGGCGCGTTTATTTTGCCTGCTGCCGCAGGAATGAAGTGCTGCAAGATGTAGCCGTCATATTTAAGCGGAAGTCCTGAGTAATAATACATATACGCGATTAACGCGCCGCCTACGAAGTTAAAGCACCAAACGATAGCCCAATAGCCGATAGTTTTACCTAGCGGTAATTTGCCGTCGGCGGCAGGTACGCCCGTTAAAACCGAGCTGGTAAATAGATGCCCACCGTAAAAAACCACCATCATCAGACCGCAGCTAAAGGTGATACCACCGATGAAATTCGATAAGCCAATAGATTGCTTTTCAGCCATTCCGACGGTCGAGTGAGCCCAGAAAATATCGCCCATAGCGATTGCAGCGCCCGCCATTATAGCTAGAAAAATTATGCTAATTAGCGGGGTATGCGCCTTGTGTTGCATCGAACTAGATACCGCTTGCGCGGTTTCTGCAGGATTTAACATTTACTCCTCCTCATTTAAATTTGAATCAATTTCTAAGATACGCTCATAAGCTTTTTGCGCGCTTTTTTTTGCGCTCTCGCTTAGCCCTTCTTTAAAATCAAGGACGTTATCGAGCAGCACGCTTATGCCCAAAAACAGCGTCTTTGGGCAAATTTTGCGCAGATAGCTTAGAAGCACCGGCGTAGGTAGGTTATGCGTCGAGTAGATATAGTCGCGATCATTGCTGAGGTCGAAAAATTCTATCTTATCCTCATCAAAGCCGCTCATCGCATCTACTACGATTAGAATTTCAGGGGCGAATTCCCTAAGTGCTGCAAATTCGTTTTCGGGCACATCCTGCCCATAAAAAACGCGCCAGTCTTTTAAGTTCGCCTCGACTATTCGCCCTGTTTCATTGCCCACGTCGTCGTCGCCGCGAAGGGGATTGCCGATACAAAGCAACGCCTTTCGCATCAAAAATCCTTCCTTAGCACGAAATATCCTTCGCGCATATTTTTTAGCAGATCTTTAAGCTCACATTCGCAAAGCTGAGGGATTAGCTTGGCTGCGTGCTCGGCAAAAATTTCAATCTCGAAATACTTGCTTAGGTTACCGATCTTAAATTTAACATAGTCGCCCGAGTTCTCGATGATGCGTTTAAATTCTTCATCGTCTATCTCAAGCACCTTTTCGCTAAAATCTATCGTACCTACGCCATGACCGACGCAGGTGGAAAAAACCTTGATATCCTTTAGCTCTTTAGGTAAATTTTCGTTTTCGTCCATATGCCGCTTTGTAAGCTTAAAAACCTCAATCATCGTTTGCTCCAGACCTCTTTTTGTGGATCGATCTTAAATTCCTCCGTAGCGCGGGCGTATTTTAGATACACGTCATTGTGTAATAGCGCCATGCACTCCGCGTATCTAGGATCCTCTTCGGTATGGATAGCGTTAAGTAGAGCCTCGCGAGAAGCTTTTGGATCGTGAACGTCAGATGAGGTTTTGATCGCATCCATATATTTTGCGAATAAAACTCTTCCGAAAATATAGCTCATCAGCCTCTTAGCTTCAGCTTGCAGATCGCGCTCGAATAAAATATCGCCTATAACTGAATTCTTGACCGGTGGCGGAAGAGTACTATCTTGCTCGTAGCTCTTCTTTTGAAGCTTTTGATCAATAATGCCAAGCGCCATGCCAAGACCATAGATGATGCTAGCAGGATGCGGAGGGCAGCCTGGGATATAAACATCTACCGGTACAATCTTATCGATACCACTCCATACGCTATATGCGTCATGAAAAATTCCACCAGTGCTTCCGCAGGCTCCCAGAGCCACTACGATCTTTGGATCAGGCGTAGCCTCATAAGCGCGGAGCAGCGGATAATACATCTGGCGAGTAACCGGGCCGGTGCAGACTAAGATATCTGCGTGGCGAGGGTTGGCTACGAGTTTAAATCCGAAGCGCTCCGGATCCCACATCGGCGTGATAGAAGCAAAAATTTCGATTTCACAGCCGTTGCAACTTCCGCAGTCGATACGATAAACGCTGAAGCTTCGTTTGATATTTTTCAAAAGCTCCAATTTTGCGGTTAGATCGTTTGCGTTTTTAATATTTTCGGGGACTTGATACAAACTCATTTTATTGCCTCCTCTATACCTTTAGTCATTCTCTCGACCGCTTGAGCTTTTTTGCATTCAGGACAGATATAGAGATATTTTTTAGCTTCTTCTAATCTGCCTGGAAGCAAATTTGCAGTACTTAGCTTTTCTAGCGTGTAATTGATGAGCCTTTTTGGGGTCATCGGCTTGCCGCAGCAGCTGCATTTTTCCATCTCAAGCTCGCCGTGTTGGATAAGCGCGCTTTTATCAAATTTTACCGCTAGCTCAAAGCTATTGCCTAGCCTTACCGCTCCCGTAGGGCATACCTCGTCGCAGCGACCACAAAATATGCAGCGTCCGCAATCAAATTCCCAAATTAGTTTAGTTTGGGCTTCGTTCATCTTAAGCTCGATCGCATTGGATGGGCAGGCGATACCGCATGCAGCACAGCCTATGCAAAGCTCATAGGTGTATTCAGGCTGCCCGCGAAAATTCTCGGGCACGATGTATGGCTCAAACGGATAAGCATAGGTCGCCTTACCATATTTTTCGGTAATGTCGAATAATTTCATCATCTTAAATCCTTTTTGCTAACCTTGCCGTCTTGGCAAAATTTCTTAAGGTCTTTTTCGGTTAGAATTTTACTCTTTCCGCTATTAATATCGACTAAAGTTACGCGCTCGGTGCATGAGTAGCACGGATCCATCGAGCATACGATTAGCGCCGCATCGGAGATGTTATTTCCGCGGAATTGAAATCGTAAGCTCGGCCAGTTGTTATACGTAGCGGCGCGACATCTCCAGCGGTAAACCTTCTGTGCGTTTCCTTGCATGATCCAGTGGACGTTTTCGCCGCGCGGTGCTTCGTCGTGACCTAAAGCGTAGTTTTCCGGTCTGATCATAGTCTGTGGATCGATCATTATCGGAGTTTGCGGCATTTGATGCAAGCACTGCCTGATGATGTGGATCGATTGTTTAAGCTCTTTATATCTTACGACTTCGCGACTGAATACATCGCCACCGTGCTCTACGGCTACTTCGAATTCTATCTTGTTGAAGAAATCATAAGGGTGATCGTAGCGGTTGTCGCGTTTAAAACCGGAAGCTCTCATATTTGGACCTACCGGGCTAAAATCACGCGCCACTTTGCGATCTAATACGCCCACACCCTTCCAGCGACCGATTTGGCGTTTATCCTCCATAACGGCGTCCCAAATTTCTGAAATTTGAACGTCGAGCTTGTTGATGATCTCGATGCTCTTGCGAATTTCATTATCGGTCATATCACGGCGAAGTCCGCCCATAATTACATTGCCGTAAGTCTTGCGGCCGCCGGTTACTAGCTGAGCTAGCTCCATGGAGTATTCGCGCACCCTAAAGATATGCATAAAGGCGTTGTAGTTACCTGTTACCTCGCAGGCTAGACCGATATTTAAAAGATGGCTGTGAAGGCGCTCGATCTCAAGGCAGATGACGCGGATGGCTTGCGCACGAAGCGGAATTTCAAGCTTGATGGCTTTCTCTGCTGCTTCAATACACGCAATCGCGTGAGCGTAGCCGCAAATTCCGCAGACGCGCTCTGCTAAATAGCCCATCTGATCGTAATTCATGCGATTTTCAGCTAGCTTCTCCATACCGCGGTGTTGATAAAACAAGCGGTAGTCCGCGTCTATAATCTCATCGCCGTCGCAAAATAGTCTAAAGTGTCCCGGCTCATCGCTCGTTACGTGAAGAGGTCCAAGCGGAACATCCACTACGCCGTCGCCGCTAGGAAATAAAAACTCTGCATTAGGCTCGTCTTTATGATCTACAGGATCGGGCCTATAGCGGTAGTCCATTGCGTCTTTGCGAAGCGGATGAAGTCCATCCGGCCAATCGTCGCTTAACACCAAACGACGTTTATCAGGCAAGCCTTCGGCGATTAAGCCGAACATGTCGAAGGCTTCTCTTTCGTACCATACGCAAGCAGGCACTAAAGGAGTAACCGACGGGAATGTAGGATCCGATCCGGGAATTAGCGTCCTAACGGTGATGAAGCATTTATCCTCTGCGGCAAAATCCTCCGCTTCGGTCATTTTGCCACCTTCCATAGATATCGCATAGTAAAGCGCGAAATTTCCGTTTAGCTCGCGCTCATCGTTAGGGATCATCGTGCTGATAAAACCACCGATGTCATAATATAGCGTCTTAACCGCAAGCGGCAGATCATTTCTATCCACTAAAACGGTGATTTGATCCTCGGCTTGGCGGGTAACTTCTAAGACCTTGACTTTGGTCTTTAAAATTTCTATAAATTTATCGCCTCTCATTTTTAACCTCTCATCATTATTCTAACGCCGTTTTCGACGAGCATCCAAAAATCGCCTACGTGCCATACGCCGAAAATTATCACTAAAGCGCAAAGCAAGATTAGCGGTAAATTTTCAAACAAGCTCATCTCTTTAGCATAAACCACTTCACCTTTAGGCGTACCGAAGCTCGCTAGATTAAAGTGCGCGAAGTCCGCGATGAAAATAATTACGAGCGCGATCGCAAATAATGCTACAGCTATGTATTGACCGCTGGCTATCGCGCCTTTGAAAACGTTAAATTCGCTTACGAATATCGCAAATGCAGGAACACCTACGAGCGAGCAAACCGCAGCACCAAACATTATCGTAGTAAGCGGAGCGATTTTTACCATACCGCCCATTCTAGTCATATCTTTGTGACCATAAATTCTAGCGATATTACCGGTAGAGCAGAATGCAAGAGCCTTGGTAAAGCTGTGAGCTAAGCAGTGAAAGATCGCGGCAAGCAAGCCAAAATATCCGCCGATGCCTAGCGCAAATGCAATAACACCCATATGAACGACTGAGTGGTAAGCAAACATCCTTTTTACGTCGTGTTGGCGAACAAGGAAAATTCCTGCTATAAATAGCGTGATCGTGCCCGAAATCAGCATAACCGATTGAACGAAGCTGAAATTCACGGCTTGGGCTGTGACGGCATAGTATCTAAATATCGCTAGCATCGCACATTTTAAAAGCACACCCGAAAGTAGTGCCGAAATCGGAGCCGGACCTTCTGCGTGAACGTCAGGAAGCCAAGTGTGAGTAGGAGCAAGTCCTGCTTTGGTTCCAAAGCCGATTAGAGCGAATATAAAGATAAGCTTAGCGGCATCTTTGTTTAAGCCTTTGGCGTGATCCATAATGCTCGTCCAAAGCATCGAAGCCTCGCCGTCGCCTGTGATTTTGAATGTAGCCGCATATAGTAAAACGGTCGCATAAAGCGCAAACGCTAAGCCGATCGAGCAGATGACGATATATTTGTAACCGCTCTCGGTAGATTTTTTATCTTTATGAATAGCGACCAAAAATACCGATGCTAACGTAGTGGCCTCTACTGCAGCCCACATAAACGCGACGTTGTTGCAGATAACGCTAAGCGTCATCGTAAAAACGAAAACGTGGCAGAGCGCATAGTATTTTCTAAGATCGCTAAGATCTAGATGACCGCCCTGTATCTCCCACTTCATATAGGTGGTGGAGTATAAATTTACCAAAAAGCCCGTTACGGCGATTAGCACTAAAAATACGCAGCCTAGGCTATCTAGGAATAGAAATTTATCGTATGCGTAAAAAGCCTCAAAGTTGCCGCTGATAAGCTTGCCTACGTTACAGAGGAGCCCTGCGGATGTAAACCCAGA
This sequence comes from uncultured Campylobacter sp., assembly GCF_905373215.1. GTDB lineage: Bacteria > Campylobacterota > Campylobacteria > Campylobacterales > Campylobacteraceae > Campylobacter_B. Next base: position 69,580 of record NZ_CAJPRT010000007.1, read on the forward strand.
AATCAAAACGTGTAGCGTGCTTAGGAGCTTGAAATTCTTAGGGCATAAGAATAATATCAGCGCTCCGAGCAACGGAAAAATTAATATAAAAGCTAAACTATTCATCATTAACCCCTTAAATTCGAAGCTTTAGACGTATCAAGTCCGTCATAAGCTTTGTAAAATCTAACCGCCAAAACGCTCATAATGATAACCGCAAAGATCGCGTCGGTTAAAATTCCAAGCTCGACTAGCTCGTGAGAGTTGTAAGCCATAAGTGCAAGGCTTAGGTGGATGCCGTTTTCAAATAGGCAGTAGGCTAGAATTTGCTTGATGAAAGAATTTCTTAGCATGAAGCCAAAAATTCCCATCATAAATACGGTTACTGCCGCTATTAGAACGATTCTTTCTTGAATAAGAGAGAATTGAAGCAAGATCGGATTGATTGTCATCGCAATCGCTAGCGAAAATCCCATCGCAATAACGGGGCTTACGAAAAAGCCGCCTACCGGCTCATCCTCGCTGATCACATCCAGCTTTTTAACTAGCCAAAATAAAATTCCTGGCACGAAAATAACCTTCGTAAAAAACGCCACTATCGCCCAAATTCTAAGCTGCGGCGCATTGAAGTTAGAATACAGCATAAAAAATATGCTTACCAAAAGTAGCGTCTGAATCGCGTAAATTCCGATCGAAAGCTTTAAATTTCTAAGTCCGAATACCGCGAGTGACGTTACGATCATACAAATTGCTAAAATATCGATACTATTCATCTTAAAATCCTACTACGTAAAGCGTTAATGCCGCAAAAGCGATGGCAAGAGCACCGCATGAAATTTTGCGCATGCTCGAAGTCATTCTAAAGCGTGGTCCAAAGTTGTCGATGAAAACGGCTGCTACGTAAAATACGCCGGTTTTTAGCACGAAGATTATGATCGCTAAAAGCGGATTGCTAAAATTCCACGGCTCAAATATCGTTAGGAATAATCCGATCATCGCAAATTGCTTCAAAATAAGCGCCGCTTGCACTAAGCCTAGATCGCTGCCTGCATATTCGCCCAAAAGTCCTTCTTGAAGCTCTTGCTCGGCTTCGGCAAGATCAAATGGCTTTCTGCCGGTCTCGACATACATACACCATAAAAACGCAATCGAAGCGACAGCAAAGCTTGGAATTTGATAGCCGATCTGACCGCTGCGTACCATCTGCTGGATCTCAACTAAATTTGAAGTTCCCGCAGCCATCATTACTACGATTAGGCACATCATCATCACAGGTTCGACAAAAACGGCAAGCATCTGCTCGCGTCCGCCGCCGGTTGCAGCAAACGGGTTACCGCTATCTATCGAAGCCGCACCGAATACGAAGCGCAAAAGCGCGCCTAGATATAGGATAACGAAAATATCTGAATACGCTCCGAAAAGAGTATCTTTGCTGTATGTAATAGGAATAGCCGCCAAAATCGCCGCCGAAGTAGCGAAAAGGAAAAACGGCGCCCATCTAAATACCCAGTGGCTGCACGCAGGAACGGTCCTGCCGCGCTTAAAAAGCTTAATAATATCGCGGTAAGTCTGGAAAAAATCGCTTCCTTGTTTCGACTGAAGCTTGGCTCGAAGTTTTCTCGCCATACCGTCGAAGAGTGGAGCGACTAGGACGATAACCGCGACTTGAAATATCATTAAAAATATAGTTTGTATAGTCTGCATCTTAAACCTCCTAGATCAAGAAATATCCGACGCCCAGTATCGCGCAAAGATAGATTAGGATGTAAAGCGTATATAAATTTGCATAGCCGCTTTGAATAATTCCTATCTTATCAGCGATCTTCTTACTCCAATCGATTACCGGTTGATAAATCATCGTCCACCAAATGTCTTGTGGGTGGTTGTGATACTCGATCGGTCCGAAGTAGCCGTTTTGCTCTATTCTGCGTTTATGACCTCTAAATAACCAGTCCATAATCTTTCTTAAATCGCCGGTAAAAGGACCGCCGGTCATTTGCATGCGAGGGCTATATTTAAAGCCGCATGCCCAAGGATCAGTCTCGCGAGGTTTGTCACGATTTGCTTTCATAACCGCTAGGATGATAAACGGAAGCAGCATTGTAGAGCACAAAATCACTGCAATAAGAGGAGTTGAGACGATACTTCCCAAAGGCGAAGTGATTGACGAAGCGCCTAGGCTTGCGGCATATCCGCTATTGGAAGTGATAGAATTTACCGCCTGCATTATGTAATCTACTATGAAGTGCGCGCCTACGCCAAATCCTACGCAGCCTATCATCAAAATGATCATTCCTAAAACCATTCCTAATGGGCTTTCTTTCGCATTTTCCCAAATTTTTTCATCCCTTGGGGTTCCTGCGAAGATTACCGCATAAAGCTTAAGGTGCATACCGACCAAAACGCCGGTAAGTGCAAGAGCGACCACTGCTAAAGAGAAGGCGTATCTAATGAAAATTCCGCTTTCCTTAGCACCTTGAAGCATTCCTTGATAGGTAAACCACTCTGAGACGAAGCCGTTTACCGGAGGAAGCGCTGCGATACCCATGATGCCGATAAACATACCGACAGCAGTTAGAGGCATTTTTTTAGCTAGACCTCCTAGCACATCCATATTTTGCGTATGAGTAGCGTGGATTACTGAGCCTGCGCATAAGAATAAAAGGCCTTTGAATATTGCGTGGTTTACTACGTGGTAGCAGCCTGCTAAAAATCCGACTGCAGCTAGCGTTACATTGCCTGCTGCGACGCCGTAAATTCCGGTGCCAAGACCCAGCAAGATAATGCCGATATTTTCAACCGAGTGGTACGCAAGAAGCGCTTTGAAGTCGTGCTGGCACAACGCGTATAAAACGCCGAAAAGCGAGCTGGCTGCTCCTAGGATCAAAACTGCAAGTCCAAAATAGATGCTTAGCGGCAAAAATAACGTAAATTTAACAAGCGTAAAGAGCGCTACTTTAATCATAACGCCGCTCATCAGTGCAGAGACATTCGATGGAGCCGCAGGGTGAGCTTGCGGTAGCCAAACGTGAAAAGGCCACATTCCCGCTTTTGAGCCGAAGCCGATCAAAAACAAGATGAATGCTGCTACAGAAGCGCCCATAGGCATATTTACTTTTCCCCACTCTGCAAATTCGAAGCTGCCTGCGTAGTTTGCAATGATAAGTAATCCACAGGTGATACAAAATGCACCGATCTGCGCTATACCTAGATATACCATAACGGCTTTTAGCGTGCCTTTGCCGTCGTTTACTATGATTAGAAATGACGAGATTAGTGTCATAAGCTCCCATAAAACAGCGAAGCAAAATACATTATCTGCGCTGATGACTAAAAGCATAGATAAGATGAATGTATTAAATAAACATGCAAAAACGCCGATATTTGCCTTTCCGATATATTCCTCAGCATAGCTCATACCGTAAACGCTGCTTGCAAAACCTATAAAAACGACTACGAAGCTAAAGAAATTTCCAAGCGGGCTTAAAGCAAATTTTGGCGCATATAAGAAAGTGCCGCCCAAAACGAAGCTGTCGCTTACGCCCATATTGGCTACGAAATGACACATTGCATAAAAACAGCTGATAGCACCTAATCCAAATCCAACCTTAACGGCAGTTTTTGGAGCGCAGTATAAAAGAATACTGATTACTGCACTGACGATAAATAAAGTATAGACGCTTATCATTTTGCGCCTCCTTCTTTTTTGGCGACGCAACTGATTTCGCCGTTTAACACGTCTTTTGCAAAAGCATTAGCCGCATCGTAGTCTATCGCAAAGCCCAATTTATGCTTACCCTCTTTAGGATCTATCATAATGATAGCGCTAGTTGGGCAAACCTCGACGCATGCAGGACCATTCTCGCGTCCGTTGCATAGATCGCATTTGATGGCGGTGCTTTTGGCACCCGCTTGGCTTTCGATCTCGAGATAATACTTCGGCTCGACCGCATAATTTACTGACGGCATAAGCTCGGCATTCGAGCTGATCGCGCCATAAGGACAGGCGAGCGTACACATCTTGCATCCGATGCAAATTTCTTCGTGTAATTCGATATAGTTATTATCGAAGCGAAGCGCACCGGTAGGGCAGACATTTGCGCATGGTCCGTCATCGCACTGCCTGCACTGCGTAGGCATAACGCCGTAAGCCTGTCTAAGCACGGTAAGTCGCGATTTAGCAAGCTTGCCGCGCTCGTAGGCACTTGAGTAACAGGCTGCCATGCACGTCGTGCAACCGATACATCGTTTGTAATCGCAGATTACAAATTTATGTTGTTTCATACCTTTCTCCTTGACTTAAGGAATTTTAAAAATTTTTTACTAAAAATTTTGGTGTAATTATATTTAAGTACGTAAAAAAAATCCGTCATTTATCTGACGATATTTGGAATTTATTTGATAAATTTGCTTTAAAAGCTTAAATTTAAAAACTAATTTCTTTTTTAAACCGCTTCGTTGATTATTTGCTTTAAAAGTCTAGTATATCAGTATTAAAGTATATTTTAAAATTTAAATTACTACTGAAATTACCCCAACTTACTCCTAATTATAATTGAAAAAATTCTTTTAGCTTAAGGCAAAATTTCAATTTTATTTTAGGTAAGAATTTATATAATTGTGCCGAAATTGCATATATGGTAATTTTGCATGTTTAGTATTTTCGAAAGGAGAAAATATGGCGAATAAAGGCAAGGTCATATGCCCTTATTGTGGCACAGGCTGTCAAATCGAGCTGACTGCGGAAGATAATTATATCAAATCCGCAACCGGCGTAAGCGACAACCCCGTAAATCAGGGTTGTTTATGTTTAAAAGGTTATTACGGATGGAATTACGTAGGCTCTAGAGATAGGCTTACTACTCCGCTAATTCGTAAAAAGAATGGCAAATTTAGTAAAGACGGCGATTTGGTCGAGGCTAGCTGGGACGAAGCGCTTGATTTGGTTGCTAAAAAGATGCTCGAGGTTAAAGAAAAATACGGCGCCGACGCGATAGCCGGAAACTATTCCGCACGCTGTACGCATGAGGATAACTACGTAGCGCAGAAGCTACTTAGAATTTTAGGCACGAATAATATCGATCACTGCGCGCGCATTTGACACGCTCCGACTGTGGCAGGTCTTGCCAAAACAATCGGTAACGGAGCGGCTACAAATAGCTTTACTGAGATCGGAACTCACAGTAATTGCATTATGATGATCGGCTCAAACCCGGAAAATGGTCACCCGATCGTAGCTATGCATGTTCAAAGAGCGCTAAATAGAGGCGCTAAACTCATCGTAATTGACCCGGTTAAGACGGAATTTGCAAATCGCGCAGATATCCACCTCCAGCTTGAGCCGGAGCATAATATCCCAGTCATCAATGCTCTAATTCATGCTATTATCGACGAGGATTTGGTAAATCACGAATTCGTTGAGAAATACACCAAGGGTTTTGAATATGTAAAAGAGGCGGTTAAGGATTATTCGCCTGAAGCCGTAGCCAAATACACTAGGTTAAACGCTGAAGATATTAGAAAAGCGGCTAGAATTTACGCTACTACGCGACCTGCGGTTATCACGCACGGCATGGGCGTAACTCACTTCAACCACGGCGTGGGCGCGGTCTGCGACATTTCAAATTTAATGCTCGTAACGGGTAACGTAGGCGAGCTAGGCAGTGGCGATCTACCGATCCGCGGACAAGAAAACGTTCAAGGCTGCTGCGATATGGGAATGCTTCCTAACGTATTTACCGGCTATAAAGCCGTAACCGACGAGAGTGCCCGTGATTGGTTTGAGCGCCAGTGGAATTTACCAAAAGGTCATCTAAACGGCAAGATCGGCATTCATAAAACCGAAGTGCCTGACGCAATTCTTGATGGTAGGGTAAAATTCTTCTGGACGATGGGCGAAAATCCAGTTATGACCGATCCGAACGCAAACCACTTCTTGCGCGCGATTTCGCAGGTAGAGATGTATGTGATCCAAGATATTTTCTTAACCGAGACTAGCCGCAAAGCAGATGTCGTGCTTCCTGGAGCCTGCAGCGGTGAGAAGGAGGGCACTTATGCTAATGCAGAGCGCCGCGTACAGCATAGCGAGATTGTAGTTGCCCCTCCGGGACAAGCTAGACAAGACTGGGCTATCATCTGCGAGCTTGCCAGACGCCTAGGTCTAGGGGATTATTTCACATTTCAATCTCCAGAGCAGATTTGGGAAGAGGTGCGCAGGGTAGCTCCGCACAACTATGGCGGAATGAGCTATTACCGCATCAAAAAATACCACGGACTTCACTGGCCGTGCCCTGATGAGAATTCTATGGGTGGACCTGCATTGTATCTTGATAAAAAATTCTTTACCCCGGACGGTAAAGGAAATTTCGTTCCGGTTCTATTTGTGGACGATAAGAGCAAGATCGAAAGCGCCAAAGAGGAATTTGCAAAGCGTATGAATATGCCGAAAGATTATCCTGTAATGGCGGGCTCCGTGGACGAGAAGACCGATGCAGAGTTCCCAATCCAGCTTCTAACTACGCGTAAGGTTTACGAGTACGCAGGAGGCGCGATGACTAGGCGCTCTAAGACCGTCGAGCAGGGCGGCGACGCGATAGGACCGATTGCGGAAATGAATCCGAAACTCGCTGAGAGATATGGAATTTCACAGGGCGATTTCATCGTCGCGTGGAGCCGCTATGGCTATATCGCGATCAGGGCAGACATCACCGAGTGTATAATGGATGGTATCATTCAGATGTCTTATCACTACTGGGAGAGCTGCTGCAACGAGCTAACCAGCGGCGGCTGGGATCTAATCGCCAAAACGCCTACGTTTAAGGCAGCGATTCAGATTAAAAAGATCGATGAAGAGGAATTTTTGCGTATCCGCGAGCTTAAGCGCATTAAATTTCAAACCAATAAAGTCGTTTACGACGACTTCCACCACCATCCGATTAAATTCTAAGAATTTAATCTTATCCGTAGATTCGGGGGCTATGCTTCCGAATCTATTTTTAACAATCAATTCAAATAATATGAAATTTTTAGCGATCTAGCCGTCTTGCAATATTTTAAAGATCAAAAATTTCAAGAATTTAATAAATTCCGCGGTATTAATATGCTTTTGTGGCGTAGTTGCGCTATCGACAAGAGGGTGTGAAATTTATCTGCTATTGCGTTAATAGATGCGGCGGCAGAGACTGGGCATTCGCGATTTATCAAATCCTAATAAATTAGCCTTAATTAGAGCGGCGCAATGGAGTAAATTTTAAAGATAAGCATGATAATAAGACTATTTTATCGCGACAAATCTTACCAAATTACATTATTGATTAAATTTTAACGTGTGCAGGCTGATTTTATGCGAATTAGCCTATATTGTTGCCAAGAAATGCCATAATTTTAATAACGCAAATGCAATTTTTGTGATTTTAATATATAAATGCAAAAGGCTCATAGGCTTTTTAAAACGCTAGACGCGGCTTTTAGTCTTAATGGTTGCAAATGCCGGTTTCTAGCATAGCTGAGTAGTTTCGCGCTTCGTTTGAAATCAATAAATTTTGATTTTAAAATTTTAGATTTAAAATTCCGAATTCCGTCGTACTTGGAATTCGGAATTTTTAGAATTTTGTTTTATCGCGTGTTTTTAGCGTTTTATTTTCACGCGGGAGCCCTTTGCTGCGCCAGATCGCGCCGCTTGCGATGTTAAAGCTATTGTGCCAAAGCTTCTGCCTTTCTTGCGGACGAGATTTATGAACTAGGCTCTGATATTGAAGTTATTGCGCCAAAGCTGCTGCGGCAGAATTCCATCTACTTTATGCAAAAGTAGTTAAAATTTCTGCCGCTTGCCGCTCCTGAGCTATTTATTGCGCCGGTCTGTTCGTCGCGCCTTAATTTTTATCGCTCGCAGCACCCGCTTTACTTTGTCGCGCCTAAATTTTTGCCGTCCGTCGCGTTAGAATCGCTTGCAGCGCTGTGATTTTCGCTGCTTGCAGAATCCGAGTTTGTCGTACCGCTAGAGCCTGTGGAGATTGGATTTGCTGCACTTTCACCCGCGATGCCACTTACGTTATTTATGTAGGCTACGGTGCTTATTTTATTCCATTCTCTACCGATTTTCAAAAACGCGCGCTGGCTGTCTAGGATCTCTTTAAACATCGGATCTTTCGCCGCTTCTTCGTCTAAGATTTCATTCGTTGCTTTTTTAAGCGCGGTTATCACGTCCGCAGGGAAGTCGCGCACCTGCACATCCGGAAACTGCGCTTTTAGCTCCGCCCAAATGCGAGCGTTTTCGTAAAAGCCCTTATTTTGGAAGTTTTCACCAGCAAGTCTTGCTGCAGCCTCTAAGATCGCTTGAAGATCCGCAGGCAGCTTCTCTAGCGCCTTTTGATTTACCAGCAGCTGGCAGTCTCCCATAGGCTCTTGCCAGCCTGTGTAGTAGTATTTAGCCACTTTGTGAAATCCAAGTGGCATATCATAGACAGGGCTTACCCACTCGACCGCGTCGATCGTGCCCATCTCTAACGCCATAAATAGCTCGCCCGTAGGCACCGTGTTTATAGTGGCACCCAGCTTGCTCATCACCTCTCCGCCTAGCCCCGGTATGCGGAATTTAAGCCCTTGCAAATCCGCGACTGAGTTGATCTCTTTTTTAAACCAGCCGCCCATTTGCATGCCGGTAGATCCCATCAAAAAGGTCTTCATGCCGTATTGCGCGAACATCTTATCGTTAAGCTCTCGCCCACCACCATAGTAATACCATGCGTGCTGCTCATCAGTAGTCATACCGAAAGGCACTGCCGTCCAGAGCATAGTTTTGGCGTCTTTGCCTTTATAATAATAAAGCGAAGTATATCCTAGATCGTATTGACCGCTTTTGACGAAGTCGAATACGCCAAAGCTTGACTTGTGCTTGCTCGGCGTATCGATGCGGATCTGAAGCCTGCCGCCACTAAGGCTTTCGGCATAGTTTTTAAAATCCTCGGCGGCAGCTCCCAAAACGGGCGTAGTCGCCTCCCACGTACTAGCAAGTCTTAGGCGATATACCTTATCGTCACCGAAAAGCTGCGAGCCCAAAAGCATGAGACATGCAAACAAAAAAATCTTTTTCATTTCTATCCTTTCATAAAGTTTTAAATTCATAAAATTTCAAAATTTAGCGCGACGTCTGCTTAAAATTTAATCGCGCTCTGCGTTACTGCTACGAAATTCTGCTTCACGGTGCCTATTTTATCGACACGTTGCTTTCTATTCTATTTTACGACGCTTCATCTTATCGGCGCCTTGCTTTGCAAATATCTTATTTTGCGACATTTTACTTCTTAGCGCCCCGCCCAAGCTTTTTATTTTACGGTGCCTGGCTTTGCGACGATAGAGTGCCGCGTTCGTTTAATTTCGCTACGTTCGGATGTTACCACACCTGCACCATATCTAGCGATAATATTTTATCAAGCGCGCTTGCTTAAAAGCCTCTGGCGCGGATCTTTTTCTCTTAGAAATGACAAAAGTATCTTAAAATGCCATCTTTGCGCTTTTGCAGATAAAATTCTCTCTTCCTTTCAAAGCGAGCTTTGTCATTTCAGCAAGCTTAGACGCTACGCCATTTCTTTGATCTTAGACAGCAGAATCGTGCTTTTAAATTTAAAATTCCGCAATCTACGTGATCTTCGCGCCACACTGGCAAGTAAAGATTTAGCCTTTATATTTAAATTTTGCGCCTTAGTTGAGCGCAAAATTCCGCGCGGAGTTTTGATGCAAATTCTGTGCGAAGCCTAGATTAGAATTTTAAGCAAAGCTGCCCCATATTGCCTAAAATTTTTGCAAAATTCCGTGCCGCAAAATGCACTTAAAATTTTGAATTTGCTATTGCGCGGAATTTTCTTAGCGTAAATTCTAAGCCTTGAAATTTTGCTCTTGTTTGACAGCATAAAATTTTAAAACAAAATTCTGCAGCCCCATGCCTTAAAATTTTATTCGCAAAGCCTGCTTGCTAAATTTTAAAATTTTAAGTCTAAACCCGTAAAATTCCGTATTTTGCATTTTAGAAATTCTATTTCGCAAAATTTTATCTCGCAGATTTCGCTCTATAAATTTCCGCGCTAAATGAAATTTTACTCCGCATAGTTTGCGCTTCGTAGAATTATAGCTCGCAAAATTTTGCTTAAAATTCCGCGAGCTAGTCCTTATTTTCGAATAGTTCCGCGTGTTTGCCGCGTAAAAACTCGACCACGGCGATCGCTTCATCCGCGCCGCTAGCGTCAGAGTTCGCAAGCACTGTGTCGATGTTTTCGATGTATAGCTGCGCCGCATCAGCGAGCCGCTCGCGTTTCACGCCCGCGTAGAGCAGCATCGCGTCAAGCAGGATATTAATCTCGTAGATGAGATCCTGCTCGGCGATTTTTTCGTCATTATTTTTCATCTTCTTCCTTTGAAATTTGGGTTTTTTTCTCGATTAGATCCACGATTTGCGCCTTTACGGCTTCGTACGAGCTCGCGTCCTTAAAGCCCGCAAACATCCCGCCGCTCGCGTTTACGTGCCCGCCGCCGCCGAGGAGCAGCTTTGCCATTTCGCTTACGTCGATCTTGCCGTCGGCGCGGAAGCTGAGGGTTTTTTTGCTCGTTACGTCGATAAAGAAATCAATATCGGGGTTTTGCGTCAAAAAGTCGTTGCCGATGACGCTTACGTTGCCGATATTGTAGGTCAAAATGCCCTTTTTACCGAGGTAGCTGATCTCAAAGCGCTGCTTTTGCGCGCTTAGGCGGGCGACTACGAAATGCGAGACGAGATTGCTTAGCGTATCGTCGCGCTCGCCTTTAAAAAATTCCTTCTTTATGCCGTGCAGCGCGCTATCTAGCGCTATGTGCGCATTCGGCTCGTCTTGAAATTTAAAAATTTTTTCTAACAGGAAAAAGATATAATCCCTGCTCTCCCGCTCAAACATAATTTTATTGATCTCTTTCGCGCCCGAGACCATGCCGAGGCAGACCTTACCGAGCTCAAACTCGCTCTGCTCCTTCAGCCAGATATCCACGGCGTTTACGACGCGCACGAGCTTATCCAGCCGCGTCTCGCCGCCGAACATCGCGCTGAAAAAATCATACGTTATCTTCGTGGCGCAGCGCGACGAGTCCAAAAAATACCACGGGAATTTCTTCGCGCACTCAAGTCCGCTTTGATGGTGATCCAGAAGGATCACGCGGGCGTTGCGGCGCGCCAGTTCACCGCTAAATTTCTCGCACTGCGCGGGTAGTAAATTTAGATCGGTGATTAAAACTAGGCTTTTTTCGTCTGCGTCTGCGGCAAGCCGCTCATCAATGCGCTCGAGGATGAGCTCAAATTTTTCGTTTATCTCCTTGCCGTAGTTGGCGTTGAAAAATTCCACGTCCGTCAAATAGTGCGCCGCGACGAACTGCGCGCCGTAGCCATCCAGATCGGTGTGGCTTAGGTGATATATTTTCATTTGCGCTCTTTGCCGATGATGTTTGCTAGCGTGATCGTATCCATATACTCATCGACCTTCTCCTGAAGCTCGCCGAACATTAAATTGACGCGGCACAGCGTGCGACCGTTCGGGCAGGCGTCGATCCCCTCGGCGGTGCAGTCAAATACCGTCGCCTTGCGTCTTTCGGCGCTTTTGATGATCTCGCTTAGCGTGATCTCGTCCGCATTGCGCGCGAGCACGAAGCCGCCCTTGGCGCCTTTGAAGGAATTCAAAAGTTTCGCGCGAGCTAAATTTTGTAAAATTTTAGCCAAAAAGCTGCGTGAAATTCCAAGCTCGCTAGAGATCGAATCGACATCCATCGATTCCTCCTTGCCCGCGATGCAGATCATTGAAAGTAGGGCGTATTCGCTTGCTTTTGTAAAAAGCATTTATTCTCTCCTTTGGTGTCAAAGCGTGCATTTTACACAAAGAAAGCAAAAATTTAGGTTAATTAAGTATAATCGCTTCCTATTTTACCGATCAGGAGGTCATAATGGCTTTAGACACGGCTCAAAAAGCACAGATAGTTGCGAAATTCGCTAGAAGAGAGAAAGATACGGGCTCTGCAGAGGTGCAAATCGCGCTTCTTACCGAGAGGATCACGCTTCTTACCACTCATTTGCAAGCAAATCCGAAAGATTTTTCATCTCGCTTAGGACTACTAAAGCTAGTAGGTCAGCGCAAAAGAATGATGAAATATCTTAAAAACAAAGACTACGCAGTTTACTCCAAGCTCGTTAGCGAGTTAAATTTAAGAGATAAATAAGCTCCTTTGCTCGCGGCGGCATCTGCTTGCCTGCTGCGGTTTTATACACGGCGTCCGTCAAACGGCGGGCGCTTTTTTTATACTTGGAATTTCGGCCTCCGTTTCGCTTACAAAATGTTTAAATTTATTTGGAATTTTGGAGTTCGGCTAAATTTGGTGTGGATAAGTAAATTTAGTTTTAAAGGATTTTTGTGAGTTATTTCCACGGTATCGCGATTGATGTGAAAAAAGAGTCCGGATCCCACACAGACAGCCCCGCAGATGCTGGTATTTCGAATGATGCAGCTCGTGCAGCGGTATGGCAATTTCGGTTAAAAGGGCAGGGCGCGGACGTTTTTAAAATAAAAACGGACGATGGTTTTTATATTTTTGAAGGCGATGAAATCGCTGGTTATGCTCCCGCTAGCCATGATAGCAAAGAAAAAGAATGCTTAAAAAATATCTCAAAAGGCGTAGATACCTTAGGCGCTTATCGTTTGTCCGAGCCCATTTTGCCGGCCGGGAGACGCGGAGTGGGCTATATTGTGACCGATATAATAGTCTGCGCCGTATTTTGTATCACCGGAAATTTCTTTATCGGCGGCTATATATGGGGACTTTTAGCTTTTGCATTGTTCGCGATTTGGAATGATTTTTTTGAACGTAGCGATTTCCAAAAAGCTATGAAAAAATACGAAGCAGATAGAGCTAAAAAGATCGAATACGACGAGTTTATAGCAAGCTTTGAAAGACGCGTCGCAAGTGAGAATATCGACGAAAATACCGGGTTGATCACTAAAACAGAACCGAATAAATAACGCAAAATTAAGAATTTTATCCTTTTTAAATGTGCCACTGCGCTCGCTATGGCGTATTTAATCGATGAAAATAGCTTTAGTGCAGCAAAATTTTATATTGCAATGCGATGTTTGCTTTGCAAATTTTCTAAAATGCTCGCTGTTACAATTTAAAACTTAAATCTTTTGGGCATAATACTCATTATATCTACTCGCTATTTAAACGCCGCGAAGCTCATAAAATTCGCCCATTTAAAGATACTCTCGACGCGCTTAAAGCCCGCGCTTAGCGCCAAGGCGCGATTTTCTGCCTCCGTATATGGCACGAGCACGTTTTCAAGAGCCTCGCGTTTTTGTGCGATCTCGTAGCGCGAGTAGCCCTGCGCGCGCTTGTAATCCTCGTAAATTTCGATCATCCGGCGCGCCAGCGCAGGCTCTTCGTAGACGATCTTTTCGCTAAAGATCAAAACCCCGCCCTCGCGCAATCCGTCGTAAATTTTACTCACGAGCGCAGCCCTACGCGGCGGCCTGATGAACTGCAGGGTGTAGTTTAAGATCACGGCGTCGCAGTCCGCGAGGCTCGCATCCAGCACGTCCGATACGCTAAGCTCGAGCTCGGCGCCGAACGCCGCCGCCTTGGCGCGGGCGTTTTGTATCATCGCCTCCGAGCTGTCGATACCGCACAGCCGCAGATCTGGGCGTAGCGCAAACAGCGCCAGCAGCGCGGTCGCAGTCGAGCAGCCAAGATCGATCACGTGCGCCTTTTGCGGCAGTATACGTGCTAAAAGCTCGCTGCTAAGCCGCGTGCTAGCCTCATAAAACGGCACGCTGCGCCCGATCATATCATCAAAAACCGACGCGACGCTGGCGTCAAACTCAAACTGTTTTTTGATGGGCTCTTTAAAAATTTCGTCTTTCATCCGTTTCCTTTTAGTTTCGCTATTCGCGCAGCACTCGATTTATACTTCCTACGCATGCTAAGCGCAGAATTCTCACACCGTGCTTCCTGCACTTGCGCGATACTCGATTTGCGACCGCTACGCATGGAATTTTTGCGTTTAGTTTGCCCTGCGCGAAGCATACCTAAATTTTAAACGCAGCATGGGCACTTTTGATGCAAGCGAGCTGCATCCAAGTTTGCGCCCAACTTCTAGCCCAGATACGCTCGATGCATGATTAAATTTCGCGTCTTGCTTGACACGCCTTAAAATTTCACGCCGTGCAAATACGTCCTTAAAATTCTACGCCGTATTTAGCGGGCTTAGAATTTCTCAACATTAAATTTTACGCCACCAAATCTCACGCTACCAAAACAGCTCCTTTAAATTCTTTAATTATGAGCTTAAACTAAAAGCATAGTCAAAGCTCCATTGGTAGAATTTCGCGCCCATTTTGCGATTTTACGCGCCGCAAAAATAGAAGCGCTTGACAAAATCCCGCGTTTAGCTAGGCGTATAATTTAGCCGCTTGGCTCTTGCTCGGCAGCTCAGCCCTGCTAAATTTTAAAGCTTCGCAACGCAACTAAGATTTTTTATTGCCCTTAATTCTCGGTGCAGCTCACACTTACCTCGCCTTACATAAGCCTAAGCCCAAAGTACGTTAAAGTCCTGCAGGCGGTATGTCGTTAAAATTTAACGACTTTTTATCGGCTTGCGCGCCGCTTTTGTGTACACTTCCCATATGGCATCGCAGACACAGATGGTGTACCAAGCATTTTCAGTGACAACGGGCGCATGACTTTTATACGGGACGACCCAAATGGCTCATTTAATGCGCCATAGATGCGAAGCGCAGACGGGTGCATTAAATTCAAAGCGCACAGCCCGCAAATTTCATCTTTAAGCTTACAAGCCGTAGATTAAAATTTGCGGCTTCGTAGTACCGCCTCCGCCTCTGAAGCGTCTTTTAAAATCTGCTCTTTAAGCTGCGCTAGATCGCTAAATTTGCGATTTTCACGTAGGAACTTTATAAATTTCACGCAAGCAAATTTCGCGCCGCTGTTTTTGTCCGCAGCCTCTAAATTTTTATTTTCGGCGTCCAAGCTCTCGCTCGACGCAAAATTTTGTGTAGAAATTTCTACTGAATTACACGCCGAAATTTCATCTAAATTTTGCGCAAAATGTGCGGCTTGCCCTCCGCAGCACGGCGCGTAATCTTGCGCGGAATTTAAACCCGCCTCAAAGCCCGCAAAGTCCCCTAAAATGTGCGTTTCAATCGCAAAAGCCCCATCGGTGCTGAGCCTGTGCCCCAAGAAGCTCACGCTTTTATAACTCGCGCCACACACGCTCGTGATACTTGCGTAAACGCCGCTTTTTGGCATAAAATAGCCGCTCGCATCAAGATTTAGCGTCGCTACGAACTCCCGCGCCCCACGTCCCTGGCCGCGTACGATCTGTCCGCAGATCTCGTAATCTCGTCCTAAAAGCTCCGCCGCCTCTTCGCACTGGCCGCGCGATAAAAGCTCCTTGATCCTGCTTGAATGCACGCCACCGCCGCTTAAGCAAAACTCCCCTAAGACGCAGGTTTGCCCGCGAAATTCGCGCCTTAAAAATTCCACGTCCCACGCCCGATCACGCCCAAATCTAAAGTCCTCGCCGACGACGATTTTTTGTAAATTTATGAAATTTTGCTCTAAAAGCTCGATAAATTCGCCTCCGCTAAGACTTTTAATAGCGCGTAGATCGCAATAAAAAATCTTTTTGTTCGTAAATGCCTGCCGCGACGCAAAAGGGGTTAGCTTCGTGCCACCACCCGCTAGGATCACGATTATCGCGCCGTGCTCACCTAAATTTTCAAATAATTTTTGATGCCCCAGATGCATGCCGTCGAAGTTACCGATTGCTACGGCGCGCACATTATCGCGGTTTGCGTCTTGTAGCGTTGCGAAAATCTCGCCTCGTGCGAACTGCTCGCTTAGGCGCGTACGCAGCACTTCCGCACAAGCAGGAAGCGTGCCTTGAGCTTGCGCGTCTACGCCATTGCTGCAAGCGTCATTATAAACCGTTTTACTGCCAAAAGTCGTTTCATTGTTGCAAGAGGTGTTGGTGTCTGCTTCATCTGCGCGGTGCGCATCGCCGGTTTTATTTTTGCCTAACTCTTGCTTCGGGTGTTCGATACTTTTAGATAAATTTCCCCCATTGCTTGTGAAATTATGTTCCGTAAAATTTTGCAAGCTGGAATTCTGCGATACGAAATTTTGTTCTTTAAAATTCCGCAGCGAAGCCCCTGTATGGTCTTTACATGATTTTTGATTAGCCATTATTGCTGCTTCGTCCAGACGATTTTTTTGGTGTCGTAGCCGCTGTGCTTCGCCTTTTTCAGATAGAGGATGCGGATCGGCTCGGGCAGGGTTTTGGTGCGCGAGAGGATGTAAAGCTCGCTCGTATCGGCGCCGAAGATCAGGGCGTAGCGATAGTCGCCGTCTACCTGCGCCACGCGGTAGAGTGAGTCTGAAATCAGGCCTTTTTGATAGAGCAGGCCTATGTTTTTATCGCCCGCAAACTCCAACACGTGCTGCTCGTTTTCGATTTTGCCCGAGCTTGTTTTAGCGGTTTTTAAAAGATTGATCGTGGAGTTTTTATCGATAAAGCACTCGTACGCGGTGTTTTGCAGCTCGCCGCCGCCTTTTATGCGAGCGATCTCGTACCAACCGCCGCTAAATTTAGCGATGTCGAAATTTTTTACTAGCGGCGCTTTCGGGCTCAGGCTTTTGGCGCATGAGCCCAAAAATATCGTGCAAAACACCAATATAATTAAGTTTTTAAATTTCATCGTTCATCCTTTTTAGAAGATAGAAAAATTCCCTATTTCCCTCTTTCCCCGTGATTTTACAGGCGCTAGCGTGCAGCGTGGCAAGCCCCAGCTCGGCGCATAGCTGCTCAAATTTCGCTCGCGCGGCACGCACCGCTTTTTCGTCCTTAAGCACGCCTTTTTTATTTCGCTTGATCTCCGCGCCGACTTCAAATTGCGGCTTAAATAGCACGATGAGAGCGCTTTTTGCAAGGCTCGCGAGACTTTTTAGGATCAAATTTAGCGAGATGAAGCTCACGTCGCAGGTAATTAGATCAAATTTTTTCTCGCTTGCAAACTCCCTGATGTCGGTGTTTTCGCGCACGATCACGCGAGGGTCACGTCGCAAAATTTCGCTTAGCTGCGAGCTACCGACGTCAAGCGCAGTCACGCTCTTTGCGCCGCGCTGCAATAAAATCTGCACAAATCCGCCGGTGCTGCTGCCCACGTCCAAAACATCGGCTCCCGCCAAATTTAAAATATCTTTTTGCAAGGGCTCTGCTTGCATAGGCTTCGCACCGCCTTCGTTGCGGCACACGCCCGCCTTGCCGCCCGATTTGGAGGCTTTCGCCGCAATTAAAATCTCTGCCGTCTCGGCATCTGCGTCTGCTTGCAAAAACTCTGCCGTTTCGACGCCTGCGCTCGTCTGTAAAAATTCGACTGTTTGCTTGCCTGCACCGGTTTGTAAAAGCTTCGCCGTATCGGCGCTAGTTTTTGCGGTACGGATCGCCTCGGTAGTCGCTTTCGCGCTCTTTGTCGTCGCGGCAGCCGCGCTTGGAATTTTATCAGCCTCGTTCGCGCCTAAAATTTTATCCGTAGCCGCAAAATCTACATTTGAAATTTGCATCGTTACTTCGCCCGCTCTTTGCGTCGCTGTCGATTTATTATCCGCGCTCTTTGCGCCGCTGCACGGCTTTGAAATTTCTGCCGCCGCGCTAGGCGAATTTGCGCCGCAGCTTGCTAAAAGCCCGTTTTCGGCGAGCTCGTCCAGAAAGCCTGCAAGTTTGAGCGCGCCCCTGCTTACGTAAATTTGATCAATCGCGCTGATTTCGCCGCTCTGCTCGGGCGCGATCTGCGCGGAAGGTCTGTTTTGCACGGCGCCTCGCAGCAAAATTTTATCCTGCTTTATCAGCGCAGCGGCCTGATTTCTGCTGATTTTAAGCGTATTTGCGACGAGCAGATCAAATCTCATTTTGCTTTTTCTCCGCGCCGCGATGAAATTTTAAAGCTTGCGCAGCTTTTGAGCGGCCTTGGGTTTAAAATTCTATCGCACAAAGCAAAGCCGCGCGCAGCAGTGCCGCAAGGCTCAAACTTTAGCCCGCGCCGTGCCGTAAATTTAATCATACTGCGCATTTTAAATTTCGGCTCGCCGTGCGTTGCAAATTTTATCTCGTCGCTAGCGAAAATTTTAAAATTTTTCCTATCCGCGCAGTGTTTGAGCGGCGCAAAATTTAAAATATTTTCGCTTGCAGCCCTATCTATCGGCGCTACGCTCGCCGTCTTGGCGCCGCGGCAGGCGGAGCCCGCACGCCTCGCAGAAACCGCCTCTCGATCTGCCGCTTTTACGCACGCCTTAGAGCCCAGCGATCTTACATCGACCGCTCGATTTATTGTTTTTGCCACTTGCTCGTGCGTTACAAAATTTTTAAAATTCTCGCGTTTTATAGAACACGCAAGCGCCGCAGGACGGAGGTTGCTTTTAAAATTTAATCTCGCGCCGTTTGCGTGCGGGTTCGGTACCAAACAAAAAACCTTCACTCGCCGCTCCCCGCGAGCGCTTCAGGCTCGCTCTTGCCGGGTGGATTTGCGCCGAGCGTCGCCGAGCTCGCAAGCGCTTCAAACTCGCTCTCGTCGATCACCCGCACGCCAAGCGAGCGAGCTTTTTGCAGCTTGGAGCCAGCGTCCTCTCCCGTGAGCACGAAGTCGGTCTTAGCAGATACCGAGCCTTGAACCTTCGCGCCCATCGCCAAAAGCCTGGCCTTAAACTCGTCGCGCGGACGGCTGAGCGTGCCGGTGATAACGACGCTGCGGTCCGTGAAGGCGCTTTTGGTGGTCTGCATCTGGGGCGGGCGCGGGTTGATGATTTCGCTTAAATTTAGAATTTTTTCGCGATTTATCTTGCAAAACTCCGCTAGGCTCCTTGCCATCGCCTCTCCAAAGCCCTCCAGCCGCAGAATTTCATCCTCGCTCGCATCTAGCCAATCCTGCCCGAATGCCGCGGCGATCTTGCGCGCGGCCACCTCGCCGATGTGCTCGATCCCCAAAGAAGCGATGAAGCGCTCAAGAGGCGCGTTTTTGCTCGCATTTATCGCGCCCAAAAGATTTGAAATTTTTTTATCCGCAAAGCCCTCAAGATCCGCCAAATCCTGCGCGCCGAGGGCGTAAATATCGCCGATCTTTGAAATTTTGCCGCTTTCAAAAAGCTGCGTGATCGTCGCGTCGCTTAAGCCTTCGATATTCATACATTTTTTAGAGCAGAAATAGATCAGCGAACCTATCACACGCGCCTTACAATCGATGTTTTGACACTTTATGAGCGCGCCTTCGTCAAGCAACCTTTCGCCGCAAACCGGGCAGCGATTCGGGCGCGAAATTTCGCTCTGCGTGCCGTCTCTGCGCTGTTTGTAAACGCTCGTGATCTTCGGGATCACGTCGCCGCTGCGGATGATGCCCACGAAGTCGTTTTTCATCAGCCCCAGCCGCGCGATCTCGTCGAAATTATGAAGCGTCGCGTTTGAAACGTTCGCGCCGTCGATATTTACGCTATCTACGACGGCTACGGGAGTGACCGCGCCGGTGCGGCCGACCTGCAGATTGATCTCGCGCAGCCGCGTTACCTTTTCGACCGCGGGGAATTTGTACGCGACCATAAAGCGCGGAAATTTCACCGTATAGCCCATCTGTGCGCACTTTGAAAGCTCGTTTACGCGGATTACCATGCCGTCTAGCATCAGATCTTTGCTCGCGCGCATGCTATGCAGCGCCTCGTACGCGCTCCTGATCTCGCTCGCGCCCGTGCAGATGCGGCAAAACTCGTCGCGCAAAAAGCCGAGACTGCGCACAAACTCCATTATCTGCGAGTGCAGCGCAAAGCTTAACGAATGCTCGCCCACCCCCCACGGGATAAATTTTAGTTTCCGCTTCGCTACGATCGCGCTATCTAGCTGGCGCAGGCTGCCTGCAGCGGCGTTGCGCGGGTTTGAAAACAGGCTCTCGCCGTTTGCGGCGCGCTCATCGTTTAGCGCGTCAAAATCGCTCTTTGCGATCAGCGTCTCGCCGCGGATCTCGATCTTTTGCGCGTAGGGGATCTGAAGCGGCACCGATTTGATCGCTCTTGCGTTTTGCGTCACGTCCTCGCCCACGAGTCCGTCGCCGCGCGTCGCCGCGCTTATCAGCACGCCGCCTTCGTAGGTTAAATTTAAGCTCGCGCCGTCAAATTTCGGCTCGACGTAAAACTGCGCGCCGCTCTTTTCGCCGCGAGCTAGCCACGCCAAAAGGTCCGCGTCGTCGAAAATATCCTCCATCGACCACATCTGCGCGCCGTGAGCGAGTTTGGAAAAGCCCTCGCTGATCGAGCCTCCGATGCGCCGCGTAGGCGAGTACGGCAGCGCGAGCTCGGGGTTTTGCTCCTCAAATTTCTCCGCTTGCGAATAAAGCTCGTCGTACTCCTCGTCGCTTGCGATCGGTTTATCGTCGGTGTAATATGCCCGCGCCCACGCATTTAGCGTATCTACCGCAGATCTGTATTCATCGTAATTCATCTTGCGCTCGCATTTTTAAATTTTAAAATCCCGCGCGCCATTAGAATTTTATGCGTCGTTAGAATTTTACATTCCGCGGCGGGTCTGTGCACCCCAAATACTGTGCCGCACAGCCCATTATCGTTAAATTTTGTGGGTCCGCTCGCTTTAAATTTCGTGTTTAAAAAGGCGCGATCAATTTCCATTGCCGAACTCCTTTAGCGCGCGCTCGTAATCAGCCGGCGTATCGATGCCGATGCTAGCAGTCTCGATGCCGAGCATCGCGATCTTTTCGCCCGCGCTTATGGCGCGAAGCTGCTCAAGTTTTTCGGTGTCTTCCAGCACCGAGGCGGGCAGGGCGCAAAACCGCTTTAAATTTCGCACGCTGTATGCGTAGATGCCGATGTGTCCGAGGTAGCACTCGCATGCCGCGCGCGGGTAGGGGATGAGCGAGCGCGAAAAATAGATCGCAAAGCCTGCGTTATCAAGCACGAGCTTGACTAAATTTGGATCTCCTGCCGCCTGCTGGCTTATGTATTTATAGCAGCTCGCCATAAATGCGCCCTTTTGCGCGATCATGGCGTTGGCGAAATCTTTAAATTTAATCAAATTTTCGCTCTCAAAAAAGGGCTCGTCGGCTTGGATATTGATGATGATCTCGTCCTCCGCAAGCGCTGCGTTTGCGACCGCTTCATTGATCCGATCGGTGCCGCTTTGATGCTCGCGCGCGGTGAGGACGGCGTCAAAGCCGTAATCTTGCGCGATTTTTAAAATTTGCGGCTCATCCACGGCGATTAGCACGCGGTCCGCCTTTGCGGCATTTTGAGCTGTTTTGATAAACATCGGCACGCCGTCAAACTCACATAAAATTTTATTTTTAAAGCGCGTCGAAGCAAGGCGCGCGGGGATTACTATCATTTTTTTATCCACTCCATTATGGCGTTTTTGATCTCGCTTTGCTCCACGACGCTGGAGTGTACCTGCGGCGCGCTAAAAAGGCGCGAGATCTGCGGCGGAATATCGCTGCGGAATTCCTTCGAAAGCGCGATCATATCGGCCCTTTCGTCCTCGCAAGCCCTGCCTTTGATCGCGCCGATCATCGACGGCGTAAATTTGATCCACTTCGCGGTCGAAATGACGAGATTTAGGCGGCTTTCGTCAAGTAGCTTAAAGCAGGTCGCCGTGTGCGGGTCTACGAGCACGCCGTGGTTGCTTTCTTGCTTGATAAACTTAGCACACTGCGTATCGTCGCAAAAATCCGCCTCGAAGACCTCGCGCAACTTCGCAAGCTCGCTCTCACTGAGTTTGTAAAATTTGTCTCGCGCCAGGCTCTGTATCAGCTCGCTCGTGCGCGCATCGCCGAACATATCGCTAAGCAGCCGCTCGACGTTGGAGCTAACTAAAATATCCATCGCAGGGCTGATCGTGCGGATGAGCTCGCGCTTTCGCAGGTCGTAGATGCCGCGCGTAAAAAGCTCGGTCAGGATATTGTTCGCGTTTGAAGCGATCTTGATTTTACCGATCTTTGCGCCCATCTTTTTGGCGAAATATGCTCCCAGCGCGTTACCGAAATTTCCGCTAGGCACTATGACGTCGAAGGTGTTAAATTTAGCGCTTGGTTTTGCGCTCTGTGCGCTGTTTGCGCTCGCTACGGCGCCAAAATTTTTGCCGCCCGCCGTGCACTGATCGCTTTGCTTTAAATTTTGCTCAAAGCTCAATACGCCGTGCTTTGAGAAATAGATGCTAGCATAGAGGTAGTAGATGATCTGAAATAAAATCCTGCCGAAATTTACCGAGTTTGCGGCGCTTAAGTTTAAATTCGCCCGCGCGAGCTCGTTTTTGAAATCCTCATCAGCCAGCAGCGATTTTAGCGCGCGCTGCGTATCGTCGAAGTTGCCGCGCACGCCTAAAATTTTAAGATTTGCCGCGCTTTGTTTGACCATCTGCTGGCACTGTATCTCGCTCGTGCCGCCCTGCGGATAGAGGCAGACCGCTTTGATGTTTTCGTCGTCCGCAAAAGCCTCTAGCGTCGCAGGTCCCGTGTCGCCGCTCGTGGCGCACATTATCAAAAATTTTTCATTTCTAGCTTTTGCGATGCTTTTTAAAAGCGCGCCGAAGGGCTGCAGCGCCATATCCTTAAACGCGAGCGTCGGACCGTGGTAAAGCTCCAAAATATAGGCATTTTCGCTTAGCTTTTTGATCTGGACGGGGCAGGCGGGATTTTCAAATTTATCGTAGCGCTTTAGCGCGTCTTCAAAGACCTCGCTGCTTACGTCAAAATCGAAGCTTTCGATGATTTTAAGCGCGATCTGTTTGTAGCTCAGATCCTCGCACTGCTTAAAAAAATCCTCGCTCAAAAGCGGCAGCCTCTCGGGGCTAAAAAGCCCGCCGCCGCTCGCGCTCGGATTTAGCAGCGCGTAGCTAAGATCCGCTTTTTGCGAAAAATCTCTCGTAGAAACCAGTTTCATCTTTTTCCTTTTTAAAATTTTAAAATTTACGCCCGCCTAGGCGCTTTAAATTTGATCGTTTGGACTTTTTGCACGGACTTGCGGCATTGCGGTTTTAAGCCTGCCGCATCCGCCTCGCGCCTAAATTTCTTCCTTTATCAAACTTCCTATGCCGCCGTCCGTGAAAAGCTCAAGCAGGATCGAGTGCGGAATTTTGCCGTTGATGATATGCGCGGCATTTGCGCCGTTTCGCACGCATTGCAGGCACGCATCGACCTTTGGGATCATGCCGCCTGCGATCGTGCCGTCCTTTTTAAGCTTCGAAATTAGCGCGGCATCGAGTTTGCTGATTAAATTTCCCTCTTTATCAAGCACGCCGTCAATGTCGCTTAAAAATATCGCCTTGCTCGCTTTTAGCGCGGCTGCGATCCTGCTGGCGCAGAGATCGGCGTTAATATTAAAGCTCACGTTTTCGTCTGCTTCGCCGCCCGCAAGCGGGGCGATCACCGGCAGATAGTCCTTTTGCAGCAGGTCGTTTATCAGTTTGGTGTTTACCTCGGTGATCTCGCCTACGAAGCCGTATTTTTTCTCATCGAGGAATTTTGCCTTCAAGAGCCCGCCGTCCTTGCCGCTGATGCCGATCGCTGGCGCGCCGTTTTGGTTCAAAAGCGCCGTGATCTCTTTATTTACCGCGCCGCTTAACACCATCTCGGTAATTTCGATCGCGTCTTTACTCGTTACGCGAAGCCCGTCCTTAAACTCGCTCTGCACGCCGATCTTATCCAGGGTCTGATTGATCTTTTTACCGCCGCCGTGCACGACGATAATCTTGATGCCGACCATATGCAAAAGCACGATATCGCGGGCAAAATCAAGCTTGAGCGTATCGTCGGTTTGCGCCGCGCCGCCGTATTTGACGACAAAAATTTTATCTCTAAATTTACGGATATAGGGCAGCGCAGAGATGATGACTTCGGCGGTTTTGCTCTTTTTTATCATAAAATTCCTTTAAAAACCTTATTTTATCATAGCTTGGTTTATGTAGTTTTGAATTTTGCGGATAAAGTTTTCGCTTAGCTTTAAATTTAGCAAAATCACCGAAATTTCCGCGCCCAAATCCCTTAATTTCACGTAATCTTTCGCCGTGCAAAGGATATGCTCCGCATCCTCGCGCCTTAGCAGCTCTAAAATCTGCTCTTTTTTGAAATCATAATGGTCGGGGAAAAATGCGTGGGCTTTTGCGAGTGGCAAAAACGCTTGCAAGCGCCAAGGCTTGGCGATGGCGCTGATTAAAATCGTGCGGGATCTCTCAAAGTTCGCCTCTTTGGAGTTTGAAATTTTATCCGCAGCCGCGGGGTTTAAATTTGAAATTTCATCCGCGGCGCGATTTAAATTTAAATCCGAAATTTCATCCGCGGCGCGATTTAAATTTGAATCCGAAATTTTATCCGCGGCGAAATTTGAAATTTCATCCGCAGGATTTGAAATTTCATCCGCGCCGTTTAGCTTACTTTGCAGATCGGCCGCCGAAATGATCTTAAAGCTCTGCGAAATATCGCTTTGCGCGGGTATGAAATCCGCAAATTTATAAAAAAACGGCGGGTAGCGATACGCGGCGAAGGGCAGGCAAAAGGGCAGCTTCGGCGCGCTTTGCGGGCGCAGCAAGATATCAAATTTAGAGATATTAAATTTAGAAAACCCGTCGTCTAAGATCACCAGCTCAAAGCCGAGAGTTTGCGCGCGCAAAATCCCTGCAGCGCGATCTTCGCTGACGATTACGTTTGCGCCGCGCAAAAACAGCGCGTATTCCATCGCCTCATCTCCGCTTTGTCCCACGTCGCAAAGTATCCGTCCACCGAGCGCTACTTCGAGCAAGCCTCTGCTTTTGCGCCCGTATCCGCGAAGGATGATGCAGGTTTTGAGCTCCCCGTTAAATTCTTTAAAAAGCGCTCGCACTAGCGGGGTTTTGCCGCTTCCGCCGAGGGTTAAATTTCCGACGCTGATTATTGGAATTTTAAAGCTCTGCGGCTTAGCAAAGAGCCTTTTTAGGCAGACGATAAACGTATAGAGCATCGATAGCGGCGCTAAAATCACTCCTAGCGCAAGCCACGCGGGGCTCGGGTCGTATAAGTTTCGCTCGATTAGGAGTTTAAACACGATTTTGCGCTATCTCTTTGATCTGCTCGCAGATGTAGCTCACATCGTCGTCGCTAAGCGCCGTGTAGATCGGCAGGGATAAAATTTGCTGATAGTTTTTAAGCGCATTCGGGAAATCATTGACCTTGTAATTATATTTGCTTTTATAGTAGCTTAGCAGATGCACCGGCACGTAGTGCAGCGATACGCTTACTCCGCGCGCGATCAGTGCTTTGGCGAAATCGTCGCGATTTTTGTCGATCTTTACGATGAATTGAGTGTAGATATGCTCCTCGCTGTCGCTTGGAAGCGTCACGTGCGGGCAGTTTGCGAGCTGTTCGCGGTAGGCTGCGGCGATCTGCTTGCGGCGCTTTATAAAGGCGTCGGTTTTTTCAAACTGGGCGATCGCGTAGGCGGAATTTATGGCGTTAAGATCGTATTTTTGACCGATGCGATCGACGTCGTAGGTAAAGGACATGTTGCCGTCTTTGTAAAAGGCGTCCCCTACGATGCCGCCATTTCTTAAAATTTGTGCGGCGTTTGCGATCTCATCGTCGTTCGTGACGAAAAAACCCGCCGTAGAGATCGCGTCTTGCGCTTGAGGATTGATCTGAAAGCACGATATGAGCGAGCTTTTAAGCGCTCCGATTTTTGCGCCTTTATAGGTAGCGCCCATAGCGCGGCACGCATCGTCTATAAGGATGATATTTTCGCTTTTGGCGACCTCGCTGATGGCGTCTATATCCGCAGCAAGCCCTGCGATGTGCGAGATGAAAGCGCATTTTAGTTTCTTGTGGCGGTTTTGATCTATCGTGCGAGCAAGGCTTTCGCTCGTGATGTTAAAGCTTATCGGATCGATATCTACGAAAACGGGCTCTGCGTCGAAGTGACGGATCACTTCGGCAACGTTGGGGAAGGAATTTACGGAGCATAAAATTTTATCTCCGCGCTTAATATCCATTGCACAAAGAGCCAGATGCAGCGCCGTCGTGCCGCTCGTAGTCGATACGGCATGCTTTACGCCGAAGTACTTACAAATATCCTCTTCAAAAATTTCGCTATATCTTATATCGCTGTTATAAAGGGCGCTTTTAATTAAATCTTCCTCTTTTTTATCGATTTGAGCCTTATAAAACGGTATCTCTTTCATAAATCTCTCCTTAGTGTGCGGGCTCTATGCGAGCAACCGCGGGCGCGCGAAGCTTAAAATTATTTTTAAGAATTCTACGGACGATAAATTTTACCAGCTCTTGATTGTGGCGCGAGTTTTGCAGATATTTTAGATCGTTTGCGTTTATTCGCTCGCCTGAGCGAAATTTCGTCCGTAGCGCTTCGTGCGAAAAAATATCTCTTAGCACGCTATCTAAAATCTCGTAGCTGTATCCAAGCTCACGTTCGTCGCTTTGGTTTTCCCATAGATCGGCGCTTGGGGCTTTTTTGATGATCGCATCGTCTATGCATAAAATTTTTGCGAATTTAAACAGATCGCTTTTAAAAATTTCTCCGATCGGATTAAATGCGCAGGCTAGATCTCCGTAGATCGTGCCGTAGCCTAGCATCCTCTCGCTAAGATTGCTCGTGCCTACGACTACGCCACGCTTAGCCGCGCTGTAATCATAAAGCAAGCTCATGCGTATTCGCGCAGCGAAATTTCCGATGCGAAGAGCGCTTGCGCCAGGATTTAAAGCGGTAAAATTTTCTACAAACGGCGCGATCTCTTGGATTTCGTAGGGGATATTAAAGGATTCGCAGTGAAAGATGCCGTCTGCCATATTTTCTAAATTTGAACCCGCGCTAGGCAGGATAAGCCCGTAAGTAGGGATCTCAGTAAGTGCACAAAGCGCGGAAACCACGGCGCTGTCAAGCCCACCGCTGATGCCTACTACAAAGGCGTTCGCGCCCGTCTCATCGAGTCTCTCCGATAAAAAATCGGTCAGTTGCGGCAGCAAATCGTCCAAAAACATAATATTTAGCCTTAAAATTTTACGTTAAATTGCGCGAATTTTAACTATTTTTGGCTAAATTACGGCTTTAATTTAAGCTTAAAAGGAGGATTTAAATGCAAATTTTAAAAAAAGCTTTCGGTGAATACGTGACGAACTGCTACATTCTAAAGGGCGAGCAGGGCGATCTGGTGATCGATCCGGGACAGGGCAGCTTTGATTGGGTGATGCAAAATACGGGAAAGATCGCCGCGGTTTTGAATACGCATGGGCATTTCGATCATGTTTATGATGACGCGAAGCTGCAAAGGGCGGGCGCTAAAATTTATATCCACGAAAGCGACGCTTTTATGCTGCGGGCGGATCCTTTTGAGACGATGCCCGAGCCCATAGAAGCTGATGTACTCGTAAAAGGGCAGGAGCAAAGCTTTGAAATAGCAGGCTTTAACGTTAAATTTAGCCTTTTTGCAGGACATACGCCGGGCAGCTGTATGATCGAAGTGGGCGGCGTGATTTTTAGCGGCGACGTCATATTCAAAGGCTCTATCGGCAGGTGGGATTTTCCCTTTTCAAGCGGCGCGCAGACGAAAGAGTCTTTGCATAAAATTTTGCAGATAAAGGGCGATTTTGCGCTATATCCCGGACACGGTCCGAATACGAGTCTGCAGGCCGAGAGGCAAAATTTAAAATATTTTTTGCAGCTTTTAAAGCGCTGATAGTTTAAATTTAACCGCGCTTCGTCGCGCAAAGAGCGGTGAAGTGGTGTAAAGCTGGTCGGCGTTCGAGATTTATACCGCTTTGCTCGCGGGCACTGGAATTGATGCCGCTTGACTCGCATTGCAGGCGCCGAAATTTACCGCTTTATTTGCCGCTGCGGGCGTTAAATTTTGCGCTGCGTTCGCACGATGCCTGCACCAGCATGCGCTGCGCAGATAAAATTTTAAAATTTACCGCCGCTTGATTAAATTTAGCAAAATTTCGCGCCGCTGCGCATGCAAGACGCAAAGCGTAACGCAAAAGCAAAATTTAAAATTCGTGCTGCCGTGCGTGTAAAGCGTAGCGCAAAAGGCGAAATTTAAAATTTGCGCCGCCGTACCGACCCTGGCCGCTACAATGCGATCCAATCCGACTCGAGTCCGCCAAATTTAGCTAAATTCCGCGCTCTGTCGAATGCAAAATTTTCCCCGCGAACTGATTAAATTCAGTAAAATTTTACGCGTTTTTAGAAATGCAAATCACGCCCGAAGCCGCACGTAGATACGCCTCGGGGCGGGATAGCCCTCGATTGTGCGCGAGTTGTCGTGCGGATCTAGAAAATTCTCCAAGCTTTGCCCGTCGATCCACTCTGTTTTGCGCTGCTCGCTAGCATCCGTGGGCTTTTGAGCCAAAATTTCAAAATCTCTGAATTTCGCCCGCTCGCACCAATTCTGCAACGCGCCGACGGTCGGGACGAAGTAGATATTTGAAATTTTCGAGTAGCTGTTTTTCGGGCACAGCGCAAAATCGCCCTCTCCTTCGATATACATCGTGTCTAAAAACACTTCGCCGCCCGCATTTAGCGAGGTGCGTAGATCTTTTAGCATCTTTACGGGGTCGCTGCGGTGGTAGATGACGCCGAGGCAGAAGATCGTATCGAATTTGTGCTCGTAAAACGGCAGATGCTCCACGCCCAAAAGCTCGAATTTCGCGCCGCTGCGGAGGAATTTCTCGATAAAGCGAAACTGCAGGTAAAATAGCGCGCTCGGGTCAAATCCCACAAGCCGCGCAGGCTTTAGAGCGCTTGCGCGGAACATGTAGTAGCCGTTGTTGCAGCCCACGTCGGCGACGGTTTTGCCGCGCAGATCTAAAAACGGCCGTAGCAGGTTAAATTTCACGAAGCTTCGCCACTCGGTATCGATAAAAAGATCATTCAGCGCGAAAGGCCCCTTGCGCCACGGCTTTAGCGCTCGCGCGATACGCGAAATTTCATCTCTTTGCTCCGCGCTAGCGTTGAAGCTTGCGCGCACGACGTCGCCGCACTCGCAGCAGCACTCGCCTATTTGCAGCGCCTCGATCGCGCTTAAAATTTCGCAGTTTTGCCCGCTTTGCAGCTTTTTAAAGTTCTCGTCTCTGATTTTTTGCAGATCCATTTTTAATCCTAAAATTTCAAAATTTAGCGCCATTTTAACATAAAATTTTATCCATTTTAAGGCGCAAAGAGATAAAATCGACTTGCAATTCAAGCAAAGGAGCAAAAATGCAAGAAGCAAAAACGAGAAAATTTAGTCTCAGGTTTAATCACGAAATTTCAAGTGGTGGCGCAGAGGTGCGGCTTTGGCTGCCGTTAGTGCTGCAAGAGCCGTATCAGAGGTTGCTTGGCGAATATCACGCCCGCTCAAATGCGCAAGAATCGGCTATCTGCGGAGATCATATAAGCACGTACTACGCGCGCTTCGCACCCGATAAAGAGGCAAGAGCGGGCGTCGGCAAATACGGCGAGCAAGGCGTCGTAGGCGAAGATGACGATTATTTTGAGCTTAGCTTTGATATTGAAATTTCAGAGCGAAACACTGATTTTAGCAAGGTAAGCTTTAATGAAAACGAGCGCTTGAGCCCTGAAATCGAGGAGTTTTTAAAGCCTTCAAAGCTAATTCCGGTAGGCGGCGCTGCAAAACAAAAATCAGACGAGATCACCGGCTCGCTTAAAGGCGATCTGGAAAAGGCGCGCGCGATTTATGAGTGGGTCGCAAAAAATATGAGTCGCGATAATAGCGTGATCGCATGCGGCAGCGGCGATGCAGCGGCGATTTTAAGCAGCGGCAAGCTAAGCGGCAAATGCGCCGATATAAATAGCGTGTTCGTAGCGCTCTGCAGGGCAGCTGGCATTCCTGCGCGCGCTATTTACGGCATCCGTACGGGCGCGGCGCAGAAATTTTCGCCTGAAATGGGTGTCATGGGCGCCTTAAGCGGCAATGCGCTTGAAATTTCCGGCGCGCAGCATTGCAGAGCGGAATTTTATCTAAAAGGCCACGGCTGGATCCCGGTTGATCCCGCGGACGTTACGAAGGTGCGGCTGGGCGAAGGCTTAAGCGAGGATGATTCTAAGCTGGCGCGGGTACGCGAATATCTTTTCGGTAACTGGGAGCCGTGCTGGCTGGGCTTTAACTACGCTCGAGAAATCGTGCTAAATCCGCGCCCAGCGCACGTTCCGATCGAAATTTTTTCGCATCCGTATTGCGAAGTGGGCGGCACGCCGAAAGATCCGTACTCGCCTAAAAATTTTATCTACGAGTATTTTTCGCGCGAAATTTAATCCTCTAGTGGCTTGCATTTTACCGCCGCATTTTGCTTAAGCTAAGCCGCCGCGCTTCGTCGAAGCTCAACCGTTTCATCGAAGCGCACGCTTGGCTTTGCGACAGCGGCGCTTTTTGCGTAGTTTTGCTTGTGCCGCCGATACATACTGCCTGCACGCCTAGTTTGCGGGCTATCATGCCCGCTTTGGCGAAATTTCGCGCTATGTCTTAAAACGAAATTTTGAAATTTTAAAATTCCAGAGCGGGCAAAATTCTAAAATTTTAAAGCGAGCGGAATTTTAAATTTAGCGATTTCAAAGCCGCAAAAGGCTAAAATCCACGCGTAATTAGGGCTAAGGCTTAGCCATTTTATTTTGAAGGCATTTCATGCAAAGACGCGATTTTTTAAGAAACACTGCGATTTTAGGCGCCGTTATGGCAACTCCGAGTACCATTTTGGGCGGGGAAAAAGTCATTGGCAAAAAGAGAGCTTTCGGGCTATCGCTAAATCACGAAATTTTGGAGAAGGGTAAGCAGACTCGGCTTTGGATATCGCTTCCTCTTATCACGGAATATCAAAAGGTAAGCGACATAAAATTTGACGGCAATTTCAACGATCCGTCCGTGGACTATGGCGAAATTCCGACGCTCTATGCTGGCTACGTCGGTGTGACAAAGCCCACGCTAAACATTAAATTTAGCGTCGAGACCTTTGAGCGAAATACCGACTTTAGCAAGGTAAAATTTAATCCGAACGAAAAGCTTAACCCCGAGGTAGCGAAGTTTTTAGAGCCTAGCACGCAGATTCAAATCGACGGCGTCGTCAAGCAAAAATCAGACGAGATCACAGGCGGCATCAAGGGTGATCTGGAAAAGGCGCGTGCGATTTATACGTGGGTGGCAAACACTATGCAGCGCGATAACAGCGTGCTAGGCTGCGGGCTAGGGGACGTGAAGCAAATTTTAAGTAGCGGCAAGTTAAGTGGCAAATGCACCGACATAAATAGCGTTTTCGTTGCACTTTGCCGCGCGCAGGGCATCGCCGCAAGAGAGATGTTTGGCATCCGCGTCGGCGCGTCGAGATTTAGTGCTCAAATGGGCGCCGCGCCTAAAGACGGCGTCAGCCATATCTCAGGCGCGCAGCACTGTAGGGCGGAATTTTATCTAAAAGGCCACGGCTGGATCCCGGTCGATCCCGCAGACGTTACGAAAGTGCGCCTGGGCGAGAAGCTAAGCAATGACGACAGCAAGCTCGCTAAAATCCGCGAGTATTTATTTGGTAACTGGGAGATGTGCTGGATCGGCTTTAACTACGGCAGAGACTTCACGCTAAGCCCGCGCCCGGCGCAATTTCCGATCAATAATTTTGGCTATCCTTACGGCGAAGTGGACGGCAACACGCTTAATTACTACTCGCCGAAAGATTTCAGCTACGATTACAGATCGAAAGAGCTGTAACGGTAAAATTTGAAAAATCAAAATGTCAAAGTCTATTAAAATCAAAGAATCGCGGTTAAATTTAACCCCTTGCTACGAACTGGCGCCAAAAGAGGCGCGAGAGCTCGTCAGCATCGGCATCACCGAGCGCGGCGAGATATATTTTCTATGCGAGGATGCGGGCGAATACGTCATCAAATTTATGCAAGACGGGCGGCTGCGCGAGATAAAAACCGACGCGGACGAAAACGGCTACCACTTCGCCGTGCCCGTGGATTTTCCAAGCCGTTGGGCGCTACTAAACGCTCGCTCACGCTACGATGAGAAGCTAAAACGCGGCGAGGAAAATTTAAAATTTATCGATGAGCTGGGCGCCCGGACGGGCAAAATTTGCGTGGGCGACGGCATAGCAAAGATCATAGCGCAAGGCGGGCGGCTCTACGTTTCATATTTTGGCGACGGGCTCTTCGGCAACTTCGGCGGAGACGAGTGTGAACTCGCCGTTTGGAACGAGGCGGGCGAAAAGCTCTATGGATTTGACCTCAGCCGGATTCACGACTGCTACGCGATAAATCTATTTGGCGGCGCGTGCTATGCGCACTATTGCAGTGGTTTTGATTTCGTGCGTATCAAGGACGGGCAAGTTGCGGCGTATACTCCAAAAATCAGTTCTTATAAACCGGGCTCCGCGGCTATGGAAACGTGCGAGCTAGAATTTTCAAAGAGCGATTATGTTTTTGCGAGCCGCGACTTCGCGCTGGATGAGCGAAGCGTGCTGTTTTGCCTCGCTGATAACGACAAAGATGAGCTATTTTTGTTTAAATTTAAAGGCGAAACGCTAGAATTCGACAGAAAAATCAGCCTAAATTTTCTCGGCGCAGAGGGCTCGAAAAATAACAAAAATGAGGGCTGCGGCTCGTACGGAAACGGCGAATATTTAGCTCTTTTAAAAGGCGCCAAAATTTATAAAATTTGCGTGAGCGAGCTAAATTTTACGATTAACGACGTTAAATTTAACTACGCAAAGCGTCGCGCTAAAGCCGAATCAAAAGAAAATAGAGCCGCTGCAAAAATTAAAATTCCGCAAAAATATATTCGTTAAAAATCAAGCTCCGCTCTTAAATTTCAAGGTATAATTACGAGGAAATTTATAAAAATTTAGCCAAAGGAGAGACCATGAAAAAATTTCGTTCACTACTGCTGTGTGCGGCGGCGGCGGCGACTTTGAGCGCCCAGGGCGAGGACAAGGTAGAAAAAATCACTTCGATCGACATCTATGTTTCGCCGTTTTATTCGGCCAAGGATGGTAAGCCCGAATATGTGCATGTTTACGAGCCGATCGACGATCTGTTGATGAAAAACGACGTGGCGAGCCTAAAAAAGGCGATCAAAATCATCGAGGACGCCCCGGACATGGTCGCTCCGACCACGCTGATGACCGTCGCTGCACGCGCTTATGATCTAGGGCTTAAGGACGACGCGGTGTTTTGGTTCTACGCAGGCAAATACCGCTTCATCTCCTTCGCCTCAGTAATCGACGTCAGCGGCGCGATGTTTGCAGAGACGGTCGAGGCAAATTCCGCTTTCATGCACCTTGCGGGCGACGTGATCAACCCCTACGCATTCTGCGACATCGACAAGCAGCAGATCATAATCGAAAAGGCAGTCGATTGGGTAAAGGATCATCCGTACAAAGCGATATTTTCGGATAAATTCCCATCCATCGCTAGCGACCGCAAGGCGGCTCTAAAGGAAGTGATAGAAAAGCTCAAAGCCGATCAGCAGAAGCAAAAGCAGTATTTCGCCGATCCGAAAAACAGAGCCGATTACATCGCCGAGCGCAAGAAATACCGCACTGACGAGCGCTTCTGCGACTAAATTTGCGGCTAATTTAGTCGGGCAAGCCTTGCTAGCTTAGCCGTATTTTGCCTAAATTTCAGCTCGCAGGCTAAATTTGGGCAAATTTCAAGCTATGCTTCAAAATAAAATTTTAAGGAAAAGGCGTGAGCGAAATTTTAAAAAACGTGATGCCGCCGCCGTGGATCAAATACCCCGCTCTTAGCGAGTTTTCGCTCGGCTGGCGGATGGGCGCGGCAGAGGATTATAAATTTAAATTTTGGCACTGGTTCGAGCGGCTGGATGAAGCGGTGCAAAGGGCGTATGCACGGGCCTTCCCCTATCCTTGCTTTTGGCACTACGGCGGCTGGGACGAGCTGGACGAGACGTCTGAAAATGAGCGCGTAAAATGCGCGCATGGCGGCGACAGATGCTGCTCGGAGCTACAAAATTTGGAATTTAGCGAGCATGGTGAGCTTAGGGGCGATCTTACGGACGATATGGACGATTTCTACCGCGAGGGCTTGCCGTTTTGGCGGCGCGACGGAGCGGCGAAATACGACAAAACCTCGCTAATAAATTCTTCCGAAGCGCACGAATTTATATTTTTCTACAAGCCGGATGCGGCCGCGGACGAATCCTGCCTCGGGCAGTGGCAGAGCTCGCCTTTTGCCGTAGATGCCGATGAGTATCTATGCGCCGAGCAGTTTATGATGGCGAGTAAAGCGCAAATATTCGACGACGAGCAGACGCGGGCGCAGATAATGCAGAGCCGCGATGCAAAGCAGATGAAGGCGCTCGGCAGGCAGGTGCGGGGCTTTGATGAGCGGCTCTGGGACGAGGTGCGCTACAGCGTCGTGCTAAGCGGCAATTACTATAAATTTACGCAAAATCCCGCGATGATGCGCTTTTTGCTCGCGACGGGAGATAAAATTTTAGTTGAGGCCAGCCCGCTGGATAAAATTTGGGGTATCGGCCTTGGGCAGCAGAGCGAAAACGCAAGTCGTCCGAGCGCGTGGCGCGGGCAAAATCTGCTCGGCTTTGCGCTGATGGAGGTGCGAGACGAGCTGCGCAGGCTGTATAAAAACTACGATCTGATCGATAAGAAATTTTTGCAGGATTAGGCGGCGGTTAAAATTTTACCGCTCCCGCCAGATGTATTCGGCACGGACATAGCGCGACAGCGAGGCGGCGCCAAATTTATAAA
Source organism: uncultured Campylobacter sp. (assembly GCF_905373215.1). Taxonomy (GTDB): domain Bacteria; phylum Campylobacterota; class Campylobacteria; order Campylobacterales; family Campylobacteraceae; genus Campylobacter_B. Next base: position 104,370 of record NZ_CAJPRT010000007.1, read on the forward strand.
ATTTTAAAATTTACGCAGACGACTGAGGCTCGTGCCGCTTTTGCAACGGTTTGGATTAAAATTTAAATAGCCGCCGTCCGCGCAAAATTCCGCCGAAAGCCCTCGTAAAATTTCAAAAGCAGATCGCGCGGAATTTCGGCCGCTTAAACTCACGCAAAATTCCAACCGCCCGATGATTTAAAATTCCAATCCAAAAAATTGCGCAAAATTCCGACTAACCGACATAAAATTCCGCTGCCGCCGTTTCAAAGCCCGAGTTTTTTAAATTTAGCCGCGCGGTGAAATTTTATCCGTTTTTATATACGAACATTATATAATTATCAAAATTTTTTCCAAGGAGAGAGGATGAAAAAGCTCGCTACGATACTTGCGCTGCTCTGTACGGCGGCGTTTGCCAAGGAGTATGAGTATATGGTGCAAAGCATGAGCTACGGCTCACTCGGAGGGCGCAAGGAGAGCACGTATCTAAGCTACGATGCGGCGGCGCGCAAGCTGGAGCAGGTAAGAGATACGAACTCCTCGGACGGCCTAGGCTCTAGCTACAAAGAGATCAGCTACTTTGATGAAAAGGGGGGAATGGTTAAATTTGAAGTATTTAACCTCGATCTTAAAAGCGGCAAGTGGAAAAAAATAGAAGACTACACGGAAAGCGTCAAAGACGGCATCACGACGCGCGAAACGAATTCGATAGCGGATGACGGCACGCGCAATGCGAGCAAAACCGTCTCCAGCTACGACGGCAACGCGACCGAAGATGTGCGATATAAGCTCGCAAAGGGCAAATGGCATAAAGAGAGCATGAACAGATCCGTAAGAAACGCGTGGGATAAGGAGGAGCTTACGATAAGCTTCAAATGGGACGGCAAGAGCTGGCAGCCCAAAGATAAGACCGAAATTTTCTACGACGGCTCAGGAGAGATGAACGGATACGTAACCTATGAGTTTGTAAACGGCGCGTGGCAAAACAGCGAGCGAGAGATGCTTAACGGCGATCGAAACGGCAGCTACGAGCAGATCCGCAGCACTTTCCAAAACGGCGCGTGGCAAAACGCGACGATGAGTAAGCATGAGCTGGATGCCGCAAAGGGCGAGGAGGTCGTTACGAGCTTCATCTGGAACGACGAGAAGGGCACGTGGGATAATATGAGCAAACAGACCGCTATCAAGAAGGGCGCGGATCTTAATATGACCTCGTATCTGTGGGATGAGCAGCTTAAAGATTGGGTCAAAAGCTACTCAAACGGCGAAATTTACGATAAATCGGGCGAGCGCCCGCTCGTGCAAAGCTTTGAATCAAATTCCAGCAGCGGCAAATACGTCTATAGCTACGACGAGCACGGCAGCAATACGGCGATGGATATCTACAAGCTTGACGCGAGCGGCAAATGGGTGCAAACCGGGCGCTCGGAAGCCACTTACGACACTACAATCTCAGCCGATAGCGTGGGATACGGAGCCGCGCTGATGATGTTTGAGATGCCTAGTATCTACGCGATAACGAGCTTTAAGGAATTTAAGCTTAAAGACGGCAAGTCCGAGCTCATAACGGAGCAGACGTGGAAATATAAAAAGATAAAGTAGCGTTTGAAGATGCGCAGGTAAAATTTCGCGGCTAAATTTTATCTGCGCGGCGTTGCGCGAACGTCGCGGTTAAATTTAGCAGGCGCAGTGCTATTTATGCGGATGTGGCGTCGCGCGAGCTTTACAGTTAAATTTAGCGGACGAGCAATATTCGTGCGAGTGCCGCGATTAAATTTAGCTAGCGCGGAAGTATTAGTGCGCCGCGTAAATTTTAAAATTTAAATCCTACGCCGCGGCAGGTCCGTACGCAGCGGCGGCAAAAGGAGAGGATGAAAATGGTTTTACCCAGAGCGACAAGAACGGCTATTTCGGTTTTAATTTCGGCGAGTATCTGTTTCGGCGCCGTAGCAGCGCAAGATCACGGCGCGGCAAGCGAGCAAAAACAGACGGTGCAAGGCGGCGAAAGAGAGGATCTGGCGCTCACAGGCCAGCAAAGTAGCGAAACAAACGCAACAAAGCGCGCAGACGAGCAAGGCGACGAGGCGCAAAATTTTAAAATCAAAAAGCGCTATTTTCGCAGCTGTTCGTGCTTGCACAAACAAAAATCAAAGGGGCCCGCCCGCCTCTACGATGAAATTTCGCAAGAGCAGGCCGAAAAATCGGCGAGCTATTTCATCGGCTATTTCAAAGAGGGCAAGCTAAGCCGCTATGAGAAAATTTACGAAGGTGAGAGAATTTTTTCGAGCGAGGATATAAAGCGGAGCGAATGAAATCGTAAATTAGCGGCAAAGAGGCGCGATGAAATTTTACGCTGCCCAATGCCAAAAGAGCGCGCGTCAAATTTATACATTCGCTTTTGCGCAGGCGACCGCTCTAGTCTTTTAAATTTTACGGCCCAGCTTAAATTTAGGGCTCGGCTCTATACGACGATGGCGCTTTTGCTCTTTTCGCCGCTAAAGACGTCCCGTCGCATAGCCAAAATACTCGCTGCCGCTTCGCTAACGATACTCCCTCCCCGTCGCTTTGCAAAGATAGTTCTCGCCGCGACGCTTTTTTTAAGGCCGCAGCCGAAGCGGCAAAATCATCAAAATTTTAAAATTTTATACTAAATATAAGATCGCGGAGCGGCTAAGCCTAGGATGATCGATCGCTTCATGCCTCACGCATCGCGGCTCAAATTTATCTTAATCGATCATTTTTTATCCGTTGATATATAGTTTCAAAATACGTATCGCTACAAAAATATATAAATTTTCATAGGTAATATTAAAATTTAAGTAAAATTTTATCCTAGCTGCATTACCATTCAATAACTATTTTCACGATAAGGAGAACGACATGGAACTACTGATCCTTGTTTTGCTAGCGGCTGCCGTATGGCTGGTGTGGCGAAAGCCTGCGAAAGAAAAGGTTGCCTTTAGGCTCTTCGTGCTCGGCGCAGCACTATGCTTTGCGATGTATTTTATCGCGAGCTTTACCTCCGTGCTGCCCTTCGGAAGCTATTAGGAGGGCGCTATGCAGAAGAGATTTAACCTACTGATGACCACGGCGGTTTTACTGATCCTTGCTATCCCCGTAGGCATCGCAAACATCTACCTCGGATACGTCGTGGGCGAGAGCCCATGCACGTTATGCTGGTTCGAGCGCATCGGCATGATCTTAATCGGCGTTTTAGGCATCTTCATCTTGCGCTACGGAGCCAAGATCAAATACGTCTCGGCGGTCTTCATCTGCGCGGCATACGGGCTTTTTATGAGTATCCGCCACACCTCGCTCGACGGCTTTGCGTGGGACGTGGGGATGGGCTTTGGCGACGCGATCTTCGGCGCGCACACCTACACGTGGGGCGCATTCGTGTACTGGGCCGTCGTTTTGGTAATGCCCGTGATGTTGCTTTTTGCGCCGAAAGCTCAAAACCTAGACGAGCAGAGCGAAAGCTTTAACCCCTTTAGCGCATACACGACCGCAATCGTCGCGATCTCGTTCGCCGTCATCGTCTCAAACGCCTTTCAGGCCTTCTTCTCCACGGGCGTTCCGCCTTTTAGCGGCAAAGGTGAGCCCGAAAGGATAAGCTTAAATCTAGCTCAAGCGAGCGATAAATGGACCGCTCAAATTTGGACGAGGCTGCAAAGACCATTTTCGCTTACGGGCAAAAACAAAGTACAGATGCCGCACATCGCCGGCGCTTTAGAGGAAGGGGCGTTTAAATTTAACGAAAATCCAAACGACGGCGCCGTGAAAAATTTAAAACCCGCCCTTAAGATCAAAAGCAAAAAACCGCTTGCGTTTAAAGCGACCGGGATCTTCGGTCAAGGAAACGCAGGCGGGCTCGCATACGACGCCGCAAACGATGAGTTCGCGGTCGTCTCGACGGCTGCGGGAGTGTATTTTCTAGACGGCAGCCTGCAAAACATAACGCACCGCGCGATCCTAGATAAACCGAACGGATACGACATCAGATACAGCGTCGATAGCACCTTTGCAGACGGCAAGCTCATCACGACCGCTTTCAACAAGACCCTTTGGGCGGTGGAAAAAGCGCCGCAGGGCGAGATCGATAAATTTAAAGAGTGGAACACCTTCCGCGAAAGCAGCGGCGGGCTAAAGACCTCGTGGTATAGAGATCGCCCCGTCGTGCTAACCGTCAGGGCAAAAAAGGCCTACGTCCTATCGATCGCAAGCGACCCCGCAAGCGAGTTTATGTATATGTTCTCCGTGCCGAATGAGGTTTCAAAAAAAGTCGTCGTCATAAAGGTCGATAAAAACGATCAAACCCTAAGCGCCGAGAGCGTCCTAAAGCCGAGCGCAGGGCTCGAGCTAAAAGACGGACGCGATTTAAACGACTACTACATCACCGGCGCCGACGTGAAAAACGGCAAAATTCTAGCGCTTAGCAAAAACTACAACACCCTACTCGTCGTGGACGCAGAGACGATGAGGGCGGTGGATGCCTACGAGCTGCCTGCCGTCGGCGATATGCACGCTATCGCGATCAAGGGCGAGTCGCTCTTCATTTTAAGCGTAGAGGGCGGACAGGACGTCGTGTATGAGCTCGAAAGCCCCGCGATTTAAAATTCAGATAAAGGAGCGGTCATGAGAGGTGTTTTTAAAATTTCACCCCAGGATGCGGCAGATTTTACGGCGCTAAATTTAAAGGCGCGAGCGATTATTTCGGCAGGCGCCTTTAGGGTGCGGACGGCAGTTTTGACAGGCTCTATTTTAGCGGCGACGTTAGCGCTTGCGATGCCTGCGGGCGCGACCGAGGCGGCAGCAAAACACGCGGCGGCGAATAAAATTTGCCTGCAAAAGACGAGCTACAAAACAGAAGGCGGCGCCGTGCCGCGCTACGAATATGAAGTGAGCCAAAACTACGACGCCAAAACCCGCCGCCTAGAAAAAATCTACAAAAAAAGCAGCGAAGAGGGAGCGTCCGTATCGAAAAGCTTTAGCAAATTTGACGAAAGCGGCGAGCGCGAGATCGAAAATGTCGAATATGACTGGGACGCAAATACAAACAAATTTCGTGAAACGGCGATAAGCAAGCAGGAGATCGCAAAGGACGGCTCAAAAATTTATTTCAGCCTGCAAAAGGACGGCAAGCCATACGAGGGTGAAAAAGCCGTCGAAAAGCGCGAGGGCAAAACGGAAATTTTACAAAATTTCACGCTAAAAAAGGGCAGATGGACGCCGACGCACCTTACAAAAAGGATTGTCGATGAAAGCGACAAAAACAATTTCGTAGCGATCTATGAATGGAACGCCAAAGCGAAAAAATGGATGCCGTACGAAAAATCGATATATCACTACAACGGCGACGTTTACGCGGGCTCCGAAGGCTACGCGTGGCGCGGTAAATGGGTGCCGCTTACAAAACATACCGTCTTTACGGCGGCGGACGGGACGCGCAGCGAGATAAATTTTATATGGAAGGACGACACATGGCAGCGCGATGAAAAGATCTTGCGCAAGATCGAGCCTAAGTATAGGCGTTTTACCGAGCTAAGATCGCGCTGGGACTCCGCAAAAAACGAGTGGAGAGAGTACTACAAAAACGTGCACGAGGAGACCGAGGAGAGCAGGCCTCTACGCGAGCGAACCGAGCTTTGGCGCGAGGAGTCGCAGCGCTGGGAGGTCGTGTTTGAAAACGAGTTTGGCTATGATGCGCGCGGCAACGTGATAAAAAATCGCACGGCTTCCGATGGCAAGCAGTACGAGTACATCTACGACTACGACGAGGCGGGCAATAACATCTCGATCATCCTGCGCGAGCCTGATGAGAGCGGCAAATGGCGCGAGACGCAAAGGACGCAAAACGTCTTTGAGCCTGAAATTTTAGCGCACGACGTCCTGGATCGCGGCTTCATCGGCGACTACATAGCCGCGGGCGAAAACGCGATCAAAAGCAGCAAGCAGTATTTTCTAAAGGACGGCGAGTATAAGCTAAACGAAACTCGCGAGTGGGTTTACGGAAAATGCGAGCCGCAATAAAATTTGAAAAACCTCATGAACGAGCCTTATATCGTTAAAATTTCAGATAGCGACGCGATGATGTTCGGCTGCGAAGCGGACGAGCGAGTGCGCGAATTTGCCGCTAAATTTGACGGCCGGGAGTACGAAAGCGAGTTTGAGCGGACCAGCTATCTGCTCGGCACGGACGTTTTTATCGAGGTTTCGAGCGAGGAGAGCTTAAATGAAGGCGCCTTACGCGCTCAAATTCCAAACGAAAAGGCTTTGGACGCTGACGGCGGCACGACGTTTTTAAGCCTGCGCGAGTGGGACGGTAAAGAACATTGGCGGGTTCGCGCGAGCGATGAAATTTTACGCGCGATAAGCGAGGATGAGGACGGCGGCGCGACATATCTGCTCCTTAGTCCGAAACACATAGCCGCAGAGGAGCTGCGAGGCGCCTTTGAGGACAAGCCGCCGCAGGAATTTGCGCGCATTATCGAGGGTCTCGAAGCCAAATACGACTGCAAGGACCGAATACTCTGCTACGTCGTTTGCTATTTTACGCCGAGGGGCAAAGAGGGGATGCGGGCAGACTTCGGCGTCTGAATTTGAAGCGCGGCGGATTAAATTTAAATTTGACCGCACGGCATGCTCGCGCCGAATAGCGAGAGTTTGATCTTGCGCGTAAGACCTGCGCCGTATGGGCGCAAATGAAATTTAAGCGACGAAATTTAAACCGCCGCGACAAGCGAAAAGGGGGCCGAAATGATAAAATCCATAAAATTTAGGGGCGAAAGCATCGAGGAGCTGGAGGTTTGGTACTACGCCCCAAAGCACGAATACAGCGCGGCGGAGTTCGCGCAGCAGTGCGGCAAGCTCGTACGCGCAGACTTTGGGCTCGCCTCCCTTTACGAGATAAAATTTGAAAAATTTACGCCGAGCAAGCCCGATGATTTTATGAAAGAGCGTATAGCAGCTGCTTTGAGCGCGGCGGCTCTATCAGGCGAGCCTCGAAATTTCGCAATGGGCGGCGAGAACGACTGGGACTGGCAGGAGTGCTCGTTTGAGGCGAGCGGACAGCGATTTTTACGTATCTGGGCAACGTCGGCTTGATAAATTTAGCCTGTAATACGGGCTTCGCGCGCCCGAGGTTTGGGCGGATTTGCCGCAAAGCACTTGCAAAAGGCGCCGAGCGACGTTAAAATTCCGCGCTACCGCTTATCTCGCACGATTTATATGTGTTTAGACGCGATAGCGTAATTAAGCCCGCGGAGTGAGCTAGCGCGCTCTATTTTGCGCAAATTTACGCGCCGAGGTGCAGGCGGCGCCCTGCTCTGAGCCAAAATTTATTTGAAGGGAAAATATGAAAAACATATTTCTAGCCGCGCTTGCGGCATTAGCGCTTAGCGGCTGCGCGGGCTTAAAATGCGGCGCAAAAGACGGGCGAGACGTCGCTGAGATCGACGTGCCCGAAGAAGGCTGGACGAGATACCTAGGCACCGACGGCGAGATCAAGGAGGTCGCATTTTTCACGGCGTTTTTCTCCAAGCAGTTCCGCCCGCACCCAAAAGATGGCGAAAAGATCGGCTTCGTGCTTACCAAAAAGAGTGGCGAACGCATACCGATAAGGCTCGGCAATATGTATAAGGCGGCAGACGGCGCATTTGTGCTCGCGGATCTTGACGCGCAGAGCGACGTATGGAGCGGGGCGGAGGAGCTACGCAGAGCGAAACGGGCGAAATTTTATAAATTTCAAGAAGGCAGCGTCAAAGTGACGGACTATGAGGCGCAAGACGGGCTTTGCGAGGCGTTTTACGCAGGCGAAAAGATACGCGTCAAAAGCGTGCTAAGCCACCGCACGAGCAAGTCTGGCGGGACTAGCGGCGAAATTTCCACCGTGCAGACGCAGGGCGAAATATCGCGCAACGCCGTCAAGGCTTTAAACTCGCACGAAAAGCCGTCGCCGCAAAGCTCTAGCAAAAATTTAGCAAACAAAAAGAGCGCCGCGCAAAAAACCGATAACGAGGCGTTAAAACCGGAGACGGAGGCGCTAAAAAATATTATCTGCTACAGATAAAAACAAAGTCGATTGAAATTTCAGTTTAATGAGTAAAAATTTTGCTAGAATTTTGAATAAAAATATCTTTTTAAGGAGCAAAAAATGAGAAAAAGCGTTTTATTTTTCCTATTGCCGCTGTTTTTGTTCGGCGGCGAGGCGCAAAAGCAGCTAAACGTCTTTGAGCTAACGCCGTCAAAGATGCCGCCGCAGCAGTTTAAGGTCGAAGCGGTCTTTTCAAAAGAGATCGAAGCCGACTGCAACGACGCGTATCTGATCGGCGGTAAAATAGAGCAAAAAGAGGGCTCGGACGGGCTTTATTACGAGTTTAGCGGCGGCAACGAGCTTGCTCAAACGCTGATGCTGTGTAAAACCGAGAAGCAAAAAAAATGGGTCTATTATGAGCTTGGAGCGCCTTTTTTCTACACTCCGGGCGAAATTAGAATTTTAGCGCCCAAAGACGTTAAGGTCGAGCTTAAAATTTACGAGCTCGTAGAGAGCAAAAAGCCCAAAATCCGCAAGATGAAATAATTTTGCAAGAAGCAGGGCGGACCGAGCTTATGCGTGGCGGAATTTCCGCCGCGCAATAGATTTTTCATCGCGCAATGGGCGGCTTGCGCGCAGGCGAGATAAATTCTACGGCGAAGAATGGAATTTCGGCATCAATGGGTCGTTTGGTCAAAATTTCAGTATAATTTCGCAAAAACAAGGAGAGAGAATGTCAGAGAGAATTTTTGAAAGTCTAAAAGAGCTTTTGACGCAGCAGGGGGCGCGCTTCCGCGTTGTAGCTCACGAAAGCGCGGGCACCTCCGCCGAGGTCGCCAAAATCCGCGGCACGCAGCTGGGACAAGGCGCAAAGGCGCTAGTTTGCACGATCAAGGGCTTTAAGGACGGGCAAATTTCTTTTTCGCAAAATTTAAATTTAGCAAGCGCCGATGACGCGCAAAACCCTAATGCTTTCGCCGTTGCAACCGCTCAAGGCTGCGAAAACGGCGCCTGCGCGGGAAATTTAACTTTAACCGCCGATCAAATCTGCGCAAACGTGCCACAGCAACTGAAGCTTCCTAGCGACAAACCCGCAGGCAGAAACGGCAGGATCTACGTCCTAGCGGTCTTCGCAGCAGATCACAAAACCGATCTAAAGCGCTTGGCAGAGGGGCTCGGCGGCACTAAAGCGTCGCTCGTAAGCCCCGATGAAGTGGGCGATCTTACGGACTGCGTCATCGGCTCGGTGCCGCCCTTTAGCTTCCACGACAAGCTGCTATTAATCGCCGATCCATCGCTGTTCGGACGCTTTGAAGAGATCGCTTTCAATGCGGGCTTGCTCGATCACTCGATCATTCTAAACGCACAGGATTACGCGCGCATCGCAGCGCCGCGCATCGTTAGCTTCACCGAAGAGGCGCAGGACGGCGAATAACCGCCCTGGTCCCATGCGCAGGCCGCCGCGCCGCAATAAATTTAAATCCTTAAAATTTTAAAATTCCGCGAGCACCTGCGTCCAAACTATCCGTTAAAATAAAATTTTAAATCCCGAGCCTTGAAGCGCACCGATCCCGGCCGCTCGCGCGAACGCTCCGCTCGTATGATGGCGCAGGACTTCGATGCGCCCTTTTCTAGCCTATGCGACGAACAGCGCCTCTACTTTGAACGCGCTGATTGAGGGCGCTGATTTTAATTTCGAGATGCTGCTATACTGCGCGCCACGGCATCGGCGTATTGTGCGTGGCGGCGAGGCATAAAATTTATACCGTATGCGACAACGCCGCTAGCGATATTGCTGCGACTGCCGCGGAAAATTTTAACCGCTCTGCTCTCCTTGCGCTCTGCGCAGGCGATCTGTATAGTCAAAACAAAGGCATCGCAAAATTTCAAAGTTTGCAAAATTTTACGCTGCGAACAGCGGCACAAAAAAACTGCGAGATAAAAGACGGTATGTTTAAAACCAAGACGCAGAAACGCGCTATGTGTGAAAAAGATAAAATTTGAAGTTAAAGTCGGCGTCGAACGCCTGTGTCTGGGTAAATTTAAAGCAGCGGCTAGCCGAGACTAGCCGCGAATAAAGAAGGCTTCTTATTTCATAGCGCCTTGTTGTTTCATCTGATCCATCATCTGCTTAAATATCTCTTTAGCTTGTTTGCAAGTGGCCTCTTGCTGCTCCTTAGGAAGTGCGCTGATCTGATCCATAGACTGCTTTTTTTGATCCTCATACATCTTGACCTGCTGCTCTTGACCAGCTTGTTTGTAGGTGTCAACCATCTTATCAAGATCTGCGAAGTACTCCTTGCAACTATCTGAAAGATCTGCGGCGCTAAGACTTAGCGCAAAGCCAAAACTAGCCAAAACTAAAAGTGATTTTTTCAT